>CAZRBV010000022.1:1962-49592 GCA_964598425.1 uncultured Isosphaeraceae bacterium | reverse complement strand
GCCACGCGGACGCTTGTTTCGGTTGGCAGGCCGAGCGTTTCGTCCATGCTGTCGGTGTGCAGGCTCTGGCAGCCGCCGAGTACACCCGCCATCGCCTGATAGGCGACGCGGACGACGTTGTTGAGTGGCTGCTGTTCGGTGAGCGAGCATCCGGCGGTCTGCACGTGCGTCCGCATGAGGAGTGAGCGGTCGTTCTTGGCGCCGTAGCGGTTCTTCATGGCCGTTGCCCAGATGCGGCGGGCGGCGCGGAGTTTGCAGATTTCCTCGAAGAACTCGTTGTGGGAGTTGAAGAAGAAGGAAAGGCGTGGGGCGAACGTATCGACGTCGAGACCGCGCTTCATTGCCGCTTCGACGTACTCCATGCCGTCGCGGAGTGTGAAGGCGAGTTCCTGCGTGGCCGTCGAGCCGGCTTCACGGATGTGGTAGCCGCTGATCGACACGCTGTTCCAGCGTGGGAGGTGCTGCGTGGCGTACTCGATAGTGTCGACGACGAGTTTGACCGACGCTTCCGGCGGATAGATGAACTCGTTCTGGCTGTGGAACTCTTTGAGGATGTCGTTCTGCAGCGTGCCGCCGAGTGTGGCCATGTCGATGTTGCGCTGCTGCGCCATCGCGATGTACATCGCCCAGATGACGGCGGCGGGGCCGTTGATGGTCTGGCTGACCGTGACTTCGTCGACGGGGATGTCGGCGTAGAGCCGGTGCATGTCCTCGATCGTGTCGATCGCGACGCCGCACCGCCCGACTTCGCCGAGGCTCAGGCCGTCGTCGCTGTCGCGTCCCATGAGCGTGGGCAGATCAAAGGCGGTGGAGAGCCCCGTGTTGGTGCCTTTGGCGTTCTCGAGGAGATACTTGAAGCGGGCGTTGGTGTCATCGGCGCTGCCGAAGCCGGCGAACTGCCGCATGGTCCAGCCGCGGGTGCGGTACATGCCGGGATGGACACCACGTGTATAGGGGAAAGCGCCCGGCTCACCGATGCGATCGTTGACGTCGCCTGGATCACCGGGGTTTGTCGTCTCGACCTGGTTCGGACCATACAGGCGGTCGATGACGTAGCCAGAGAGGCTGACGTTGGCTGGATCTGCAGAGCCCTCGCCGGTGTGGGTGCTGGTGGGTGTCGTTTCAGGCGTTGTCATGACGCAGTTTCTCCGCTTCGCTCAGGGGAGGCGATTGTATCTGGGAGGGCCACGTTGGGCTGCGTGGAAACTGGTTCAGGCTCCCGGAGCCCGCTGACTTCAGTGCTGGGGGCTTGCAGGGGCGGGCTTGGCGTCATCCTCGTCATCGATCAAGTTGACCGGTGGAGGGGCGGTTTTCGCGGGAGCGCCTGGATCGGGCTCCGAGTTTGCGTCGGGAGTGGGCTTGGTTTCCGCATCCGGGCTCGCTGCCGCAGCGCCCTCTGGCTGGGGCGCGGGGGGAGGGGCCGGGGGGGTCGGGGGGGGAGCGACAGCCTGCTCGGAGACTCTCCGATGCGTGCCGCTGGGCACAGTTGCGTGGTGCGGTGGAACTTTGGTGGAGGTGCCAGCTGGCACGATTTCCCAGTGCATGGCTTCGACGTCATCGGACTTGCCGGGGGGCGTCCACATCGTGTGGAAGTGCAGGACAAGATCGTGACCAGCCGGAACATCGATCTCAAAGACCCGATCACCACTTTGGATATCGGAGACAGAGACTCTTCGGGTGGTGCCGGTGTCGGTCCACGTCATGGTGGCATGTGGCTTTGCTCGCGGGGGCCCTGTGCTTGCTGGTGATGCAGTTGGCGCGGCGGGCCTGGCTGCGGGGACCGCAGGTTCATCAGACGCTGCTGGCTGAGGAACGTCACGTGCGGGTGATTTCGCCGGTTCGTCTTCACTCGCCGCGTCATCGGCTGGCTTCGGCGCGTCTGTCCCGGCATGCTCGGGGGCAGGAGCAGCGGCTGCCGCGTCATCATCTTTCGCAGCATCATCTGCTGGCGTGGCTGCGTCTGTGTCCTGTGCAGCCGCAGTGCCGGTTGCATCCGGCTCGGAGGCATCCTTTGCTTTGGTGTCGGGCAACGGCACTTCGAAGGGAACAACCGGTCGCGTCGGGTCGGGTGGGGTGTACGACTCGGGCGTGCGGAAGAACACGTCGATACGCCTGTTCCAGGCGTGAGGCACTTCGATCGACTGTGTCAAGTGACCGACCCAGCGACCAAGCGGTTGCAGGGTGTACTTCATGAGATCCGGTGCCTCGGGGTGCTTCTGGGGGTCCTTGTGCTCGTAGAACTGGACCGAAAGCTGCTGGCCCATCGGAATATCGAGCTCGAAAACAGTCTCGCCGGTACGGGTATCGATGATGGCGACAGTCTTGGGGCAGGCTGCAGTGGATTCCCAGGTCAGGGGACTGGCGGTGCCAGCTGCACTGGGGAGCACGCCACCACCCTTGAGGGTGCAGCCAGCTGCGAGAAGGATCCCGATCAACCCGAGACATTCAGCCAGACACCGACGCCGCATTGAGACATCTCCTTGCACGGATGGCACTGCCCACCACGCCCGGCATGCTATCCGCACAGTGGTGAAGGGTGGTATCGGCTACGCTCTCGGGATGCCTTCAAGCAGGATTGGGCACGGTTACGATTTGCATCGCCTCGAGCCCCTCGAGCCAGAGGGCCGTGGTCGGCCGTGCGTTCTGGGGGGAATCCGATTTGACCATCCTGCGGGCCCTGTCGGTCACTCTGACGGCGACGCGGTTCTCCATGCGGTGACGGATGCCCTGTTGGGGGCTGTCGGAGAGCCGGATATCGGGCAGCTCTTTCCGGACACGGACCCCCGCCACGATGGTCAGGACAGTGCGGTATTTCTGCAGGAGGCCGTTCGGCGGGTTGCCGCGAGGGGGTTTCTGCTCGGAAACATTGATGTCACAGTTGTTTGCGAGCAGCCGAAGATCGGGCCGAGGCGGGATGAGATGTGCCAACACCTCGCCTCCCTGCTGGGATGTACCCGTTCGGAGGTCAATATCAAGGGGAAGACCCACGAGGGCGTCGACGCAGTGGGCGAAGGCCGCGCCATCGAAGTTCATGCCGTGGTGATGCTTGTCCCGACCAGCGGTGATGCGAAGGATGAAGCATGACTTTTTTACTCATGGTGTGCACCGCCGCGGTGATTGTGTTCGCCAGTCAGGCCACGCCGCCGGTGTCGCCGGTTCACGCGGCGCTTGATTCGATCGAGACGGCCGGGGGGGATCTGCGGGGGCTGACGGCCGATGTCGCATATCGCAAGGATGACGCGCTTCTCGGGGGTGGAGAACTTCGAACGGGATCGATGGTGTATGACGCGAACCCGGAAGCGACACCGCGGCTCGCGGTCAACTTCGAGTACCGCATTGACCTGGGGAGCAACGAGCGGCGGGCTGAGAAGAAGCAGTTGATCTTTGATGGCGGCTGGCTGGTCGAGCGAGACGAAGCGGCCAAGCAGTTCATCAAGAGGCAAATCGTCCGCCCCGGGGATACCGCCGATCCAATGCGGCTTGGAGGTCCGTTCCCCCTTCCAATTGGGCAGAAGAGAGCTGATGTGCTTCGTACATTTGAAGTGACCATGCTCGACCCGCCACCGGATCGTTTCGCGGTTCCAAAGCCGGAGTCTCTGGATCTCATCGGGCTGCATCTTGTTCCCCGAGACGGATCTGCGGAAGCGGAGGACTGGGCGAGTATCGACCTGTGGTACGACCGCGCGACATGGCTTCCAATTGGCGTGATTGCGACGGAAGTCAATGGTGATCAGCGGCGGATTCGACTCACCAGGCCCGCACTCCACTCGGTCTTGCCTGAAGAATCAGAGCAGTTGCTCTCGATCGAAGCGCCGATTGAGGGCTGGTCCGTGGATGTGCAGCCCTGGGCCCCGGCTCAGGATCCCTGACGACGCCCATCGCTTCGCTCATCCAACATTCGTTTCATCTGCCGATCCATGAGGGTCGGGCGAAGCGTTCGCATCGCGGCGGTGACCCGGACGATGGTGCTGGTCCACACTTCTGGAACCGGCTTGCGAAGACACTTGAAGATGCTCTTCGCAACCCTCTCGGCGTCCTGCCTGAAGAATTTTGGCGTGAGGTGTACACCGGTTCGTTCGGTTGATCGTCCGCTGACGCGGGCCGAAACATCAAAGAACTCGGTCGTCGTTGTAATGGGGTGGATCGTTGATACGAAGATCCCCGACGGTGCCAGTTCCAGCCGCATAGCCTGACAGAACAGATCCTGGGCCGCCTTCGATGCTGCGTAGGCGCCGTGGTAGGGGGGCGAGAACTTCGACACGCACGATGCGCATGCCAAGAGATGTCCGCCGCCGCCCCGTTCGAGCATCCGCTCGGCTGCCTCGGTGAGCAGAACGTGTGTTGCGAAAAAATTGACCTCGAATATGGATCGCATTTCTTCTTCGGTCGTGGCATGGCCTGCTCGATCGAGGCCCCTTCCTGCATTGGCAAACACCGCCCACGTCGGACCAAAGGCTTCTTCTCCCGCGTCCAAAATCTCTTTGGCGTGGTTTCCGTCGGTGACGTCGACAGAAACAACATGCGCTCGCCCCCCTGAAGACTCGATGTCAGCCTTCGTGGCCTCCAATGGTTCGATTCGCCGCCCCGCAAGCACGACAGGCATGCCCGCGGCAGCACACACTTTCGCAGTCGCTGCGCCGATACCCGTGCCGCCGCCGGTGATGACGATCGGTTTGCCGCCAAGTTTCACGCGTCTGGGCATGTCAGGTCTGAAGCACGCCGGTCTGATACGTGCCTTCGATCGGGAACGTCGAAGCGATCTGGAGGGCGGCGGCCAGTTCCGCCCGGGTCTGGTGCGGTTCGATGATGCGATCAACCCAGCCACGCGCTGCGCCGTAGCGGATGTCCTGCTGCGTGTCGTATGACTCCGTGATGGCCTCAAGCAATTCTTCTCTTGCCTGCTCGTCCACTTCTTCGCCGCGGCGTTTGCGTGCAGCCAGGTCGATCTGGAGCAGTGTGCTTGCAGCAATCTGGGCACCCATCACCGCGCAGCGGCTGCTCGGCCAGGCGAGCGTCAGGAACGGATCGAACGCGCGACCACACATGGCATAGTTACCGGCACCGTATGAGCCGCCTGTGATCAGGCTGATCTTCGGAACGATGCTGTTGCTCATCGCATTGACCATCTTGGCGCCACTGCGAATGATCCCGGCCTGCTCGCTGTCGCGCCCGACCATAAAGCCTGTCGTGTCATGAATGAAGATGAGCGGGATGTTCTTCTGGTTGCAGTCCATGATGAACCGCGCAGCTTTATCGGCACTCTCGGCATAGATGACGGCGGGCATGTTGACTGAGCGTGAGGGACCGTCCTTGCCTCCGGGCATCACGCGGTCGGTGAGCTTTCGCTGGTTTGCAACGATTCCACATGGCCAACCATTGATTCTGGCGTAGCCGCAGACAATCGACTCACCGAACTCCGCTCGATACTCATTCCACGAGTGTTCATCCACCACACTCTGGAGGACGCCAACAACGTCGTACTGCTCGCGTGGGTCGCTGGAGAAGACGTCGTAGACATTGTCAGGGTCGGCTGCGGGGGGCGCCGATTCGATCGGCGCATCCTGCATCGGCGGTGTCTTCATGTCAGCCATCATCAAGTCGCGGACGCGCTTGAGGCACTGCTCATCGTCGGGTTCGCGATAGTCGACCGTCCCGGAGATGGAGGCGTGCATTTCGGCGCCACCGAGATCTTCATTGCCGACATCCTGGCCGATGGCCGCTTTGACCAGTGCGGGTCCGGCGAGGTACAGGCCGCTCCCTTCGGTCATGAGCAGCACATCACAGAGCACTGGAAGGTAGCCACCACCGGCGACGCAATTGCCCATGATTGCGGCAACCTGCGGTATTCCCTTGGCGGAAATGACAGCGTTGTTGCGAAACACGCGGCCAAAGTCGTCGGTGTCCGGAAACACATCTTCCTGCAGTGGAAGAAACACGCCTGCTGAGTCGACGAGATAGATCAGCGGCAGGCGTGCGCGTTCTGCAATGGTCTGCGCGCGGATGATCTTCTTGCATGTCATCGGGAAGAAGGCGCCGGCCTTCACCGTCGCATCGTTTGCGACGATCATGGTCATGCGGCCTCCGACCGGTGCGATGGTTGTCACGACCGAAGCGCCTGGCGCGCCGCCGTATTGCTGGTACATGCCATGAGCTGCGAACAGGCCGCACTCAAACCGATGCCCGCCCGGATCAATGAGGTGTTCGATTCGCTCGCGCGCCGTCAGCCGGCCGTGGCGATGCTGTCGTTCAATTCCCTTGGCGCCACCGCCCTGGCGGATTGTCTCGGCTTCAGCGATATACGCCTGGGTGCTCTGGCGAAGATCGGATGTCGTGGTGCTCATTGAGCGTCAGGATAACAGGGGCTCATGGCGTTACTCGGCTGACTTGCAGGCGGGTGACATGGGTTGGCTCTGCGGCCAGGACCGTAAAGGCGAGCTCGTGCTCTTCGAGCGTTTCGCCAGTCTCGGGTACACGGCCGGATCTGGAGGTAAACCAGCCACCAATCGTGTCGTACTCATCGTCTTCGGGGAGGGCGGATCCGAGCGCCTCGTTGAAGTCGTCGATATGGAACCTGCCATCGACCTCCCATGCATCGACTTCGATCTCGACGAGTTCAGGCTCGTCATCATCGTCGTCACCTTCATGCTCGTCGTAGATCTCACCCACGATTTCTTCGAGTACGTCCTCGATGGTTGCCAGGCCGGCGGTTCCGCCGTACTCGTCGACCACAATCGCCATGTGGACTTCCGCCTGCTGAAAGTCTGCCAACAGATCGGCTACGGGTTTGGTTTCCGGCACGACAATCGGTCGCCTCAGCAAGGGGGCCAGCGTGAATGACGAGGCGTCCTGGCCGAGGAAGGGGATGAGATCCTTGACATACAGAATGCCCGCAATGTGATCGAGGTCTTCTTCATAGACAGGGATGCGAGAGTGCCCGGCGTCGAGGATGAAGGCTTTGATGGCCGCAAGTTCATCGGTCATCTCGATGCCTTCAATCTCGGTACGCGGCGTCATCACTTCGCCGACATCGGTAGAAGTAAAGTCAACGACGTTCTCGAGGAGTGTCGCCGCGCCTTCAGCCAGTTCACCTTCTCGCTGCTTGGCTTCGATGCTTCGGAGCAGGTCAGCTTCGGCTTCTCCGGTTCGACCATTGTTGTGGCTGTGTCCTCCAGCCAATCGCCGAATGACCTCATTGAGGAATCTGCTGAGCCAGGCAAGGACCGGCGAAAAACCGGCGGCGACTCGGACAAGCGGAAGGCTTCCACAGAGCACCGCATCGCCAGCCCAGCGGGCAATGGCTGGAGCGAGGAGGGCGTCAGCAATCCAGATGAGACCCGCCCCGGCGACCGCGCTGCCGAGCATCCGGCCGGACCAGTCGGAGACCGCAGTCTGATCCCACCCGACTACAGCGCCAAGCCAGATGGCGAGAAAGACGAGTATCAGCACGACGCGGGCAAGCGCGAGTGTGTCGGCTGCAGCATCCAAGCGAGGCAGCAGCGCGTCACGAAGTGCAGCGCGGCCGGTCCGCTCCAAGTGTTCGCAGAGTGCTGCGCGGGGTCCATTGCGGAGTGATCGCTCGATAACGCCGAGCCAGATGGCGACTCCAAGAATGAGCAGTGATGCGAATGTGATCATTCTTCACCGCCCTTGGCAGCGTACACCGGCGAAAGCCCGATGTCTTGAAGAAGTCGATCCTCCTCACGATGCATCGCAGTGGCATCCCGGTCATTCTGGTCATCAAAGCCGCAGCAATGCAGCAGCCCGTGAACCGCGTACAGGAGGAGTTCTTCGTCGGCCGAGTGCTCTCGGCTCGTCGCGGCGCGACCGGCCTCGTCGAGGCAGATCGCCAGATCGACCTCGAGCGGCCCCGCGCTGCTTGCCTCGAAAGTTATGACGTCGGTCGTCGAGTTCTGATTGTGCCACCGGCGATGAAGCTCGCACATTTCTGAGTCGCGGACGATTTTGATTCCGATCCTCGCAACGGCGCGAGAGAGTCGTGCTGCGATCATGGCGACCCGCTGCTGCAACAGTGCGGTTCGATCTGACGCCAGATGGTCCGACTGGATCGTAATCTCGGTGGTTGTTGGTGCGGGGCGATCGGCAGGTTCAGGGGGGCCGTCGCCCTCGGCCGACGAGCCGGGCTCGTCGCGGTCATCACAGTCCCGTGTGGGCTGCGAGAGGCAATCAGTATTCATCGTCGTGTCAGGTCGCCGCCGGGGCGGGACGTGTGCTCCTCATTCAAGCCCATTCTCGTGTGGGCAGGCTGGTCAGCCTACCTTCCGCTTCGTGCCTGGGCCAATCCGAATCTCAAGATGTGGCGGTGAGTACGCCTGTAGTGCCTTGGATGCGGGCTTCGAACTCACTTCTGAACTTCTTGACGATCGTGCTGACCGCCCAGTTGGTGCCGTCAGCGAGACCGCAGATCGTCGTGCCGGCCATGCTACCCATCGACCCGGCCACTTCCACGAGGAGGTCAAGGTCTGCCGGCTTCGCCTCGCCCCGCTCGATTTTCAGCAGCAACTTGTAGACCCACTGCGACCCTTCTCGGCAGGGCGTGCACTGACCACACGACTCGTTCTTGAAGAAGCGAGCGATGTTCCGAGCGACCATCACCATGTCGGTTCCTTCATCGAACATCGTTGGGCATGCAGTTCCGAGACCCATGATTCCGTACTTGCGGCCGATGTCGAAGTCGAGCTCGGCACCAAACTCGGTTTGATCGAGTACACCCATACTGACACCGCCCGGAATCGATGCCTTGTACGCGCGGCCGGACTTCATGCCCTGACAATAGTCATCGCGCTCAATGAGTTCGTTGAGTGGTGCGCCGAGACCAATCTCGTAGACACCGGGTCGATTGACATGGCCAGACACGCCAACGAGTTTGGTGCCGTATGACGGTGGCTGCCCGATTGTTGAGTCCACGCCGATTGATGTCCACCAGTCTGCGCCCCGCTCAACGATGTGTGGGACTGCTGCGAGGGTCTCAACATTGTTGACGATGGTGGGCCTTCCGAAGAGGCCTTCAATTGCCGGGAACGGGGGCTTCAAACGTGGCCAGCCTCGCTTGCCTTCGACTGCTTCGAGCAGGGCCGTCTCTTCGCCGCAAATGTAGGCGCCAGCGCCGCGGTGCAGGTGACATTCGACGGCGAAGTCGGTCTTCCCGCCGAGCAGCCCCTGCTGGCCGAAGACCCCTGCTTCATAGGCTTCGCGGATGGCTTGTTCCATGACCTTGGCCTGGTGCCGATACTCGCCGCGAATAAAGAAGTACGCGGTATCGAGTTTGCACGCCCAGCATGCGATGGCGATTCCTTCGATGATCTGATGTGGGTCGTAGTCAACGAGGAGCCGGTCCTTGAAGGTTCCAGGCTCAGCCTCATCACAGTTAATCGCGAGGTACCGCCGGCCGCCGTCGACTTCGGGCAGGAACCCCCACTTGACGCCGCAAGGGAACCCGGCACCGCCTCGACCGCGGAGCTGCGAGTCCTTGACGCACTGAATGACATCGGTGGGCTCCATCGAGATGGCCTTGCGAAGCGCCTCGTATCCGCCGGTGCGGCGGTATTGCTCCACCGAGATCAGTGCTCGTTCGGCCGGGTCGCCCCACGGCCAGGTCGGAATGCGTTTGGTCAGAACCGGCTCATTCAGAAACATCTTCGTGGTTCCTCGGGTCCTGCCCGTCGGGCAGTTCGATCTCGTCGATGGTGGTCCGCCGAAGCGTGACCCCGTTTTCGGTTCGTTCTTCGACGCGACGCGATACTTCTTCGCGGTTGGCGTCAGCGGGCGTGCGAATTCCCTTGATGATTTCGCCAGCGAATTCACCGAGGCATCGCATCAATGGCTTTCGCTTCTTTGCCATCACGAGGAAAGTCGATCGATCACCTGATCGATCGCCGCGATAGTGAGATCATCGTGCCGGTCGTCGTCGACGAGCGCGCACGGTGCTGTATCACACGAGCCAAGGCACTCAAGTGCCATCAGCGTGAACTTTCCATCCTCGGTCGTTTCATGGGGTTCAATGCCGAGGCGGTTGCGAACATGATCGATGATCGCCTGATGGCCACATGCCTCACACGCAATTGACTGACAGATGGCGATGATGTGCTCGCCGACAGGATGCGTGTGGAACTCTTCGTAGAAGGTTGCCGTGTCGAGCACCTGGGAGGCGTCGATGGACAGGAATGCGGCGATCTCTTCCATGGCCTGAGGCGGGATCCACCCGTACGCACGTTGCACGTCATGCAGAATCGGCATGAGGCATGCGAGCCTGGTTTCATACCGCGGAACGATCGTTTCGCGATAGTGCGATTGCATGTCGACTGTGAGATACGGATCGCTCCGGCGGGGGATCTCCATCGTGGCAGAGGGCTTGACGGTCCAGGCCATGGCGTCGGCTCCTAACGATCCAACTCAGCTGCGATGACATTGATCGATCCAAGGATCGCGACAAAGTCAGCGAGTTGGTGCCCCTCGAGTTGCCGGGCAAAGGTCTGGTAATTGATGAATGATGGTGCTCGGACACCAACGCGCCAGGGCGTCCGGTCGCCATCGGCGACGATGTGGAAGCCATACTCGCCGTTGGGGGCCTCCATTGCAGAGTAAATCTCGCCGACTGGCGCCTTGAAACCGCGGTTATCCATGATGAGTTCGAAGTGCTGGATCGTGCCTTCGATCGACCCATACACCTGTTCTTTGGGAGGCAGCACGGCCTTGCCCTCGGGGTCGACGTTGATCGGACCGGTGGGAATGCTGTCAATAAGCTGCCGAATGATGCGGGCCGACTGTTTGATCTCCTCAAGTCGAACGAGATATCGGCACAGGCAGTCGCCGTCTTTGGCGATGGGGACATCGAACTCCACGGCGGCAGCGCCGTTGCCGTCCCAGTTGTCGGCGTAGCACAGGTTCGGCTCGTCCTTGCGGAGGTCGCGGGCGACGCCCGATGCGCGGGCAAGGGGGCCGGTGAGTGACCAGGCGGTCGCCTCTTCTGCCGAGAGAACGCCCACCCCTTTGACGCGATCGATGAAGATGCGATTGCGGTTGAGCAGTGTTTCGATGTCGGTGATCGCTTTGGGCAGTCGCTCTTCGAGGAACGCGTGGATCATCTTTCGGAAGATGGCCTCGTCCGGGATGTCCCGGGCGACCCCGCCAACTCGCGTGTAGTCGGGATGAAATCGCTGGCCGGTCAGAAAGTCGATGATGTCGTAGATGAACTCGCGTTCATTGAATCCATAGAGGAAGCCGGTAAAGGCACCCAGATCCAGCGCAGCCGCACCGACGCACAGCAGATGCCCCTGAATTCGCCCGAGTTCCATGAGAATCGTTCGAAGGGCTTTGCATCGCGGCGTCAGCTCAATGTCAAAGAGGGTCTCAACCGCGTTGTGCCAGATGATGTCGTTACAGATCGGGCCGACGTAGTCCATCCGGCTCGCTGTGCAGACGAACTGGTTGTATGAGTGGTGTTCACCAAGTTTCTCGAAGCCACTGTGGAGATACCCAATATGGGGTGTCACACGAACAACGCGCTCGCCGTCCAACTCCAGCACAACCCGCAACGTGGTATGCGTTGCGGGGTGCTGCGGTCCGAAGTTGAGAACCCACCGATCGCCTGCCTCAGGGCGCTGTGAGAGGTAGTCGACGTCGTCGACGTCGACGTCCCAGGGCTGCGCGGGGGTGAGGGTGTAGGGCATGAAACGGGGGCCTGCCTGAGGGGTGAAAACGGGCAGTATAGAAGGTCCTCCCGCCAGGCCACACGGCTCACAGGGGCGGATCGTTAGACCCGGGCCCCGGGCTTGGCGGGGGGAGTGGTGTGTAGATCTTCCTGCAGCCGGTAATCCCGCCCGTCAGGGGGCGACCACCAACCCAGATTTCGCACAAAGTACCGTTGATTGCGCAGCCCCCATTGCCTTCGCATGCGAAGACGATCGTGTGTGAGGCCGATCCTGCATCGCATTGACATTCGCAAATGCAGTGATGCGTCAGGCCGAGTGAATCCGTGTCCCCAATCCAGAGCGATCGACCCGGGGGGAGGGTGATAATCTCACCGTCTGTCGTCAAGATCGAGATAGTAGATTCGCCGGTGTTCGTGATTGCTCCCTGCGTGACTCGGTCGCCTGATTGGATGGGGCGTGGCCCCTTCACCTTGGTGCCATCGCAAATCATCCCATGGGCCTCGATTGGTGGGTCCAGTGCCATCGCATCGGAGGTTGGAGCGTGCCACGCCAGAGCGATATCGACGGGTCCCTCATGAGTAGTGTCGATCACGATGGGCGGGGCTGTGACCTGACTGCAGGGCTCCGGGGGAGAAGCCCCCGTAGCGGCTCCGACGATTGCAATGCCTGCAATCACGATGGTTCCAAGCGTCAACATGGTTTGATCCTCCATTTGCTGAAACGAGCACCATTGCCCGCACGGAGGACGCTACATGTGTTATCTGCGGTTTCTTCAGGTACTGCCAAAAAGCAGCACGCTGCCGAAAGGTGGCGTGCTCACACCCTGAAGATCGCGCCCATCTTTCGGCCCATCAGCACGGACGCACCCACGAGCGTGACGGCGAGCAGCGCCATGGCCCAGACTCCCATGGCGCTGGCGATGCCCGGGCCATCGCCCAGACGTTCAAAGAGAACGTAGATCGCCTTGGTGATTGGGTAATCGCTCTCCCGCTGCGCGAGAATCAGCGAGTCGCTGACCTCCAGCATGGCAAACGAAAATGCGAGCAAGCCACCGGCGACGAGATTCGCAGTGATGAGTGGAATGACCACCGTTCGAATCGCCCGAGTCCGCGAGGCTCCAAGATTGAGCGCGGCTTCTTCCAGCTCCCCGCTGGTCTGTTCCAGACCGGCAACCGTTGATCGAACGACATACGGCAGTCGCCGTACCGCGTAGGCAATGACCAGCAGCAGCACCGGGTTCGGGTCTGCTCCAACAACCGAGATTACGCCGTCAAGCGGGTCATCCTTGCCGAAGGGCCAGCGGAGGGTCATCGCGACATAGCCGAATGCCATGACAAGGCCCGGAACCGCCAGAGGCAACATGGCAAGCGCATCAACGAGCCCTCGGCCTTTCACCTTGACCCGCACGATCAGATAGCCGATTGCCAGACCGATGATCAGGTCGGCTCCGACAGCAAGCGACGAGTACAGAAGGCTGTTGCGGATCGAACCACTGGCAAGTGGATGTGAAAGTGCGGTGTCGTAATTGTGCATCGTCCATTGCGTCGGAAGCACACTGTCGTACCAGGCTCCCTCAACCGAGACCGATGCGAGCACGACGCTGACATGGGGCATGACCGCTGCGAGGGTGACGCCGCCGAACAGGGCGATTGCGGCAATGCTGCCAAACGTCCCGAGTCGCTTTGGTACAGACCGGATCGAGGCCTTGGCGTACATCGTGCTGGATCGTCCGCCGAGGAAGACCTTTCCGATGAGATAGGTACCAGCTGCCACGATGAGCAAAACTGCCGTGAGGGCATAGGGCTGTGTGGAGCCCTCCATTTCCTTGATGCCATTGAAAATCTGGACAGGTGTGACCTGTTGATAGTCGAACATCAGCGGCGTTCCCAATTCGGTGAACGACCAGATGAACACGATCGTTCCGCCGGCAAAGAGTCCAGGCCTGATCAGCGGCAGCACGATCTGCCGAAGTCGCCGCCACGCCGATGCGCCAAGCCCGGAAGCAGCTTCTTCGAGCGCCGGGTCGAGATTCGCCAGCGCAGCCGCTGCGTTCAGGTAGATGATGGGGTACAGATGAAGGGCTTCAATGAGCACGATGGCCCAGAATCCACCCTGGCCGATGAAGTCGACGCCGTGGTCGGTCAGTCCGAGCGAAATGAGCAGTTCGCTGATGGCACCATGCCGTCCAAGCAAGTGATGCAGGCCGATTGCACCGACAAAGGGTGGCAGAATGAGGGGTACGAGGATGACGGCATTGAACGCCGTCTTACCCGGGAAGTCACATTTGACGGATACGAGTGCCAGTGGAATCGAGATGATGATGGCGGCTGTCGTTGTGCAGACGGCGATTCCAAGTGCATTGAGTAATCCGGTCCGGGTGGACGGATCACGCAGGACTTCGAGCACGTGGTGCAGCGTGAACCCTCCGCCCTTTGCCTCAAAGCCAACCGCGACGGTGAGCCAGATGGGGTAGATTAGAAAAACAGCAAAGCCGGCGAGGACCAGAGCGAGAAGGAGATAGGAACCAAACCGGGCGCGCCGCATGCCGGGCATGGTAGTGGACTGCCTCAGCCCACAGCGTCATCTCCTCTCATGTGTTGTCGATGTGGTGTGCAGAGATGCCGCGAGTGCCTCGATCAGTACTCCCACCGCTCGATAAGCAGCAGGATGTCGTCGAGGTCGAGAACGCCATCTTCATTGAGATCTGCGGGGCATGGTGCGCATGTTGACCACGCTTCCAGTAGAGACAGCAGGTCTTCAACCCCGACACTGCCATTCCCATCAAGATCAGCGTTGATCACTTCGCCGGTGGTATACCAGGCGAGTGCGACGTCGTTGTCACCACCACCACCATCGGCCCGTTCCAGACGCAGGACGTAGTGGCCGGCGGCGAGGCCAGTGACGTAGAGGTGTTCGACCGGGTCGACCTGACTTGCACTGCGGACATTACCACTGTCAAACACGTCGATGCCAGAATCGCCAATGATGGATTCAAGTCTGCCGTCGACGAATCGCAGCAATTCAAGGTTGAAGTCGGCAAGTGACCACGAACCAAAGTTCGAGGACACACTTCGGTTCCATGCGGCGCTGGCGACGAACACGTCGGTCGATGCCAGTGCGTTGAAGTGCCACTCGGCGGCACCTGTTGCGCCGAGTGTTTCTCTTGACCACCCTGCTGCTGTCGCTGAACCGGCAGTCTGCATACCTGCCGTCAGAATGACATGTGCACGATCAACATCAAGGAGTCCTGCACCCATGACGGGGTCGAGCGGCGTCGCTGTGAGTCCGCGGTCGTCACCATCCTGAGGCGTCACATTGGACCACAGCTCACCGCTCCCGAAAGTGCCTGTGTGCTGGGCGGATGCCATGAGGATGGCTTTGATGACATCCGGTTGCTCGCCATCTTCGTGGAGCGTATCGTCGCTGCGGACCAGACCAATCAACATCGCTGCTGCAGCGGACACGGGCGAAGTCGAGTGGCTTGTTGTGACCTCGGGCCCGCACAGGTCTGGCCGCTGCCGGCCATCGCCGTCATACCCGGTCGGAACTGGCCCGTGACTGTGATCGCCATTCCGCTGGCCCACGGCAATCACATTGAAGCAGTTTGCCAGAAGGGGTGTCTGCTGCGCGGCGTTGTTGAGTCCGACGCACACCACCGGCCTGGTTGCGTGCGAGTCGACCATCCAGTCAATTCGGCGCGAGATTTCGTTGTTGATAGTGTTCGATCCTGCGTCACCAGCCCACGAGTGGTTCCAGACCTTGACGGCGCCTGAGACTTCAGGCTTCGTGGATCCACCACCCGTATTCAGGCAGTCATCCGAGAGGAATCCGTTGACTTCATAGCACTGCACCTGCAGTACTTCTGGGGCCATTCCTGAGTTATGTCCGCACAATCTGATACCGACCGAGTAGGCATGGTTGGACTTGCCTGTCTCCCCGGATTTCTGTGTGATCAACTGGCCGGCGAACTCGGGGTCGCAGGCCCACGGCGCGCAGTCATCGAGCGCATAGTTGCCTTCGTCATCGCTCTCAACCATGGCAATGTGGACACCATCTCCTCGTGGGACGTTGTCTTCGCCAAGTCTCTCTACAAGATCGGTCCAGCCGCACACGGTTCGATAGTCGGCACCGCAGGGCGTGATGGCGGCTGCGATGCAGAGGCAGACCGCGAGAGTTCTCATGACCAGAGTGAGAGCATCAGGAGCAGATCATCAACGCCCACCTGACCGTCTGAGTTGAGGTCCTCGGGGCACCCGACGCAGTCGCCCCAGGCTGCGAGCATCATGAGCAGGTCATCGACTCCGACGAACCCGTCGCCGTTGAGATCGCCCGGCAGGCCGCCTGTCTCCGACTCGGACCACCACGCCACGGCGATATCAGAGGCGCCACCGCTTGCATCAACCCGCTGGGCGCGGAGCAGATACGTGCCAGGCTCCAGACCATGGACATTGATGAGCTCGACATTGTCGACATCGCTGGTGCTTGCGACGTTGCCGCTGGCGAAACTCAGGTCATCGCCAACAAGCGGCAGCAGGTCGGATCCTTCAACAACAAAGAGTTCGATGTTGACATCGGCCAGGCTGTAGCTGCCAAAGTTTGAGGCGACATTTCGGTTCCACGCCGCGACGATGGAAAGGTTGGATGAACCCTCCGGAAAGCTGAATTGCCACCAACCTTCATCTCCGAGGTCCAACGATGTCAGATCCCATCCGTGTGTGGTGGCGGCGCCAGCAGTGCCGGAGCTGCTGCCTGCTTCGGTTCGCCCGCCGGAGATGATCTGGTGCGCGCGGTCCACATTCAGATGGCCAGCGCCAACGACCTCATCAAGCGGCCGGGTGGTGAGCCCGCGCTCGGGTCCGTCCTGCGGCGCGTTGTTCGACCATTCGGCACCCTGGGCGCCGTTGTGATCGGCCGAGGCCATCAGAGTTGCTCGAATCGTTTCGGCTGCCTCTCCTTCCGCTGGAAGGTCGGCACTATCGCGGACCATCTCGGTGAGCATTGCTGCAGCTGCCGAGATGACAGGAGTTGCGGAGCTTGTCGTGTACTGCGGCCCGCAAATATCGGGACGCATGCGTCCTTCGCCTTCGTACGGTGCCGGGACATCGCCCGCGGAGTGATCGCCATCGCGTCGCCCGACGGCGATCGTGTTGAATCCGTAGCTCAGCAGCGGGACTTGCTCGGCGCCGTTGTTGAGGCCGACACAGATGACGACATCGTCTCGGTCAACGATCCAGTCCACCCGCCGCAGCCCTTCGTGGTCATAGGTCGTGTTTCCAAATGAACCGACCCATGAGTGGCTCCAGATTTTCTGAGCGCCCATCGTGTCCAGCGGCGGAGTCGAGCCGGTGCCCACATTGAGGTATCCAGCTTGCAACCAATGATTGACTTCAAAGCAATTGATGAACCATACGCCCGATGCCATGCTTGTGGTGTTTCCGTAGTAGAGGCCGCCGACCGTGGTCGCATGGGACGAGCTGTTGGTCGATCCGCCCGAGCGGCGGATGAGGTATTTGCCGTCGAATTCAGGATCGTCTGCGTCGGGCATGTAATACCCGTCACCATTGGGAGCCTCGACCTGGCCGACGATGACGCTGTCACCGGTCGGTACGTTTTCCAGACCAATGCGGGCAACAAGGTCATCCCATCCGCACTGTTCGCGGTAGTCGCCAAAGACGTTGCCTGTGGCGGCGGCCACAATCACTGCTGCGGTGACAGACGATCTCATTGCTCCTGCGCTCCTCATATCCCCAATAACCACAGTGGAGTGAACACCTGAGCGTACCACTACCCTCGGGGCATGCAAGGCCCCATCTGCGAGACTCGTGGGGATTCAACCTGTTGGCGGCTCAGATTCCGTCTGGACAGGCTGGTTGATCTGGAGGGCCTTCTCGATGGCCGCGAGCAGCTTCTGCTCTGCGTTCCGATCCCGGCTGGTAGGGACCCAGAAGACGCCCCCTGGCGGCTGTTCCCAGCGACCGTCGTAGCCGGATCGCTTTGGTTGGGCGAGGAGTTTGGGGCTCCAGGTACTCCGCATCACGTTGGGTTTGTGGCCGTGTTCGACGTAGACCCAGGCCCTGAGGTCGAGCGGTTGATCGAGCCGGGTGAGATCCTCCAGCCCCTGGCGGGCCACATAGTCCGGGATGTCGAGTTCCGGCTGGCTGGACTGGGCAAGCGTGGCGGTTCCAGTGGGCCGGAATTCAATCCGGACTCGGGTTCGAGTCTTGGAGAACGTATTCTCGACGATGGTGTCGAAGTCTTCGGTATTGAGCCTGAGCGGCTCAATCAGCGAGCCAGCCTGGACCGAACCAGACTCGATCACGCCGCTGCGCCGGTCCATGAATTCGGGTTCCCAGCCCCGGTGGCGGACCAGATCGACGGTCGTTGAAAAGGCCTCTTGATACTGCCCTGATGGGATGGTGAGCACCTCGGGACCCTGGTGCGCGGAGCAGCCAGCCAGCACGAGCGCGGCAATGGTGATGCAGGATCGGATCATGTCGGCCCGAGTCTATCGATTCAGCCCCCGATCCGCCGGTCTGTGCTTGACGGACTTCTGAACCAGAGTACCGTCAGGGGTGGATTTGCCGGTTTTGCGCGAGTGGGAGCGGTGCCGGTTCAGGGCGAAGAGGGAGTTCACGCGTGAACGACACACGATTGACCGCCAGCCTGCTGGCTTTGGTTGTCATTGGCGGTCTGGTTGCTGGTGTCCAAGCTGATCAGATTCAAGTGCCAACGACCGCCGAGGACTTCTACCAGCCCGGCAGCCAACCGATGCCGACGGGGCTGGAGCCATTCTCTGAGTCGTGGTCCTGCAGCAGCTGTCACAGCTTTATCGACGATGACAATCCGGACGCCATCACCTCTCCCTTCATCAATTGGGCTGGCACCATGATGGCCCAATCGGCTCGAGACCCTGTCTGGCAGGCCGCTGTGGTTATCGCGAACCAGGATGCTGCTGGCGCGGGCGAGTACTGCATTCGGTGCCACTCACCTACTGGTTGGGCCGGTGGCCGGAGTACATCGGGCAATCTCGATGACCTGTGGGATCCCGATGACTTCGACGGCATCAATTGCGCCTTCTGCCACCGACTCGTCGACCCAGTGTCGTCGGTGGACAACCCTGCGCAGGATGCGAGCATTCTTCAGTCGCTCATTGACAACGGGACCTATCCCGATCCGGCCCATCCGGGCAATGGGCGTTTCATCTTCGATCCCGAGGACGATCGCCGCGGCCCTCTGGACGACGTGGGTATCAACATGCATGGCGCGGCGCAGATTGTGTACTCGCCGCACCACTCCGAGGCGTCGGTGTGCGCGTCGTGCCACGACCTTGGTAATCCGGTCTTCAGTTGGAATGAAACGACCGAGTCATTTGAGCTCAACGACATGGATTCGGCTCACCCAACACAGAACACCTATCACATGTTCCCCGAACAGCGAACGTACAGCGAGTGGCTCAACAGCGAGTTTGCCGCCAACGGCGTGGCATTTCCTGACGGCCGCTTTGGAGGTGACGGGCATCCCGACGGTGTGATGAAGTCGTGTCAGGATTGCCATATGCCCAAGACGCACGGAGCGAATTGCAGTTTCTGGTATCTCCCGGATATCGGCTCGCGCGACGACATCGACGTCCATGGCTTCGCCGGCGGCAACACCTGGGTGATCGGCGCCGTTCACGATCTGTGGGATCCGACGTACACAGGCTTGACCGACGAGATCGTCAGCATGTCGATGCAGCGAACGGCAGACATGCTCGCAGCAGCAAGCGACATGGACGTCAGCCAGAATGGTGCGCAGCTTGATATTCGTGTGACGAACTGGTCTGGCCACAAGCTCCCAACGGGTATGCCCGAAGGTCGGCGCATGTGGTTGAACATCGAGTTTCATGACGCGTCCGGCGGTGTGGTGCAGGAGCTTGGTTCGTACAACTGGCTCACGGCTACGTTGGATGAGGCATCAACCCAAGTGTGGGAGGCCCGCCTTGGCGTGTCGCAGACCATCGCCGATGCCACCGGAGTCGACACGGGCGAGTCATACCATCTGGTTCTCTGTGACCATGTGACCAAGGACAACCGTATTCCGCCAGTCGGATTCACAAACGCAGCTTTTGAAGCTATTCATGCCGAGCCGGTCGGCGCGACGTATGTGGATGGTCAGCACTGGTCAGATACCGCATTTGAAATCCCGGAGGGTGCCGTTGAGGCCGTCGTCACGATGTACTTTCAGACGACAACGCGGGACATGATGGAATTCCTGCGCGACGCCAACGTCACCGATGACCGAGGACAAGTCGCATGGGATGCCTATGTCGCCCGAGGCATGTCGCCTCCGGTTGTCATGGATGCCACCACGATTGAATTGGATGAGATCGTGGAGGTGCCCGGTGACGTGAATGGCGACGGGCTCGTGACGATCGATGACCTCTTGATTCTGCTCTCGCAGTGGGGCCCGTGTTCGGGTTGTTCGGGTGACCTCAACGGTGACGGGCAGGTCTCAGTCGACGATCTTCTGGAGTTGCTGGGTTACCTCACCTGACGCCCGGCGGCACCGTTTGCCGGATACCATGGGTCCCCGGATGGCAATGACGAGCCTCAGTACGCGGCACTTGCTCGGCTTGCGGGAGATCTCCCGCGAGCGGCTCGTTGGTCTGCTTGAATCGGCGGCCTCGCTTCTGCCAGTCGTGACCGGCGAAGCGCGTCCGCGCGATGCGCTTGCAGGCCGGATTATCGCCAACCTCTTTCTTGAGAATTCGACACGAACACGTGTTTCGTTCACGGTCGCGGCGAGGCGGCTTGGAGCCACCACGGTCGAACTGATTGGATCCTCAAGCAGCGCGAGCAAAGGCGAGTCGCTGGTCGATACGGCCCGAAATGTGGCGGCTATGGGTGTCGACGCCATCGTGGTGCGATGCGGAGCGAGCGGGGGGGCGCATCTGGTGTCCCGGCATGTCGAATGCCCGGTCATCAATGCTGGAGACGGGACGTGTGAGCATCCAACCCAAGGCCTCCTCGACGCGCTCGCGCTGACTCGCGGGCTCGGAACTGTGGATCTGACCGATCGAACGATTGGCATTACCGGTGACATTGCCCGCAGCAGGGTGGCTCGTTCGGCGGCCTTTGCGATGACGAGTCTTGGAGCGGACGTTGTCATGATCGGCCCGCCCTCAATGGCACCAGCATCGCTGGCGGGACTGGTAGACGGCCTTGACGATGCGGGCCGCGGAACAGTGAGTGTGTGCCACGATCTCGATGCCGTGCTGCCAATCCTGGACGCAGCCATGATGCTGCGGGTGCAGTTCGAGCGTGGGGCCGCGATAACGAGCGATTACGCCTCGATGTACGGCATGACCGAGCAGCGGGCCGCTTTGCTTCCCGAGGGGGCGTTGATCATGCACCCAGGTCCGATCAATCGGGGGCTGGAGTTGGCCGCGAAAACTGCCGATGGACCTCGCAGCATCATTCTCGATCAGGTGACCTGTGGCGTGGCAGTACGAATGGCCGTACTTCTGGAGCAGCTTGGTCCTCATATCTGACGGAGTTTTCCCTTCCATGCCACGTGATATCCCGGTCGGCAATGGCGACATGCTGGTGACCTTCGACCGGAAATACCGAATCCGCGATCTGTACTGGCCACATGTCGGCATGCCCAATCACACGGGTGGTCATGTGCAGCACTTCGGTGTCTGGGCAGACGGCGACTTTGCCTGGGTTGAGGAGGACAGCTGGGAGCGATCACTCAGATACAAGCCCGACACAATGGTGACCGAGGTTGTACTTCGCAATGACAGGCTCGGATTGGAGCTGCACTGCGAAGACGCGGTCGACTACAACAATCCCGTGTATCTCCGATCGATTCGAGTTCGTGACTTGCGCAGCGCGCAGCGAGAAGTTCGGGTGTTCTTCCACCATGACATTTCGATTGGCGGCTTTCGGGTCGGCGACACGGTCAACTACGACCCCAAGACGATGGGTCTTGTGCATTACAAGGACGGCAGCTACTTCCTCGTCAATGGGTGCGACTCACGCAAGTGTGGGCTCGATCACTTTGCAACGGGAACGAAGCGGCTCGGTACTGCCGAGGGCACCTGGCGGGACGCCGAGGACGGGCAGCTTGTCAGAAGTGCGATCTCACAGGGTTCCGTCGATTCGACGATCGGGTTCGATTTGAAGATTCCTGCGGGCGGAGAATCGCATCTTGTCTACTGGATTGCTGCAGCTCACACATACAAGGAAGTCAGGGCGCTCAACCACAAGGTGCTTGACCGTACGGCCGAGCGAATGATTCGCAGGACCGAAGCCTACTGGCGATTGTGGGCTTGCAAGGAACCACTCGATTTTTCACCGCTACCGGAGCCGCTGCGAGATCACTATGTCCGCAGCGAAATCATTCTGCGTACGCAGGTCGATCACGACGGCGCAATCATCGCCGCCAATGACACGGACATCACCCACTTCGCAGGGGACACGTATTCGTACATGTGGCCGCGCGATGGTGCGCTTTGTAGCCAGGCACTCATCCTGGCCGGGCACAGTGAGCTTTCCCGCCGATTCTTCCGGTTCTGCCAGAATGTCATCGAGCCCGAGGGCTATTTCCTTCACAAGTACAACCCGACCGGGACGCTTGCGAGCAGTTGGCATCCATGGTTGAAGGACGGTCGCCCCAGCCTTCCGATTCAGCAGGATGAGACGGCTCTTGTTGTGTGGGCACTTCGCCGGCACTTTGAGGTGTTTCGAGACGTGGAGTTCATCCGCGAAATGCACCGGGATCTGGTGACGACTCCAGCGGAGTGGATCATGTCCTTCCGCGATCACAACGGTCTCCCGCAGCCATCCTGGGATTTGTGGGAAGAGCGGCACGGCGTGCACCTCTTCACCGTCGCTTCATGTATCGGTGCGCTTGAGGCAGCGAGAGACTTTGCTGACGACTTCGGCGCCTCCGAAGAGAGCGCGAAGTATCGAGCTGCTGCCGACCAGATGCGCGCGGCCATGAACGAGCACATGTGGAGTGAGTCATCAGGGCACTATGCACGCACCGTGACGCTCCAGACCGATGGGTCGTATACCCACGACATGACTCTTGATGCGAGCGCGTGGGGCCTCTTTGCGCTCAATGCGATGCCAGCGCGTGATCCACGGGTGGCCTCGCATATGGGAGCGATTCGTGACCGGTTGACGGTCGCGACCGATGTTGGCGGGGTGGCGCGATATGAAAACGACTACTACCACCAGGTCGAAACGCGGAACACGGCGAGCGTCCCTGGCAATCCGTGGGCGATTTGTACGCTGTGGCTGGCGCAGTACGGGATTGCGACGGCGACGACAGTAGAGCAATTGCGGGCAGCGGTGCCGAAACTTGAATGGACTCGGGCCCGATCACTTGAGTCAGGCGTCCTTGCAGAGCAATTCGACCCGTATACAGGTGCGCCGATCAGCGTCAGCCCGCTGACCTGGTCGCACGCGACGGTCATGACGACCATCGTGCAGTATCTCCTCAAGTACGCTCAGCTCACTGGCCGTCCGGCGGGAACAGTCGCGGAACTTACCCGGACTCGTCAGTAGCCTGCTGCTGCTCCCATTCGCTGACGCCAGCCGCGACCGCAAAGAGAGCGTTGGTTGCGTACGGGAATCCAGCGTAGGCGATCATCTGGATGATGACCTCATACACCTCATCCGTGGTCGCTCCGCACTTCAAGGCCCCGATTGCGTGCACCTTGAGTTGTGCCTCTGGCGCACCAAGGCACGTGATCGCCGCGATTGCGAGAAGCTCGCGAGTTTTGGCGTCAAGCTCGGATCTGGAGTACAGGTCGCCAAAGGGGAACGACACATTGATGTCCGCAAAGCCAGGACTGATGTCTCGAATCTTCGCGATGTATTCGTCGGCTTTGGCGCCAAAGTGTTCGCGGAGAACTGCCATGCCTCGGTCATATCGTTCGCTCATTGGTCGTGTTGTCTCCTGTTCAGGGTGAGAGTTGAAGTGGGATGAACTCGAGAACGCTCCATGGACCGGTTCCAGCCAGAGCAATGAATGTGCACGCGCCTGCAATCGTCCAGTTTTTCCATGCACTGGTTGTATGGCCGAGAGCGCCGATGGCCGCGGCGGTTTCCGCGGTGGACCGCGCATCGTCCGGGAGTTTGAGGGCGTCGATGAGCGCGGCGGGCTGCGCAGCAAGTGCCCTGTGGACGAAGGCCCCGCCGACGCAGTAGATGGCGAGCGCGGCGCCGCCGACGCGTCCATAGATTCCAACGGCTACTGAGACGGCGCCAAGCAGCATCACGAAGACCCCCGCCAGCGTCACAGCCCGAGGCATTGGGAAGACCAGCGCCGTAGCACCCACAGTGCCGCGCCAGTCACGGAGCAGTCCCGGCAGTGGCCAGAGAAAGAGCCACGCAATAGTGAGGCGCATCGCGAGCCAGCCAATATTGGCGAGGAGTTCGGGGGTTGCATCGGGTGCTGTGGCAAGCAGTGGCATGGGGTAGGCTCCGCAGATACTTCCTGCGGGCAGGGTACTGCTGCAGATGAGATCGAGGAGCAAGGTGGATGTTCAACAAGGCGTTTGTCGGGCCGAACGGAGCTGAGATGTTGATTGCCTGCCTGGAGCGGGCGGGCATCACCCATGTGTTTGGCATTCCAGGCGCGAAAATCGATCCTGTTTTTGAAGCGATCGCCGAGTCGTCGATTGAATTGGTGGTCTGCAGGCACGAGCAGAATGCAGGGTTTATTGCGGCATGTCTCGGGCGCCTGACAGGATTGCCTGGGGTTTGCATCGGCACGTCCGGGCCCGGGACGAGCAATTACGGTACGGCGCTCATTACCGCGACCACGGAAGGCGATCCGATGTTGTGTCTCTCCGGGGCTGTGCCTCAGCGCCAGAAGCACCAGCGAACTCATCAGTCGATGGACAACGTGGCGATCATGAAACCGATGACTACGTTCGCTGCGGAAGTGTCGTCGGCGGATGCGGTGAGCGAACTGGTGGCGACAGCGATGCAGTCTGCACTCTCGCCGCCACTGGGTGCAGCGTATCTCAGCCTGCCGTACGACGTGATGTTGGATGAAGCGCACGGTGAGCCATTGGACATAGTGCCTCCGGCGATGGGAGGCGCCCCCGCCGCGGATATTGCCGCCGCCGCCGCTGCTATTGTCAGCGCACGATGCCCAGTGTTGTTTGCTGGTGCTGCGAGCACCTCGCCTGGCGCTTCGCGATCGGTCAGGAACCTGTTGAACTGCCATCCGATGCCTACCGTCAATACCTGGGAGGCGGCCGGGATCGTGCCGCGAGAGCGAGCGGACTGTTATCTCGGCCGGGTGGGTCTCTTTCACAATCAGCCCGGTGATCGACTGCTGGCTGCTGCTGATGTGATCGTCACGATCGGCTTTGAAGAGGTTGAGTACGACCCGGCACTCTGGAATCGTGACTCGTCTGCCACACTGATTCACATCAACAACCGCGCTGCGGATCCGGACGAGTACTACAGCCCTGCTTTTCAGCTGATCGGTGATATCGGCGCCACCGCCGAGGCGTTGTCCGATGCGCTCACCGAGATGCCCAGCGTCGATGAGCGACCTGGCGTGCCGCAGTTGCGCGGCGAGATCGACGCGGTGCAAGCCGTGCCAAGGCATCAGGAGGGAATGCCAGCGCACCCTGTGCATGTTGTTCGGCAGATACAAGAGGTTGCGGATGAGGATCCTCGGACGACCGTCATTTGTGATGTCGGATCACATTACATCTGGCTGGGGCGTCACTTTCGCTGTTATGAGCCAAGGCATTTGCTCTTCTCCAATGGACAGCAGACGTTGGGCGTGGCGTTGCCATGGGCGATTGCAACGTGCATCGCGCGCCCCAGCGCGCCAGTCATTTCGATGTCTGGCGACGGAGGGTTTCTCTTTTCGGCTCAGGAGCTCGAGACTGCAGTTCGGCTCGGGAGCAACTTCACGCATCTGGTATGGACCGAAGGCACGTATGACATGGTGGCCTTTCAGCAGCGAATGAAGTATGGCCGCGATTTCGGGGTGCGGTTTGGGGAGCCGGACATTGTGAAGTACGCCGAGGCATTCGGAGCGCAGGGGCTCCGCCTTGAGCAGGCAGGTGGTCTGGCAGATCTGATACGTGAAGGCCTCGCGACTCCAGGGCCGACCCTGATCGACGTCCCGGTCGACTACAGCGAAAACGACCGCCTTGGCGAGGCAATGAGCGATAACTGGTCGATGCACTGAGCCCCCCGAGAACTCGATCTGGCGGAGCGTCTGCGACGGTTTTATGGGTTTCACCGAAGTCGGCCCGGTGCCGGGTCGATGCCGGGCATATGGCTGCCCCCCGAATCGACCTCGTCCCGCCGGAATCGCCCTCCACTGCGTTTGCAGAGGCTCAGGCGGCTCAACGTGGCCGGATGGGCTCGATCGGGCGGGCGGCTGGTCTTGGCTGGTATCTCGCCATTGCACTTGCTGCAATTGGTGACACGGTGATGACCGAGTTGCCAGCAGCCTCACTGGCCGCGCTGTTTGTGTTTGCGTCGCTCGGAGCATTGCTCTGGGCCGGCGTTGTGACCGCAGAGCGGGTCATGCTTCGCAGTCTCCTTGTGGGCCTGATCGGGCTGGCGGCTGGTGTGATCACCTGCATCAGCGCGCCTCCCGATTCGGGAGCCGCAGCCGAGTTCTTGTGCTTTGGCGCCATGGCCATGCTCTTCGGCATCCTTGCTGCCTTCCCACCGGCGATTGCGAGTGTGGCGACGCAGGTGGACTGAGCCGGCGTGATCAGCGGCTGGAGCCGCGATGTCTCACTTCATGCCAAGCCTGCTTGATGAGCATTCCCACAAATCTTGGGTCGTCGATCAGATACCGCTTGTACATCCGCTTGGGCTCTTGCACGAGGCGGAAGAGCCACTCAAATCCGATTTTCGAGATCCACTTTGGAGCACGGCGATACACGCCTGCGGCAATATCGAAGCTGCCGCCCACCCCGAGCACGAACCCAACATTGGCGAGCGCTTCGCGGTTGCGATCGACGAACTCCTCCTTCTTTGGGCTTGAAATCGCGATGAAGAGCATCTGCGCACCTGACTCCTCGATCATCCTGGCGATCTGTGGCTCGTCTTCTTCTGTGTAGTACCCGTGGTGATATCCGCCGACGGGAAGGCCGGGGTGCCGACCTTTGTAGTTCTGCACCGCCTGTTCGAGGATTTCGGGCTTTGTGCCGAGGAAGAAGATCCTGTAGTTTTTTTCGACGGCGACCGGAAGCAGGGCTTCGAACAGATCGATTCCGGTTACCCGTTCGGGGAGGCTTTTGCCGAACAGCCGGCTCGCCCACACAATTGGCGCGCCGTCCGCGGTGACGAGATCGCACTTCTCAACAATGTCACGAAACTCCGGCTGATCCTTCATCTTGATCAACTGGTCAACATTGACACCGCACCCATGGTGCAACCGTCCGCTGCCGAGGAACTGCTCAACCCGCGCCACAGCTCTGGGCATATCTACGACATCAAATTGGCACCCGAACAGGTCGACCCGCTCGGGGGCGTCAGCGGTTGTCACGGCATGCACTCTTCTTTGGTATCTGACTTGACCGTCATGTCACGCACGGCGGAGCTTGCGCCGGGGCCAAAGGCGTTGAAGGCTTCGATGGCATCCCAATTCTCACGCATCCATTCGATTTGAAGCATGAGCCCTTCGTGGAAGTCCTGATCGGGATTGTATCCCAGCAGCTCACCGGCTTTGGAGACATCAGCCCGAAGTCGCTTCTTGGTGTCCCACTTTCTGACCTCGGCCCACTTGATGCCGGCACCATTGCACGTGGCGTCATTGATCATCTCGGCAAGGTCTTTGATGGAGGTCTCACGTCCACTGGCGAGGTTGAACTCCTCACCGATTGCTGCCGGGTTTGTGCCTGATCGCAGCAGCCCATCGACGATGTCGCCGACGAACGTGAAGTCGCGTGTTTCTTCCCCGTTCCCTGTTATGGGAAGGGGGAGTCCCTTCATGGCCCAGTAGGTGAAATTGGGAATGACATTTCGGTACTGACCGGGTATCTCGCCCGGACCATAGCTGTTGAAGAACCTCGCCTTGACGATCGGAAGATCGAAGTGATGCCAGAAGAAGTTGCCATAGAGCTCGCCAAGCATCTTGGTGACCTGGTATGGCGTCGTCAGATGCATGCTGACGAAGTCCTCTTTGAGTGGCAGTGGGGCTGCGGAGCCATAAACCGAACACCCCGAGCTTGCGTACACAAATCGGTCGACTCCAGCGAGCACGGAGTACTCCATGAGGCGAAGCGTGCCCATGCCGTTCACCATGAGATCACTCTCAGGGTGATCGACGCTGTTCTGGTTCGCAAAGAATGCTGCGAGATGGAAGACGATGTCGGGGCTCTCGAAGTAGCACCGCTTGAGTTTGACTTCGTCCAGAATGTCGCCTTCGACAAACATGACATTTGGAAGGCTCGGGATATTCCATCTGGCGGATGAGCACAGATTGTCGATGACCACAACCTGCTTGCACAGCGGGCTGAGTGCCCGGACAAGATTGCTTCCAATTGCTCCGGCCCCACCCGTGACGAGCACAGTCTTGCCCTCGTAGGCGGCGATGTGATCAAACCCACCGTGAAGATCGCGCATTCCAACTCTCCTGACGTCAGCTTGTGTGCGGTCGAAGTACCCCAGGTTGCAAGACCGCATGATAGCCGTAGTAGTCCCAATCCGCGCGAAGAACCCTGTAAATGGCGTTGTCAGCGCCGCTCAGCTCCTACAGCACAATCAAGTGCATGTCGGACTCGGCCTGCACATGTTCGGATGGCGGATGGTGCACGCCGCGGGCCATTTCAGTGAGGCCTCGGTCAGCCATGGCTTCGCGGGCCTGACGAGGGCAGAACGCGCGGGTGGTTTCGCCTCGTAGTGCCGTCAGCAGATCAATGCCGATCTGTGCTTCACTCTTGCACCATCGCCTCGGATCAACGGCCCGCTGGAACGACTGGAGTCTGCCGGTCGCGTTTTCAAATGTGCCAGCCTTCTCCATCCAGGTCGCCCCTGGCAGGAAAACGTTGCAGGTGCCGTTCATAGCATTTGGCATGGTGTCAACGAGAACCGTGAAGCGGCCGCCGTCAATCGCTTCGACAAGGTCTGACGAGACCCAGTCACTCGGATAGTTGCCCGTTACGAGTACGCCTCCGATTGACGCATCGTCTCGTAGTTTCGCCTTGAATCCATCGGCATCGAGCACCGGATCGCCGAAGGACTCGAGCACTCTTCGAACGCCTCGGGCGTTCGGCGCTTTCTCGCCGCGAACGACGTACCCATCGAGCATGGTGTGATCTTCGCCATTGACGGGTATTGGGCCGATGCCGAGTACGGCATGCGGATCAATCGCTCTGGCAAGTTCACCGAGATGCCACGCATCTTCGCACGAGAGCATCGGGCTGATGAGGGCGGCGATGTGCCCGGCATCCTGGAGTCCGTCGAGTGCAGCGGCTTCGGCCCGTTCCCATGCCTCGTCGGCAGCATCGTCGGCGAACGGTTCAAAGCCCTTGATAGACGGCATGAGACATCTCTCGTCGCTGTTGATGAAGTGCCAGCCATAGCGGACCTCGTCGGTCATCCACCAGCGGTTGACATTCATGTTCTCGCGGGGCTTGAGGCGGTAGACCTCGCCCCCGTTGTGCTCAATGAGGATGTTGTCGCCCGAAGCCGTGAGACCGTCGATCGAAGGTGTGGATTTGAGGAACCACACCCGCTGGGCGAAGAGAAAGTCCTTGTCGATCATTGACCCGACCGGGCAGACATCGACCACGCAGCCGCTGAGCGGATTGTCGAGTGCCTGACCCGGGAAGACGTCGATCGATTCGGTCGCGCCGCGGCCGTCGATCATGAGTTCGCGTGTGCCGGTTACTTCGGCGGTGAAGCGAACACAGCGAGTACACATGATGCACCGATCGCTGTAGAGCAGCACATGCGGACCGATGTCCTTTTTCTGCTGCGTGATCTTCTCTTCTTCAAATCGCTTGCACGATCGCCCGTATCGGTAGGCGTAGTCCTGCAGGGTGCACTCGCCCGCCTGGTCACAGATCGGGCAGTCGATCGGATGATTGAGCAGCAGCATTTCCATAACGGCGTTCTGGTTGGCGCGGGCCTTTTCGCTGCGCGTCGTGACAACCTGCCCGTCGCTCGCCGGCGTCTGGCAGGTCGGGAGCAACTTCGGGATCGTCTCGAGCTTCCCCTCGTTCCGAGGATTGGGCGCAGCGACTTCGGCAAGGCAGATTCGACACGACGCCGCGATCGAGAGCCCGGGATGCCAGCAGTAATGCGGAATCTCCAGCCCGTTGGCCTGGGCCACTTCGAGGATGCTCTTTCCATCCTCAAACTCACATACGACGTCGTTGATGGTGCAGGTTGGCATTGGGGGGTCCGCGCTCGCCGCCAGCCACCCTCCAGATCGCTTCCGGAGCCTGGGGGCTGGATCGGGCATGGTAGCGGAGGGCTGATCGCGGCTTGGTCAAATCTACGGGAGTGCTTGGCCGCAGGACCAGTTGCAGCCCTCCTGATGATTCGGTGTTTGGGGCCATTAGCGAAAGAATTCGAAGGCGATCGACCCCGCTCGCGCGAGCACGACGCATGGGCTGACGGCGGCATTCTGCCGCTTGGACACTCTGAAGGCTTACAGCCGCAGCGACAGGAGATGGTCATGGTGAAGCGAGCGTGGAATAGGTGGTCCTTGCACAGTGAGGCATGGCGGGTTCCCTTGCCAGCCCCTTACCAGCAGCAAGGCGCGCCATGTGCGTCCGGCCGAGTCGTTGGCCTGGTTGCGGCCTTCCTGTTTGCAGTGGCACCGCAAGGCTATGCGGAGAGCGCAACAGAGTCCCTGTACTACGCATTGCAGGGTCCGATTCCACCGAGTAGTACCTATGTTACGCAGCTGCTGGCCAATGGTGCGGATCCAAATGCAGTCGACGAGGATGGCGACTCGGTCATGTTGATTGCGCCGTCGTGGAGCCGGGAGCTTGGGGATAGCGAAATCGTCAGGCTGCTTCTGGAGGCTGGCGGTGATGCGACATTTAGGAATGAGGAGGGCGAGACGCCGCTGCACAATGCAACGACCGCGGCGGACGTCAGGTTGCTCGTGTCGGCTGGAGGTGACCCAAACGCCCGTGAGATCGAAACTGGTTGGACTCCATTGATGGTCGCCATAAACGCTGAAGTTGTAACGGCACTTGTGGAGGCCGGTGCAGCCGTAGACGCTCGAGATCGATGGGGCGCCACACCACTGCACTATGCGACGGATGCTGATATCGCACTTACACTAATCGCTGCTGGCGCGGATCTCGGGGCAACCGACGACTTTGGCAGCCTGCCGCTGTTTTCACTCGTCATTGAGTGCTTTGAGCAGAATGAATCCCCAAGTTACATGGCGCTTGGTGAAGCAGGCGCATCGTTGGACGTCCGCACACCCGATGGATTGACGCTGCTACATCACGCTGCCATGCATTCGGGCTGCGCAGCGCCGCTCAAGTGGCTGATTGACGGGCACTTTCATAAGGCTGACTTACTTGCACCTTCCCTCAGAACGCCATTGAGCCTCGCTGCTGGAGAGAATGAGAGCATTGAGGTGCTGGAGTACCTGCTGGCTGCCGGGGCAGACCCGACGACGCGATGTGCTGATTCGCGACTGCCGCTCCATTGGGCAGCTCGTGGGAATTCGAATCCTGCCGTGGTGGCCACGCTCCTCGCCCTTCAGGAGAATCCCGACGAGGAGGCGGCGAAAGGCGTGACGCCACTGATGTTGGCTGCAGCTCGTAACGAGAATCCCAAGGTCGTAGAGGTGCTCCTGAAGGCCGGGGCAAATGTCAATGCGACGGCCGGGGGGTCCAACTCAAGCCCGCTGATTCTGGCGGCCAAGTTCAATCCCAACGGGGCCGAAGTAATGTGGCGACTCATCAAGGGTGGTGCATTACTCACTCACGTTGACGCCAATGGGCTGACGCCGCTCATGTGGGCTGCAGGGCGGACGGACAGCGTGGAGTCGCTCCGCCATCTCCTTGTTGCTGGAGTACCAGTCGATCAGCGAGGTGGTGGCGGCCGAACAGCGCTCATGCAGGCATCCGCGTACGCAACCCTTCCGGATGTTGTCACCATGCTTCTGGATGCGGGGGCTGATGCGTCCCTACAGGACGAGGGCGGAATCAAGGCCATTGACCTAGCTCGAGAAAACGAGCACTTGGCGGAGAGTGACGTGTTGTGGCGGCTGAATGATGCGAGCTACTGAGCGGGCGACGGTTGAGCAGCCACGGCTGCCTGCCTGAAAAGGGCGTCGGCGACTCGCTGGTCGCTGGTTTCCAGCGCCACAAGGACGACCCAGGCATTAGCCTTGGAAGGCTCCGCATCGAATGCGCGAATGGCCACTTGGAGTCGACTTGGACTGTCTGAGGATGTCGTTGCCGTGGCATTGGGTGCCCAGGGAATGGATCCGCCGTGAAGAAGTGCTGTACGGGTGCGAGAGTCCATCCTCAGATCATCGACAGCAAGGAGTGACGCGATCGAGGCGGGCATGGCGATTGCGGAGCCACCGGTGCCCGCAAGCTCGGCGCACGCCGAGCGTGACTCCGAGTCGGCCCAAGACTGCGTGCCCGTCTGAGCAACCAGTTTGGCCGCCGTGTGATAGCCCTCGGACTGCAGCGCCTGGGCTAACCGCCGTGCGGGGCCCGGGTGGTAGGGCTGTGCATCGGCTGCTTTGAACCGGCCCGCAAGGGATGCCTGAGGTGGCTGGGCAGGAGGGGTGTCTTCCCGAGCCGGTTCACCAAGGACTGCGTGACTGAGTTGAGTCAGTCCGCTTGCCTGGAGTGCAGTAGCCAGGCGGTGTCTACAGGCCTTTGGCTCGTTGGGATGCAATTCGGTCCAGAGAAGAGCCGCGGAGAGACTACTTGGCTGATCGGCGCTTGCGCTGATCTGCGCCATCAACTGGTCAACACGAGGCACCTGTAGTGTGATACCACTCGACGGAGCCACGACTACAACATTGATCCGTTGGCGGCCTCTCTTGTCTTCGCCTACCGGGCGTTCTTCGGCAATCCACGCGCCCTCAATCTTGCCTTTGGTCGAAGACTGGCTAGCCAGCTTCCTCAAGAGCCTCTGTACGACCAGTGGTTGATCGCCGTACAGGGGATCCGCCTGCAGTTTCTGGAGAGCTGCTGCAGAAAGCAGGCCAGCCTTTGCAGATGTGGCCCCCTTTCGGCCCGCCGATTTTGCCGAGTCAGCACTCGTGGTGCGAGATGTGACAACAACGCTGTTGGCGATCCATTTGCCGTCGGCCGACTTGTGAACGCCGGTCTTGCTGTCTGGTGCGGTGACCCCGGCGAGCCACTGCTGAGGCGGCCCTTCGAATGCCTGCGCCCTTGCCACGATGGCAAGGGCGCAGGCAGCGGCAAGAGCAAGGAGTGCCGTTGGCCGAAGGGTGTTGCTACTCAAGGCCGTCATCGTCGCCTTCCGCGCCTTCGCCGGATCCACTGGCTCCGCTGGCACTCGCGGTCTGTCTGCCTCCACTGCCGGCAGCGGTCGGTGGGGGGGCGGTTCGTCCAGCACCGCCGCGTGAGCCCCCGATCTTGTTCAGGGCAACGCGGAGCGTGTTTGCTTTGTCCGCAGCCGCTGGCGACCACTGGCGGACAACGAGATAGAACTTGTCGCCCGTGATCGGATGGGTCACTTCGCCGCTCCATAGTGTGGTGATCCCAGAGATGTCAAGCGCTGCAGCAACGGTGTTGGTGACTTCCTGATACGACTCAGCGTTCTCATAGATCGATGACTCGTTTTCGGCTGCATCGATGAACTCCTGGAAGGCCTCTGCCGAGTCGAGACTGCTGCTCACACCGACCATTTCGCCGGCGAACGAACGTATCTCACCATCAGCGGCAACCTGTGCCTTGCGGCGTGCTGTCTTCATGGAGTCGCGGCTCTTCGTCTTCGGGATGCCATGCCCAAAGCTGATGAGGCAAACATTGCCGTTCTCATCGACACGCTGCTGGACACCATAGCTGCAAGCGAGTTGGTTGGCGGCTGGAAGTTGTTCCTTCAGCGGCGGCTTCTTGCCAGCTTCCTTCTTGGTGGGGCCATCACCACGACCAAGCATTGCGGTCGCCATCTGCCGAGTCTTCTCAGAGAAGGCGCACACAACAAAAATCTCGCCCTGATCGCCACTCTCTTGGCATTCGAATGTCTTGAAGGCAGTCAGTCCAGCAACCTCATTGCGAGCCATCGTTGAAATTGCATCGCTGAAGCGCCTGTCTGCGAGTAGTACCTTGGCTTCCTTGGCCGCCTGCGCCTGGCCCTCGGGTGTGGATGTGTCAACACCCCGGGACTCCAACTGCTGATCCAGCTCGTTGTGCAGCAGCATCATGCCCTTATCGAAGATCGAGAGCTCCACGGGCTCGCTGGCGGCGGCGTTGGCAGCTTCAATCTGCTGCCACTGGGCGGACTCATCTGGCTCGGAGACGCTCTCCGTCATGGTTCGGCTGATGGTTTGGCCCAAGTACTCGGCCATCTGCTTCTTGGCGTCGAGCAGTGCGCGTGTAAATGCAATCTTGCGAGCATTGAGGTAACCACGCGTTCCAGGCTTCGCGCGCACGGCGGCAGTGCCGACGCTGATATGGAGGCTGCTGTCCGGCTTCGGGCCTTCCGACCATCCCTTGGAACTCAGGAAGGCGTCAACCTTGCTTTGGCAGTCTTCCTTTACGACTTCGCTGCCGCCCGACTCGGCCGAACTCTGGTCTTGTGCCAGTGTCGGGGCCGCGAGTCCCAGCGTGATTGGCAATGCAATGATCCACTTCTTCATCTCAATACACTCCTGTTGTTGTGCCCCAGAAGATCATCGGAGGCTTGTTTCCTTGAGGCACCACTCGCGATACGCCGGCCGCTCGGCCGGCACGACATAGCGAGCTCCTCCTGTGAGGTAGTGACGAAAGTCGCTCTTGACCGCGTCAGGTTTGACGCGAGCCACGGCCTCGGTTTGATCGCGGCCATACTCGAAGGTCTTGACGCGGATTGTTAGACTCGTCACAGCAGCATCTTTGGCGAGGTCAAGGTAGGCGTTCATGTCGGCGGTATCGGTCATCGCAAACCGCTCTCGCACGCGGGGCATAAGCGAGTCCGCCCACTTCGCTGCCTTGTCATACACACTGCGTTCTGCTGCAGCTTGTGCGTCTCGCGTGGCCTGCGCTTCGGTGTTGGCAATTGCGGTGTACTTCCAGTCCGTGTCCTTCTTGATCACAATGGGCGGCGCGGGTGCTGGCGGTTCAGGTTTCGGGCTGCTGCACCCTGCCACACACAGTGCTGCAAGAAGCGTTACAGTCGTGCTGCCCAATAGAGTGGATCTCATGGCATTTGCTCCATTTTCTTGGTTCGGAAGAACTTCATGAATGGTGGAAGGGTCTGACTGAGCCAGATCTGGCCAGCTGGTTGGCCTTCAAAGTCATCAGCGGACACAGTCTTCTGTTTCTGGGTCGCCGCAGACCCCGCATCACATGCAGGCAGCCCGTCGGGGTCTGTCAATGAAACAGTGACACGACAATTCAGGTCCAGTGTCTTATTCACGTCCAGTGTCATGTCTATTGATCCGGTGCCGCGTCGCGTAACCGGAGCTTCGAGGGAGTGGATGGCAGCGTGCAGTGTGTATCCAGGGGAGCGTTCGGTGTTCGATTGGGCAGCGCCGATGGTTGCGTCAGCATCGCGGTACGCAACATCAGAAACGAACTTCGCACGGTGAAACGCGTTGATCCGGTCAACGAGATACGGCGGCAATCGTAGCGGGAGCTCCGGGTAGGCCGCTGTCGCCGCAAACAGCATCAGCTGTGCGTCTGTATCTGAGAGTGGATGGTTTTCTGGTGCTGTCGCTCGAGTTGTGAGAGTACCGAGATGGAGCGGGTCAGTACGGCGAGCATTGCGACCATAGAGCGGTACGACGGCGCCCATTGCTGGCAGCGCGGAAGGATCGACATCACTGTCCCACTCTATAACATCCAGATACCACCTCCGGCCCTCCCGCTCGGCGACCTTCGCCCGCCCGACGCGGCGTAGGATTGTGGTGATGCGGCCGCCTTGTGGTTCAAGTGGCAGCTTGCCAATCTCGGCACAGATCTCAACCACCTCGTCTGGGGTGGCCACCGCCGGGTCAAAGAACTCAACCACAACCTCGACTTCGTCGGCCTCGGTCACCCGTCCCGTGATGTCGATGGGATCGTAGTTGGCGACGAGATTTTCAACTGCGGAGGGAATCAGTGGTGCAAAGACATGGTCTTCCCCAGCGGTCCGCAGGGATCCGAGCAGGCATTCGCGTATGACGCGGACATGGTCTGACTTCGGAGCAATTGCTGGTGTTTGATCTTTGTCTATCCATTCCACCAGCGACCCGCTGGCGGCAGTTCCCGAATTCGCTGCGGCAAGCACGAGGCTTGGATCAACACCAGTGAGAACAATGCCGCCGTGGACTTGCCAGAGTGAGCTCTTCTGGTTGGAGACTACGCGCTTTGTTGCAGCTTGAATGTAACTGGTGAATTGATGCACCGGTGCCGCAACAAACAGTGTTGCGACCTGATCGGGGAGGACCAGGGATTCATAGAACAACGGATCGCCGTCACGCTGTTGGAGATTGAGCGCGGCATTGATGCGAGACTTTGCGCGTTTGATCGGGGCGAGGGAGCCCGTGGGCGACATGACGCGAAAGTGCCCACTCTCCGCAAGCGCAGCAGATGCTCGGCTGGCAAGCAGTGGCTGATAGAGCGGCGGCCTGCCATCCAGCCCATTGAGCCTGTCTCGAAGCGTGGACTCGTCAGAGGCGAGCTCTTCCAGCCTTCCATGTCCAAGCAGATCCGGTGACCCAACAATTCTTCCAACCGTGGTAAGTGTCGATCCATGCCCTGTAGTGGGGAGGTATCCCCGGACGAGCGACCACGGTGATTGCGACAGGGATTCGACATCACCGTGTACGACAGTCGCGAGCGCATAGGTCGGCCTGCTCTCCGTGATCTGGAGTACGTGGCCGCCATCGCGCGAGGCGAGTCTTGCTCCGGGAAAGAAGCCGTCGGTCCGGCCGCGATTGAGCAGGAACAGACCGCGGTTGCGATCAACTCGCCGTACTACCCGCGCATCGGACGGGACGCCGTTGAAGTTGGACAGCATTCGCTTGACGAGAATGGCAACGGCGTGCTGGACGAGGTTCATATGCATTTGGCTGCGCTGAACCAGACGGCTACCACCTGAGCCATCGGGGACAAGAAAGTCATTCCCCTCGGGGCTGTACAGGCCACGCTGAACCAATGGCAGCGTGCGGCCTACGGGGATGAGCTCACCGGCTGCAGTCGTGTGATGGTCCGAGTTGAGCACCTCGAAGTCGGAGTATGCGACCTGTCCGGTTCGAGGGTCGACGAGCTGAAGCGAGACGGCAGAAACGATCGTCTTGAAGTCGTCAGAAAAAAGCGCCGTCTGCCATACGTCTTCGTCGGCTCCCTCGATTGCCAGCACCATGAGCAGCAGATCGTCCGGAAGTTCGGCGTACACATCCACCGGTCTGGCGAAGTGAGTGAACTTCGGATCTTCCTCAATCTGATCGATCACATCCTTGGCAATGCGGCCGCCTGCCGCGCCGATATCACTGGAGGCGGATTCGCCCAAGAACCGCTGGAGCACCGTTGTATCGAGCCCATTGGCACGATCGCCCATGACCTGGCCGACGAAGATCGACGTCTCCGCTCCCGCGAGGGTTGCAAGGCCGAGGATTGGCCCGAAGAACGTGGCGGTCCGCAGCGGCACTACCCGTCCCTCTCCAGCGTAAGGGTGATGCTGCCGCCGCGGAGCTGCAGGCCGTAGTCCAGTTCCTCTTCATCGAGCCAGTCGCCGAACTCGTCCTCGTAGTACTCCTCAAACAGTTCGCCAAAGTCGGATGGTGTGCCGAGGAAGGTGATGGTGAAGTTCTGGTTGTCGCCTTCCTTGCCGTACTGCACCTCCTTGACCTTCGGAAGTGCCTTGAGCATGTCACGGACCTTGCGGCCGTGGCGATTCGCTGCCCGTTTCTTGATTCCAGGGGGCGTTCGCATGGTGACAACTATCTGCATGCCGTTCTTCGCCATGTCCTCAAGCTGGCGGATGGCCTTCTCAATCAGAGGCTCCAATCGCGGCTTCGTTTTGTTGATGGCTTGGAGGCGGGCGGACTTGGGTGAGTCTGCATTCGCGGTTATCCCGGGAACGATGACGGTGCCCATCGTTTCGCCAGTCGACGCCATGACGACCTGTACAGTCACATTAGCTTCATATTGGTTGAACACACCATCCGAATCGGTTCCCTTTGAGTCCAATTCGACGGTGCCTTTGACCAGAATGTCAGCGTCGACGCCACACGATGCCCACGCCCGGGCATCGGATCCTTCGCCAAGGGTTGCAAGCATCTGCTCGTAGGCAGCCCATTGCTCTGGGGCCTGCGTTTTGCGAGTGATCATGCGTTGGTGCACATCAATGGTTCTGATGAAATAGGGCGGCTGGGAGAAGAGGTCATCGATCACCATGCGCATGACCGAGTCTTCGAACGGCAGGAGCTTCTCGTCGAGCATCTCCTTGTGGATGACTGCCACCTTGGGCTTGCCGACCTGTGACATCAGCATGCCGACTTCCTGGGCGGTATCGATGACGGAGTCCTTCTTAATCCGAGCACGGATCTTGACCGTGTACTCGGAATCCGTGTGGTTCTCCGAGAGCATGTCGTAGTCGTCGAAGCTCCCGCGGGGCATGGCTTCGTACACCTGATCCAGCACAAGCTCGCCATCCTTGACAACCTGCTCGCCTTGAATGGCGACGCCGAGCGCCTTCTTCAGGGCTTCAATGCGCGCCGCCTTGAGGGCCTCGGTGCGTGAGTACTCGGGGTTGCCGATGTACTCAGCGACACCAACGACTACGACTACGATGACGCCGTCGACTGAAGTCGTGCGGCCCTCTGCAGGCGCCGCCGCATGCGGGGGTGGGGTCGACGCAGCTGCGGGCGGCGGCGCTGTGGCAGCAGTGGCCTCGTGGGTCGGAAGCTTAACACCCTGCACCCGATAGAAGCCTCGCTCGCCCCCGTCCTCAGTCCACCAGCTTCCCATGTCCGAGACACCGGTTAGGTACGACTGCATCTGCGACTTCGTCGTCTCGTTGAAGAAACTCTCGAACGTCGTCTTGTCATTGACCGTGACTTCGGACTCCGAGAGAAAGGACGCGCCCGAGAGTGTCTGACCGTCTAGAAACTCACCAATGCGCCGTTTGGCCATCGTGCCAGCGACCTTTCGCGCATCACGTTTCGCTGCAATCCCACTCCGATCGGCAATGCCTTCGCCAACGGCAATCACCCACGTCTGATTGAGATTGGGCTTGGGCACCACTGTGCATGTGTCGCCTTCATAGAGATGGGGGTGCTTTACGAAAACGGCGGCAATACCGGGATCGAGATGCTCATCCTGTCGACTCTGGGCCACGGAGCCTGAGGAGAGGGCACCAATGGCCAAAGCAGCAGTAGCGGCGACGCGGAGGGGGCACATGTTCATTCGGTGTTCTCCCATAATCTCGTAGGTCGTAACGAGTCACGAACAAGAAGCAGTTCGGTGATGAGATGTGGATCAAGGTCAGCGGGGCAAGCAACCGCCACCTGCTCCGCCGTGAGTGATGGCGATTGACTGGTCTCCGGGAGCCGCGACAGTTGCATCCGGAGTGCCACAAGGTCGTCCTGTGACCCGAGGGGCGGTGCTATGGCTCGCGTCACCTCCATGAGGTTCATGAGGTCATCGATAGATGGCTGGCTGCCCTTATCGAAGACCGCCAGGGCGGCTGCCGGGTTGTCGTCCAGACGGTCGCCCATGTCTGACGACCACGCCGCGATCTCGAGCACGGGCTCGATGGAGTCAAGGCGGGCCGCTAGGGCGAGATTCAGCCAGTCGAGAAGCTCATTGCCGTGCATTCTCGCAAATCGCGCCAGAGCCGGGTCGCTGCCTGCGGCGACGATCTCGCGGTATTCCAACAGCAGTGCATCCGCACGCGACTGCGCGCATGCGGACAACTCCAGGATCGCCGTGGCCTTCTGCACATCGGGCGGGGCCGAGGGCGCTGCGGCATCGGTGGCAGTGATGCGCTGCTCCGGCAGAGTGGATGCGGTGCCAGGCTGCGACTGACAACCAAGTCCACATGCAAGGGTACCCGAGAGCGCCCAGGATGCGAGCTGGTGTGGGCCCCTCGGACACATGCTCAGGCGAACGACACATCGTCGCCGATGGCCGATGATGCGGCTTTGTCTGCGAGCTGCTTGCTTCGCTCTTCGTTTGGTGGCTCGATGCCCTCGGCCTTGCCGAGGTCCGAGATGACACCGGCAATGCTTCCGATGTTCTCGAAGATCGGGGGCGCATCGGCCGCGAGTGACTCGGCGTCGCTCAACGCGCCTTGGGCTGCGGCTACCGCGTTCGCGCCCGAGAAGTACCGCAGAACCGCCTGGGGGTTGTCGCTGACTTTGTCAACAGAGGCGCCCACGGCAGTCACAAAGCTCGCCATGCTCTTTCCGATTCCAACGCCGGCATAGGCAAGGCCCACAAACTCGTCCATGTTGTCGGCGACCCATTGTTTCTGGGGGTTGGTCATCGTTGCAGGGTCGATCTTCTCGGCGGCGCCGGCGATCTTCGAGAGGCCCTCCAGGGTTCTGGCGTTCGCTTCGATCTCGAAGAGCCGGCCGAATTCACCTGCGAGCGTTTCAGTTCGCTGGCGAATGTGGGAGGTCATGATCGAGGTATTCTTGAGGTAGAAGAAGACCTGTTCCAACTCATCGGAGGGGGCGCCTGCAATTTCGAACGAGAGATCAAGCCCAAACATGTTCTCGACGAGCGTCCTTCCGGGGCCTGGGAGCCCCGCCATCAGGTCGCCACAACCGACCTGCAGGGAAGTAGTTGCGCCAAGCACAGAGGCTAAACAGAATGAGGCAGCGGTTCGGACGGTAACGGGCATGTTGTTCTCCTCTTGTACCCCTCGATGTGAGTGAGGTTGCCCGGGATCGGCACCTTGCCGTCACTCTCGGGATGAGGGAAACCCCACCACTTCGACATGCGGCGAGGCGGCGGGTGGCGGGAATCAGAAAGAGCCGATACGCCACCTGAAATGAAACGTAACCAATGCGGGGACAGTGGGTTGAGGTGGCAAAAAGGAAAGAAAAGAAAGTCATTCCCCCCGTCCGGGTGCCCCGGCTGTGGCCGCTGACGCATGGCAGGTTGAAGTGAGGGGTTCCGGTTTGCCATCCGCATCTGGTGCGGCATGCCCGGCGACCCTCGCGGAGAGCGGGAGGTGCGAATGACGTTAGGAATCAAGACGGCCCTCTCCGCCATGTGCCTCACCCTCGCTGCGGGCGGCCTCATGGCCGACACGCTCGTTCGCAAGGACGGTCGCGTGTACGAGGGTGAGGTGGTTTCGCAGACGAGGGCGTATGTCCAGTTCAAGACCAGACTTGTCGGGAGCAGCGGTTGGACCGTACTTCCAGTTCCCACGTCAGACGTCCTGCGGATTGACGTGGAGCCCGGAGATCAAACGGCGGCGCCTTCACCGCCCGCGGGGGATGACTCTGCGAGCGGTGGGCAGGGTTCAGGGGCCACCCACAGGACCGAGGAGGTCCTCGCCCGCGGAAGTGGCGCGACGGAACGCGAAGCGACTGATGCGGCCCTTCGGGCTGCAGTCGAGCAGGTCGTGGGAACGCTCATTACGGGCAAGACACAGGTTGCGAACATGCGGATGGTGGAAGACAGTGTGATTGCGCACGCCAATGGGTTTGTGCGGTCGTACTCGGTTGTCGGTGCGCCTCGAAACACGGGTTCACCCGGGGATCCGCATGTCGAAGTGCGAATCCTGGCCGAAGTCGAGATCACCAAAATCTATGAGCAATTCAAGGCCGACAAAATCGAGTTCCGCGAGGGCTTTGACGCAGACTCTATCTATGCGCGCGTCATCACCAAGGAGGCTCGCGATCAGGCCGCCGCGGCGACCCTGAGCGAGGTCTTCGCCGACTACCCCAATCGCGTCTGGACTGTCAAGCCTGTTGGCAAGGTCCGGGAGGCAGGCCTCACCGAGAGCGGCGAGGTCATTCTCGCTGCAAAGGTTCGGTTTGCGAAGACGCGGGGCCAGTGGGCGGCGTTTGCCGGCGATCTCAAGCGGGTGCTTGGCAAGGTCGGCACGTCCAAACAGAGGATCCGCACTGATCGAACCCAGTACAGCCTCGCGGCGCCTGAGGCGGCAGACGTAGTGGGCCAGCTCGACATCCCATGGGAGGTGCGGGAAGAGAACGAGCTTAAGGACTCCTGGGGGTTGGTATCGATTCCGGATCATGATCGCATAGCTAGCCTGCGGGAGTGCTGGCCGCTGCTTGATCGGCACACGGACCCGCTCTGGGACGACGGCCAAGTTGGCTTCGAGGACATGGTGGTGTTAGTCGATCGGAAACTGCGATCCGCCGATGCATGGGCCGTTCCGGAGGAAGCTTGGGATGAAGTTGCGGCGGCACTCCGCAGACCGCCGGAGGTCTACGTGTCGCTCATGAATGAGTCAGGAGAGGAGATCGGCAGACCGCTCTTTGGCCGAGATCAGCAGTGCCTCTCGGGCAAGGCTTGGGGTGCGGCTGGTCTCCACCCCGATGCGTTTCCGCGGCAGGACATGAAGTCTCCCAGGCGGTGCGTGTTGTCGCCGTGGGCCCAGATCGACTTTGGAAGTGGCATTTGGTTCCGTCAAGGCAGCACGTGGCCGAACTCGGCGGATAGCTGGGCAGTCCCCACAGTTGACATCGAATACCGATTCGCCGTTCCCAAAGAGGAGCTTCAGGGGACGCCGTTGATTCGCGTGGAGTTGGTCCAAGTGCAGGGCTCTCCGTAAGGCCTGCTCCAAGCCGCCATGGGATGGAACCACAGCGGCGCTTGACCATCTACAGTCAACCTAGCTGAATGTCACTTCCTCGCCAATGGCCGAAGAAGCCGCCTTGTCAGCCAGCAGTTTGCTCTGTTCTTCGTTGGGCGGTTCCAGACCTTCGGCCTTCCCAAGATCAATAAACGTGTTGATGATATCGACGCAATTGGTGAGCGCTGGTAACGAGTCGGCCAGTTGGCGGGCGTCGTCCACGGCATCTCCGACAGAATTGAAGTACTTCAACACAATCGTGGGGTTGGTTTCAACATCATCGACCGCAGCCCCAACCGCGCCCACAAAGCTCCCGGCCGATTCCGCGATCTGGAAGATCGCATAGAGGGTGCCTCCCATCTCATCGATGTTGCTTGCGAGCCACTCTCGCTGAGAGTGGGACATTTTGGATCTATCCAGCTTCTTCGCAGCTCCAGCGATCGCAGCGAGACCTTCGGCGGTTTTAGCGTTGGCATTGATTTCGAACAGCACTGCGAATTGATGGACGAGCTCAGTGGTTTCCTGGTGCAGGTACGCCGCAATGTCACTTGTGCGTGAGAGATAGAAGAAAACCTGCTCGACGTTATCTTGTGGCGCAAGGGCAATCGAGTAACTGAGCTCAAGGTCAAAGTAGTCGTCTACCGCCCTTTTGGCAAGGCCTCCGAATGGGCCAAGTTGGTTGTACGCCTGGCTGCATCCTGTGAGCGATGCGGCGGAGACACCGAGGCCTGCAGACAGTGCAATCAAACACAAGGCATGGATCAACGAGTGGGCTTGAGGTGCCATGGTGCTGTGGGACTCCATGTTTGGGATGAAGAAAGTGTGGTTCTGTGCAGTTGCACGAGAATCTGGTTGAATCGGGGAACAACTGCCCATGCGTTGCTCGCTGGCCAGAGGGCAGTGATTTCAGGAAAAATGACAGACGACCAAGACCAGCCCCACCCCGCTCACGTCGCCACCACCACCACCGCATCCTCCGCTCCCAGCGTGACGTGCGACTCTTTGTCGATTGCCATCCGAAGCTCTGGAAGGGGGCGGGCGGGGTCGCGGTCGAGGATGCCGATGACGCACTCGCCCCGCTTCAGGCCCTCCTGGACGAGGGCGCCGAACGGGATGGGGGTGTCCGGGTCCAGATAGTCGTTTGCGGGGCGGAGGTAGAGCTCGGCGCCGTCGGCCGTCAGGAGTTCATCGAGCACCGCGCCCAGCGAGAGATTCTCAGAGAGCTGCACCATGACGTTGCTGACGAGTTCCTCGCTGGCAATGAAGTCGTCTTCGCGGCCTCGAGCGGCCAACGCGCGGTTGCGGGCGTCAAGCAGCTCGGTGGCAATGCCGATGGGGCGCCGCTGGGCGGCGACCAATTCGCGCAGGTGCACGAGCGTCAGCAGCGTGCGGCTGTCGGCGTCCTGCGGCTCGAGCGTGTCGCGATAGGCAAGCAGCACGACTTCTTCGATGCCACTGAGATCGATGGCCTCCAGATCGCCGCGGCGTGTGGTGCGAGACTCATGGGTCGTGATGCTGAGGTTTGTCAGGCTCGCTGCAAGATCATCGGTGGGGCCGTTTGTGCTGGCGGGGTCATACTCGATGTGGATTGACGATCCTGCCGGCAGGTACTCGTTGAGTTCACGAAGCAGCACGGGCGCCCACCGGTGCCACCCGACGATGAGATAGTGTTCCGGCGAGGGGTTGGGTGTCGGCGCATCACGCATTGATCGCGCGTCAAACGTGAGCGGCGCGCTGTGCGGCGAGGCGATGTCGGCGTCGTCTTCGGCGACCACGATGAGCTGCGCGCCTGCCTCCAGCCGCGTGTCGATGGGCGGATTGAGATGCGGCGTCCCACTTCTGGACACCATGCCGATGGCGACTGCTCTGGGGAAGGACATGGCTGCGTCGCCGAAGGTTCTGCCCGCCAGCGTGTCTGCGGCGTGAAAGTAGATTTCGCAGCCGGAGAATGACAGAAGCTCGTCGTACACCAGACTCAGACCCGGCTGTCTTGCGGCCTGAAGGAGCACACGCGTCACGAGTTGTGCCGGCTCCACGACGCGCACATCACCGACCCGCTGGACGGCGTCGCCATTCTCGCGGTCGATGACCTCCGCGACGACCGGGCAGTGCAGCCCGTTGTGCTCAGCGAGCCGTTTGAGCGCCAGCGATCGCTTGAGCACGAGCGCATCGCCTTCTGCGCCATCTCCCGCAAACAGAATGGCGCTGCGGGCATGGTCCGGCCTGACAATGGCCAGGTCCGCGAGGTCGCACGGATCCCCTCGGCGGCAGATGATCTCGGTCGGTCCGAGGTCCGAGACGCGATCGGCGAGGAACTCTTCCATCTCCACCTTGTCACGATCGGCGAGGATGGCGACGACCGCGCGGCTGCGGCTCTCGTTGGCGATGGCAAGTTCCTGCACGGCGGCAGCGATCTTGCTTGACCAGCCGAGGATGATCGTGTGATCCGACTCCAGCACGAGCGACCGGCCGCGGCGAAGATCGTCGAGCTTGCCCTCGATTCCAGCGGTCAGCACACCGATGATCGTGCTCACAATCAATACGCCCAGGATCGCAACGCCGAGCATGACGAGCCGGTATGCCCAGCCCGGGTCTTCCACCGCCCCAGGGTCCAGCGCCATGTTGAGGCTGGACCAGAAGGCGTCCGAGTAGCTCAGCGTGTCGCCATCGGTGGGACGAACACCAAGCGCGAGCAAGATTGCCGCGACGGCCACCATGGCCGCCGAGATCGCGGCGAGCCAGAGCATGAGTTTGCCCGTGCCGCCGGACATCGTGCGGTCGAATCGGTACTGCCAGTGAGCGCGAAAGCCAGGTTCGGTTGAGTGGTGTGACATTGTGTGGTGATGCGGCTCCTACCCTCCATGCGGAGAACAGCCATACCGAGGGCATCGACCGCGCCGGGTAATCTTTACTCTTCGCAGGGCAACGACTTACAAGATCGACGATTTGTAAACGGCTTTGTGACAGGCAGATAAATCACCCGCCATTGGTGTTACACGATGGAACGGAGATCAGCCGGTGCAGCCGAAGTCCGCGATGCAATCGAGCAGGTCATCGACGTCATATGTAACGCCGAAGCCGTTGATGATGGTCAGGACGTCATCGACATCCGTGTCGCCATCGCCATCGACATCGCCGGAGCAGTTGCTGTCGCACTCGTCCGGGATACCGTTGCCGTTGGCATCATCACTGGTGCCGTTGGCGATATCGCAGGCATCCGGCACACCGTTGAGGTTGCAGTCCTGCTCGCCCGAGTAGGTGATGTACCCACCGGCCGATGCCTGCCAGACCTCATCCGTATCGGTGCGGCCCTGGAACAGGGCCTCAACGAGCACTTCCGCGTTCATTTCCATCGCCGTCAATCGGGCAATGAGCACACCGTTGCGCTCCGAGCAGTCATCCGCAATGAAGGACTGACTGACGCCCTGCGCATCGGTTGGAATGACAAACCAGACGCCGTTGTCCGCGGACAGATCGCCGCCGTTTTCGAAGTCAGTCCAGTCGATACCGATGTGGTTCAATGTGTTCTCGTCGAACGGATTGCCTGACGAGTCAATTGCACCAATGGTGACGCGGGAATCCCACTCAAGATCCGGAGCCAGTTCGTAGAACTCGGGGTTCACGTCCAGCGATGTCGGGCCGCCGTAGCCATCCTGATAGAAGGATGTGCTGCAGGCGATCGTCTTCTGCTGGGCGCTGTTGCCCGCCACCGCGTCGAGTCGCCAACCTGCGGGCAGTTCAGCGAACACGTCAATGGTGAAGTTGGGTTGATCGATCGAGAGTCGATCGATGCCTGAAACGCTGTAGGCGATCGCGACATCATCGCCGCCGCCACCACCGCACGGATCGCCCGAGCAGTCGGTGTCGTCGCCGAGATAATCACCACCACAGTCTGCTTCGGTCGTGACCGAGCAGGAGGTGCCGACACAGCAGCCGCCGGTCGGATCCGGGCCGCCGCACGGATCGCCGCTGCAGTCCGTGTCGTCGCCGAGATAGGCGCCGCCGCAGTCTGCCTCGGTTGTGACCGAGCAGGAAGTCCCGACGCAGCACGCGCCAGTTGGCTCGGTACCGCCACACGCAGATGGATCGCAGTCGCCGCCATCGCAGTCGAACGCATCGCAATTGAGATAGATGGCAACGCCATTCCACTCGTAGGTCCCGTCATCGCAGTAGCCGTCGCCCACCCACTCGGCTGGGCAGCAGTTGCCATTGCAGTCTTCGATCTCGCCGTCTGGGCATTCGCCACCCCCACCGCACGGGTCGCCCGCATAGGTGGAGCCGTCGCCGAGATAGGTGCCGCCTGCTGAGGCGCAGTCTGCTTCACTGACGACCGAACAACTCGTGCCGACGCAGCAGCCGCCGGTGTCGCCACCGCCACCTTCACACTGTGATGGATCACAGTCGCCGCCATCGCAGTCGAACTCGTCGCAGTTGGCGTAGAACGGAACGCCCGGTGGGCACTCGTCGCATCCGTAGTCATACGGAACGTATGAACCGTCGTCACAGTAGGTGTCGCCGACCCACTCCTCGAACACGTAGTCCGGGAAGCACGTGCCTTGGCAATCCATGGTCCAACCAGGTTCGCAGTCGCCGCCTCCGCCGCACGGGTCGCCCGAGCAATTGGAGCCGTCGCCGAGATAGCTGCCGCCTGCGGAGAAGCAGTCGGCTTCACTGACGACCAAGCAACTCGTGCCGACGCAGCAGCCGCCGGTCGGATCACCACCGCCACCGCAGTCGGCAGGGTCGCAGTCGCCGCCATCGCAGTCGAACGCGTCGCAGTTGAGGTAGATCGCAACGCCGTTCCAGTCGTAGCTGCCATCATCGCAGTAGCCGTCACCGACCCAGTAGTCGGGGCAGCAGTTGCCATTGCAGTCTTCGATTTCACCGGCCGGGCACTCGCCGCCACCGCCACCGCAATCCGGGCAGTCGCCGCCATCGCAGTCGAATTCGTCGCAGTTGAGGTAGATCGCAACGCCGTTCCACTCGTACGTGCCGTCGTCGCAATAGCCGTCACCGACCCACTCAGCTGGGCAGCAGTTGCCATTGCAATCCTCGATTT
>CAZRBV010000022.1:0-1862 GCA_964598425.1 uncultured Isosphaeraceae bacterium | reverse complement strand
TAGCCGTCACCGACCCACTCAGCTGGGCAGCAGTTGCCATTGCAATCCTCGATTTCGCCGTCGGCGCAGCCGCCGCCACCACCGCAGGGATCGCCTGCGCACGTGGAGCCGTCGCCCTGATACGAACCGCCGATGGCACTGCACTCGGCCTGGGTGACCACGGTGCAGTCGGCACCGACGCAGCATCCGCCCGTCGGATCGCTTCCGTCACACGGATTGCCCGAGCAGCTCACGTAGTCGCCGAGATACGAGCCACCAGATGCGCCGCAGTCGGCCTCGGTGATGTAGGAGCAGGATGTTCCGATGCAGCACGCGCCGCTGGGATCACCGCCACCACCAGGAACGAGCGTGTCGATTCCGGTTGGGTTCGTGCCCAGTGGATCAAGGTGCGCCGACATGCCAGACCATGCACCCGCAATGCCGCGGCCGTAGTAGTCGTCATAGTCATTGTCGCAGTAAGAGGCGCCGCAGCACAGCTGTCCGATGACGCGGTGATTGGAATCAAAGAGCGGCGATCCTGATGAACCGGGTGCCGCTCGGCCTTCGCTCCAATTGACGCGCCAGTATTCGCCGTCGAGGCTGGTTGAGTCCGGAAAGCTGATCCGCTTCTCGGCGCACTGTGGATGATGGATCCCAGCGCCATTCGCAGCGGAGTTGGCTCGAGACCATCCTGCGTACGTGACGCCCCAGGCCGCATTGGGCGAGGAATTCAGCTCGACCAGCGTCGAGTCGTAGTAACTGTCATCGTCAAGGAAGTTGCAGCCATTGGTGTACTGGCTCCACGAACCATCTCCACTACCACCGCTGTCGCCACTTCCGGGCGTTCGGCAGTAGGAGTTCTCGTGGTTCCAGTAGACGACGAGGGATCCCTCGTTGCCGTTTGAAATGCCGCAGTGGTCAGCCGTCATGAAGAGCGGCCGCTGATCCTGCGCGGTGTTGTTCACCATGAATCCGGTGCATGTGAGAGAACCCTGCAGCGTATAGACGCCGACCGATGGGATCTCGTTCTGCCAGGGGTCACCCTCGGAGCAGGCAACGTCGATGTTGCATGATTCGCTGTAGCCCCGTGTATCGGTGGCGCCGAGTCCTCGGTAGCCCTCGTTGATGGAAGTAAGCAGGACGCCATCTTCAAATGCGGGCTGCATTTTGGGATGGACGGTCGCTTCGATCACAATGTCGTCGCCGTGCACGATCCGCGTCCAGAGTTCCTGGTTGGCAGGGTTCTCGCGGGCCGTCGTGGTTCGCGTAATGTCCGTGCCATCGGCGTTGTAGATCGTCATTGATGCTGTTGGCGGAAGTTCGAAGAAGTTGAAGCCGAAATTCAGGTGCGCCGAACCCGGTGACACGACGCGAAGTCGCCACATCATCTTGCCGTTGGCAAGTGGTTCCCATGTGCCGTGGCTTGCAGGGGACATGCTGACGCTGTTGGGGACAGCGAAGCGAAGTGGGAGGCCTTCCTCTGCTCGCTTGCCATCTTCAGCAAGTAGGGCGGCCGTGTTGGGCCCTGGCATGTTGATGGTGTGCACCGCCGAGAGTGGCAGATGCCCAGATTTCAATCCGTTCGTAGATGCCGTCGCAATGCTTGCACCTGCAAGCAAGGGGACAACAACGCTCGCTGCAAGCGGCGTACAGAGACAATGACGCATGGTTGTGACTCCTCAGACTCTCTCACGCTCCAAAGGGAGAACCCCACAGATGCAGCCCTACAGTCTGATCTGGAGCAACGGAAACTACGGAAATACGAGATTGTGCACAAATCTGGATCTCGTGATCCACATAAACAACCGTTGATATCGCCAGCATTTCGACCCGTCGGGTGATTTATCTTTTTGCAGGGCAACGACTTACAAGATCGACGATTT
>CAZRBV010000021.1:0-51610 GCA_964598425.1 uncultured Isosphaeraceae bacterium | reverse complement strand
CCTGAATCCAACGCTGGTGTTCATACGGTCGCCCTGAACTCCGAATTCGGTGAACCACAGTTGGTCGCAGTTCGGGTTCGGTAGCGGTCAGCAAGCGGCCTGCCAGGCAACGCTCCACACGACGCCCGGCTCCAGCACCTGCACCCGCGCCGTCGCAGGCGCGAAGCGAGCGACATCCACTTCAATCGGTGGCCATGTGTCGTCGTGGCACGGAACGACGACCGGCGAACTACGGGGAAACTCAAAGAGTCGTTCAAGTTGCGCCGCCTGGCACATTCATCGCAACTGCGGAAATGAGTCCCCGTATGGTCTGGTGTCATGGGGGTTCAGACTTCTGGAGATGGCGATGCGACATATGTTTTGGATCGGGGCGGCGGCGGTCGTCTTGGCGCTACCGGGTGGAGTCGCCTGCGGAGCAGACGCACCGACATCACCTCCAGATCCTGCGGCGGCCATGGCAACGAACCTGGCGGCAGAGCTCTTTGAATCCCTTCCATCGAAGCAGGACTTCGACGCAGCTGCGGCGCATGCCAGCCTGACGCAGCAACAGCAGTCCGAACTCGAGCCCCGCATCACGGGCTTCCACAATACCTGGAAGAAGTGGGTGGCCAAGGTGGCACTTGACCTGCGTCCTGCTGTGGAAATCATGCTCACGATCCCACAGGAAGACGATGATGAAGATCACGGCGAGAGCTATGAGCAGATTGGACTGATCTTGCAGGAGGTTGCCACTCGCAACCACAATCGACTGGACACGGCGCTCAACCAGTGCGAATCAGCGGCAAGCGAGGTTCTTGGACCGGTGCAGCACGCCCGGTGGATCAATCATCTTCGGTCAAGCAAGCGACTTGCAAAGAACGACTCGATGGAATTCTCGAAACATGAGGACTTCGACTCGCGGAAGGCGGGCGATCTTCAGTGCATTCCGGACCTGCAATCGATCGCCGACTGGTTTTTTGATATGGGGCGTCCCGGCGGCATGTGGTCGCTGGAGCACGATGCGGAAGTCGGCCCTGAACTCCGTGCTCACATCGCCCGCGTCACCAGCCATGTCAATGATCTCTTTGCGGTGGATGCTCAGCGGGCACTTCTTGAAGGCATTCAGATCCAGATGGCCCAGATTCAGGGCCGGGCAGCGGACGCCCAGCGGTTGATCCGCAAGACCGCCAATCGTCAGGCGAAAATGATCGAAGCCACGATTGAAGGCATGGAGGGTGCCGCCGCCATTCTCCAGGAAGCCGGACTGGAAGGACAGGCAGCCGACTGGCGGCATGCCATCCGAAGTCGGATGTTCTCGACGGCCTGGGGGCCGACCAGAGTGGACGCCTTGTACGAAGCGATCGCATCCGACTCCGGCACCGCCCCGCTTCGCGATTCGCTCGATGAGCTGTACGCCGACTTTCTACTGGAACGCGAGCCGCTTCTGACATTGGTCGAGCAGCAGCTCGTCAAGGCAGTGAAGACTGCGCAGACGCCGCTCTTTGTACTTTCGCTCCAGCGACGTAATCGCCAGTGCGAGGCGACGAAGGACAGCGACAGACGATATCGCGCCCTCATCAACACGACGCTCGAAGACATGGTGCGTCTTCTGGATGAGGATCAGCGCCAAGCGCACGAGCCGCTCATCAGCAATCTCATCAACGGACAATCGGGGCCGGTAGCGCTCTACGCCTGGTAGCCCGCCAGCATGATTCGCCCTCAGCAACTGACAAGAACACAGGAGTGCCTCATGAAGCCAAACAGCCTTTTTGTTTCAATCTCGATCTCGATCACGGTTCTTTCCATCGCCCTGCTCCCTGATGCAGCCTTCTCACAACTGACTCCCACAAAAGTACCCATTGCAGTCGATGTGGATTGGTTCAGCAAGTGCGTTGGCACTCGAAGTTGTCCGTCAGCAACAACAGCTCCCTGCGTCGCAGGGTCGTGTTCATGGTGCACAATGCCCACGACGACTAAGGCGTGCGAGCGTGGACACTGGTCCTCCTGCGCCGAATCGGACTTTGGGGCCGGGTCGTGTGGTACGGCAATCCCGGGATTCTGCGCGCCGGGTGGATGCGTTCGGCTCCCAGGCGTCGCCACCCGCCCCTGCAACCAAGCCGACTGCACTTCGTAAGCCCAAAGGAGACCCCCCCCAAATGCACTGTTTCATCACGCTCACAATCGCAGCCCTCGCCACGGGGCAGCCTGCGACATCACCAGGGTCTCCCGGTCAGTGGACCGAAGAAGCCGTCCTTCGGGTCATTGACGAAGCAACAACCAGAAGCCCGGCGGCCTTCTCGTACACCCGGTCTCTTGAGCAAAGCCAGGCGATTGCCGTGTCGCCCCTGGTGCATGCCGCCGCCAATGCCGATCCCCGAAGCATCTTCGCCAATGACCCGCTGAGCAGCCTGCCAGCCCGGTCGAGCGGCACGGAATTCGTGGTCTCCGACGGCGATCGCATCGGAATCACAAGCCACCAGAAGATCGCCACGGAGTACCTCACCGAGAGCGGCGTCGCCAAGGCATCGTCGTGGGAGGAAACCGGGCCGATCCAGCAGCTCTACACCCCCATCGGCTGGTACTCGTGGTATCCGCCCCCGCTTCACCGGAGGGTTGGTGTGGATGAAGATGAGAACGTGCCATTTTTTACTGCGTGCCATGTCTTCTCGCCGCTCTGGGACGGGCGCCCGGCCATCGGGCTGCTGTCGGATAGATTCTTTGAGCGATACACATTTGAAGCTGCGTCGTTTGATGAGGGAGTGTTGGCCGCCCGGTTCACGTTTGTCGATACGGAGGGAATCACATCAGCGGAACCGGGGTTTGAATCGGTCTGCACCGTGCGTATCAAAATGGCCCCCGGGGAGGGCCCTCGGCTGCTTTCTGGGCAGGAGATCGGTACGTTCCTCAAGGATGGCGAACGCGTTGCGTCCTACTGTACCGAATACACCGTCCGAGAGTGGTTGCGTGTTGGCGATCTGAATCTGCCAGCCTTGGCCACGGACGACTTCTACCTCTACGCCACATCGTTCAAGGAAACGTACGGACAGGACTTCTGGGCGCCGCTCGGCATGATGTACCGCAACACCATGCGGCACACCAACTACCAGCAGCTCGAACCCGAAGAAGCAAGAGCGATGCTGCCCGAACTCCCAACCGGCGATGGCGTCAGCGGGTACATCACGTCACACAATCTGGCATACATCCTGGGGGAAGCAGCCATCTGGATCGATGGCGAGCCCTATGCGTTGCCTGAACCGCTCATGGAACACCCGGTCAACGGCATCGACCACCTGCTCGAAGAGGCTGTGTACATTCCGCCGCCTGAAGGCATGAACCCCGGAGCCCCTGGCGTGGCCTCAGCCACAGCGAGCTCGGCAGGCGATTGGGTGAAGGGCACTGCCACCATATTGGGCATCGTCGCCCTGATTGGCATCGCTGGACGCGCCCTCTTACGACGCTGGGTTGCGGCATGATCCGACTCAACCACGCTCTGCCAGCCGTACTTGCAGCCTCACTCGCGCTCGGCGGCTGCGGGGGCCACGCCGGCACGCCATCGCCTGATCCGTCGATCACAGGTAGTCGCAGCCACGACTTCGGCCTTGTTGATATTGGCGACTCGCCTGCGAGCAGAACGCACACGTTCAACCTCACCAACACGACCGGCGAGTCAATTGAAGTAACTGATATCAAAACCACGTGTGGATGCACACAAGCAGAACTCTCCACACGCACGATTCCAGCGGGAGCGTCCTTTGATGCGACGGTAGAAATCCAACTTGCTTCATCAGGCACAAAGACCGCGCAGGTGCGGCTCATCACGGAGCCTGAAGTCAACAGTCCCATCACCCTCACTGTCACCGGCCAGGGCCGATCGCTTCGCAACATTCGCATTGCTGAAACCGTGCGAATGAAGCCGGGTGAAACACGTTCGCTCCCAATTCTTGCGAGCAGCCATATACCCGGGGCGGCGCCACCTGTGTTTGCCGTCGAGACGCCAGCGTTCATTCACGCAGAGATGCGACCCTGGTCGCAGATGCAACCGCTTGACGCAGATCGGGGCACGGCCGCCACGTGGCGTGGCCGCCTCGAAGTCTCGGTCGATCCTGAATCCAACGCTGGTGTTCATACGGTCGCCCTGAACTCCGAATTCGGTGAACTACAGTTGGTCGCAGTTCGGGTTCGGTAGCGGCCGGCAAGCGGCCTGCCAGGCAACGCTCCACACAACGCCCGGCTCCTGCACCCGCGCCGTCGCGGGCGCGAAGCGAGCGACATTCACTTCAATCGGTGGCCATGTGTCGTCGTGGCACGGAACGACGACCGGCGAACTACGGGGAAACTCAAAGAGTCGTTCAAGTTGCGCCGCCTGGCACATTCATCGCAACTGCGGAAATGAGTCCCCGTATGGTCTGGTGTCATGGGGGTTCAGACTTCTGGAGATGGCGATGCGACATATGTTTTGGATCGGGGCGGCGGCGGTCGTCTTGGCGCTACCGGGTGGAGTCGCCTGCGGAGCAGACGCACCGACATCACCTCCAGATCCTGCGGCGGCCATGGCACACCGAAGCCCCGCCGCGCAAGCAGCTGGGCAGATTGTCACAGGCCATAATCTCCTCCCGCATCCAGAGGACTTTGTCTTTGCTGCCGCAGCCGCTGCGCTCACCGACGCCCAGCAAGCCGAAATGCAGCACGTCATCGCCCAGTGCGATGCCTCCAGGAGACACGTTGAGACACTGCTGGCCGGAAAGATGACTCGCGCGATTGAACTTCGCAATGCGTTGCCCCCCAAGGATCAGCGCGACGAGTACAGGCGTCATCTGGAGCCTCTGGCAGAGGAGTTGGTCAGCGTCCACGCATTCACATCGTCGCACCTCAATTCGGTCGCCCAGACCATGTACGAGTCCGCGGGAGGTTTTCTTGGGGATCGGCAGGCCATCCTGTGGGGCCAGGCCCTGAGAAGCCTCGCTCGAAACCGGCGACTCGATCCACGGGGACTCTCAAAGGAGCACGCGGACCTTCAAGCCGGCGCCGATTTAGGAGCCATTCCAGATCTGCAACACATCGCGTCCTGGACAATCTTCTCACCATCTGCGCCGCTCCTCAGTCCGGACCTCATCAGTCGGATCACCGTTGTGCTCTCCGAGCACGAAGCCGAGATCCATGAGATTTTTGAGCAGTGGAACCGGAATCATGTCTGCATCGATGTGCGTTCACAACTCGCCGACATACGTGGCGATACCGCCGAACTCGTCGCGTACACGCGGATGTTGAACCGGGGCTGGCTGGACATGCTCGAACGCACGGCGAGTGTGGCTGCGATAGTCACCGAGACGCTGAAGGTGGACGCCCACCCGAACCTCGCATCACGCTGGGAAAAAGCGACCAACCAGCGGATCTTCCCCAATGTCTACGGCCGAACGCGTGTGGAAGACCTGCACGAGTTCCTGCACTCCAGCGGCGAATTGAGTGAGGATCAGGCTCAGTCGCTCCAGTGGGTTGTTGATGACTTCACGACCTCCCGCGACCCCATTCTGGACAGCGTCATGGCGTCCCTTTTGCGAGCAGCAGCAAACGGAACGAACAAGCGACACATGCTGGCCATCCAGCGACGTGTTCTTGACTGCGATACGACGCGGCGACTGGATGACCAATACCGTGAACTGATCGATCGCACCGTCCGCGAGCTGATCGCAATCCTCACTTCCGAACAGCGATCGAAGTTTGAACAGCAACTCATCCGAATTGTCAGCGGCGTCAGCACAACAGGCGACCCGCAGATCTGGTAGCGCCTCGTGCAGGCTACGCAAAGGAGAATCCATACATGCGCCCAACAACACTCACGCTCTTCATCTCAGCAATCCTGATCGCTGCCGGATTGGCTCAGTCCGCACGTGCCGTCGACGATCCCGTCACGCCCTACAGCGGCCAGGACTGGTTTGCGGAATGTACCCCTGTAAACATATGTCCGAATAGAAAGTGCACCCCGATAGGCTCCCGATGCACCTTTTGCGAGCGGCCGAAGACAACTGGAGCGTGCACCTTCGCCTGGGACTCCTCGTGCGGGTACTTCTACGAGATTCCCGCAGGACCCGGTCCCGGAGCCCAAGGGCTGCATGTGAAAGGACATTGCGGCAAGAAGTACCGGGGATTATGTTTTCGGGGAGGCTGTCAAGGCGGTCAGGATGACGGCCTTGCCATCGGAATCTGCGCCGCATCGTATTGCGAGGGGAGCTGAAAACCATGGCGAAACTGCGCACTCGAATTGTTGATCTGCTTGCCGCAGCCCTCCTCACCAGCACTGCAACAGCCGCTCCACCGGCGGCCCCGCCCGTGCCGACCGCCGATGAGGTGCTCGCGATGCTCAAACGGGCCGAGTCCGGCCCGATCGAGTCATACCGCTACGAACGTACCAGAAGCCAATCACCGCTTATAGCGGCGGACGCTTCGCTTCTCACGCGGGACCCCTTCCTCATTGACGACCTCGACAGTACATTCGCTCAACACGACACAGAGCTTCGCAGCCGCAGCCGGGCGGCCGTCCTGCACGATCGCATGTCGCTCGACACCGATGTCGCTTCGCTCGACAAGGGCAAACCGATTGATGGTGTACAAAAGTGCACCATTTCATCCTGGGAGTCACCCGCAGTCAGAGAAGTCAGAACCAGCCTGGGTTGGTTCGGATGGTTCCCGGGAAGCGGACATCACGAAGGCATGTCGGTGACGAACACGCCGCGGGGTTTGGGTGGCACGGACAGTCTCGGGGCGTTCTCACGATCACCGCAGGAGGGCGGGCTCAGCGACCTGCTGGCCCAGGAGTGGGACCACACGACGCTTCTCGGCGCACATTGGAATGGCGCCACGCTCACCGCTCGCTTCGAGACCAAGTTCGAACAGGATGAGGCCTATTACCCCGACACCCGGGTCTCGACCACTGTCGAACTGGACCTCGCCGATCCCGCCGCGCCCAGACTGCTTGGGTGGCAGGATGTTCTGTCCTGCGTCCACGAAGGCCGACGAATCAACCTCAATCGCACACGCTATCGCGTGCGATCCTGGTTAGAGGTTGGTGGAGCGCCCGTGCCGCAGGTGGCGACGGCTGACCGTTTCCTGTACCACCCTGAGCTCTGGAGCTTCCCGACCAGTGCATATGACTGGTGCCGAAACGAGTGGTGCCCGAGCGGATCAGTCTCACGAGGGGTTTTGGAGCACACCGCATATTGCGCACTGGAACCTGCTGAAGCAGAGACGCTTCTGACAGAGATCCCTCAGCATGATGGGCTGATGGTCTTCGTGGATCCCGCCTCGCTCACCTACCGGATCGGATCGGAAGAGATCTGGATCGACGGGCAACACTACTCGCTGCCCAGCCCCATCACCGCCCATCCGGTCGATGGCCTTGGGTGGATTCTGGAGCACGCGACGCCGACACAACGTGGCACCTCTTTCAACCATTCGGCTCCTGTCCCCGACAGCAAGATCGCAACTGATCCGGCAACTTCGTCCAAGCGGGGGTCGGCGATCCTTGTCGGATGCGGTGTGCTGCTTGGAACTGCCGGCCTCTTTGCAAGAGCCCGGGCGTCTCGGGCGTCGGGAGCCACATGAAGCAACTGAAGTGGATCATCACCGTGGCAATCGGCATGACCGGCTGCGCAGGCAATTCGGACAGTCAGACGGCGCAACACGACCCCGGCATGGAAACCGTTCATGCATTCGGGATCGTGGACATCGTTGGCGCGACGGCGCTGCGGCAGCACCGATTCCAATTCACCAATACCACCGACGTCCCCATGCGGGTCACTCATGTGGCAAGCAGTTGCGGGTGCACGAAGTCCGAAGTCACGCGCGAGGCGATTGCTCCGGGGGCGACCGTGCCAGTCGATGTCGAAATGCAATTCTCCTCATCTGGCCGCAAGGACGTCGATGTCACCCTGGCGACCAATTCCGAGGAGCTGCCGCTCATCACCTATGCACTCACGGGTATCGGACGACTGCGGACGTCGATCAGCTTTGAAAGGTCAGCCATGACGCTCGGCGCAGGGGATTCGGCAGAAGTCACGATCATGTATTCCAGCCTGGACGCAGAGGCAGTCCCTGAGAAGGTCACGGTCTCCCAAGACACGGACCTGCAGTGCGAGATCGCGAGGTGGCGGCTGGTTCAGCGGCCCAGTGTTGATCGCACCCTGCCTGGCCGGTGGATTGGGACAATCGAGATCCACGTGGCGGCTTTCGCATCGCCAGGGACGCGCCGCATTGTGACGCGTTCCCCATCAGGGCAAGAGGCCAACCTCAATGTTCGCATCACTCCACCAGATCGGGCGCGGGCCCTTGATGCTTCGCGGCCGACCGTCCAGACGAATTCCGGTCCTCACACCTAAGCCCGCGCTGCCTCAAGATCAACATGGCCAGCGGTCCCTGTGGTGTCATTGGACTTCCCAGGCAACGCCCGGCTCCAGCACCTGCACCCGCGCCGTCGCAGGCGCGAAGCGAGCGACATCCACTTCAATCGGTGGCCATGTGTCGTAATGGCACGGAACGACGACCGGCGCGCCGATGAGATCTGCGGCGCGTGATGCCAGCTCAGGGCCCATCGTGAAGCGATCGCCAATCGGAATGATTGCGACATCAGGCTTATAGATCTCGCCGAGGAGTGCCATATCACCAAAGATGCCGGTGTCGCCGCAGTGGTACACCGTCTTGCCACCGACATGCAACATGAGCCCGCATGGCATGCCCATGTACTGCCCGCCGTACGAAGACGAATGATAGGCCTGCGTCAGGGCAACCCAGTTCCCACCGCCAAGGTCGATCCGGCCGCCCGGGTTTCCCGGTTCAACAAGGTCGTGTCCCTGCGACTGCACCCAGTTGGTAATCTCAAAAGCGGCGATCACCGGGGAAGCGTTGGCCTTGGCGATCTCGATGGTGTCACCGACATGGTCCTCGTGACCGTGCGTGAGCGCAATGTGGCTGCACTTCACATCAGCCGCTGCACATGGCGCCTTGGTATTGCCCGTGAGAAACGGATCAACCGCAATGGTGCAGCCGCCACCCGAAAGCAGGAAGGCGCTATGCCCCAGCCATGTCAAATCAACCGTCATCGGCCGGGATGATCCGGGTGTTCACCGCGATGGCCGGGATGTTCTGGATGTTCTGGATGTTCACCGCCCGTTGGGTGATCCATCCCGCCGAGAGTGGGAACAGCAGGATGCATGAATTCGATCCGCATGGCATGGAAGTGCTCGCCCGTTGGCGAAGGCATCCACGAATCAAACACGAGGGTGCCGTCCTTCCTCCACCACCACTCCGCTTTCGTGGTGATTGGCGACTTTGTCATCGGGTCGGTCTGAGTGATCTCCCATTCGATCTTGGTGCGATCATCATTCCACTGGCCAATGCCCTGCGCGATCCCGGTACTCATATTGTCGTACCAGGTCGTCACAAACATACTCCGGCCGTTGTCCCAACCCGTCGTTCCGCGGCCAAGAAATGGCATGCCCATCAGGGTGCCCGAAAAATCCTCAACCAGAAAGCGGCCGCCCATGTCCATGCGCCGCACAACCACGCCCTCAGACTCCACCCAAGGAGCCTCAGGGAAGGTTCGGAACGATGCCTTGGTCACAAAGGTGCCGGCTTGTTTGGAGAGCCAATCCTGCTCGGCGCCGGGAGTCGAGTATGCAGCCCATGCCTGCATAGCCTGCATCATCTTCTGCTGCGCTGCAGGAGATGGATGATCCTGCGTGGCAGCAAACGCCGCGATTCCAGTCACGATCAGTGCCGCTCCCCCAATGATTCCGAAACGATTCATGGTGCCACTCCTGATGTTGGGCCGACGCCCGTTCGATTGCTTCACCAGCTGCTTCGCAGCTTGCCCTTCCACAGGGCAAGATACCCGCGAGCCGCAGTCACCGGTCCGCGACGCCCGCGCGAATCGCCGTAGGCCACCGGACCAGCCTCCGCGATGGTCCCCAGGCAGCTCGGAGCCGATCTTCGATGACCGCAACGCCGCTGCCGCCCCCTCGCTCTGCGAGCGCGTCAACCGCAGACCACGTGTTGAGGTAGCCCAACATGTCTTCCGCCGTCCACGCGGCCTCGTAGTCCGGAATCGTCAGCGAGATCTCCTGAAATGGAAACGGAAGATCGGCGTATCTCGAGTCGATGTACTGCCGACCGGGATCCCAGCACCCCTGAAGAACATCGAAGTAGAGATGATCGACGGCGGAGTCGACTTCGGCGTCGACGCGGGGGCGGTCATAACACCACAGTGCAACCACCGCGCCATCCGCTGCCACGCGGCGCACTTCAGCAGCAAAGGCATCCATGTCAAACCAGTGCGCCGCCTGCGCAGCGGCAATGAGATCGACCGAATTGTCATCGCACGAGCATGACGACGCGTCGCCAACTTCGAACCGAGCGCCCGCGAGCTTCTTCTCTTTGGCGCTTTCAATTGCCTTCGCAGCCGGATCTGTAGCAAGCACGTCGTCAAACGCCCCGGCCAGAAAGCCCGTCACCTGCGCACTGCCACATCCGGGCTCCCAAGCCAACAGGTGATTCGTGCAGGACGCCGCAATGACATCGATCAGTTCGGGTGGACAGGCCGGTCGGTGGGCCGCGTAACCGGCCGCGACACGATCAAATCGCTTGTGAATGCCTCCACTCATGGCTGCAGCTCCGATTCGATCCACCTGTGCAGCGCGCCAAGTGATTCAAACACCGGCTCATGGTCAGATGTCATCGCTGCAATATTGCGTCCTTGATCGCCCTCGAGTTGAACGCCAACGAATTGCACGCCCGCAGCGCGAGCTGCGTCGCGGTCGAACACGGTATCTCCGACCATCAACGCGGTTCCCCCGCCGAGCCGCCCCACGGCTTCGTGGATGGACGCGGGGTCAGGTTTGAGTGGGCGGTGCGGTTCGGCGCCGATAATGAGATCACAGTGCTGATCGATCTCGAGCGCCTCCGCAATCTGCTCAGCGAACCGAATTGGCTTGTTCGTAACGATTGCCACCTTGATGCCCGAGCCAGCGAGCCACTCAAGAAGTGGGGCGCCTCCATCAAACACAACCGTCCGGTCCGCGCAGCAGTGCTGGTAATGGCCGCGAAAGATGCGGATCGACTCCTCGTGTTGGCCCGGCTCGGCCTTGCCGTCTGCATCATCAGTCAAGGCGCGGTGCATCAGGGTCGAGAGGCCCTGGCCAACCCAGCTCCGTACCAGATCAACAGAAGCTGCCGCCTTGCCAACATCGCTCCGCATGGCATTGACAGCGGCTGCAATATCGGGAACCGAGTCGATGAGCGTTCCATCGAGGTCGAAGAGCACGATGTCGGGTCGGCGTGGTTTCAATGGGCCCCCCCGATCGTCGCAAATGACTCCGGCGACGCAGCCGACTTCATGGTGGGCCGCTGACGCATGGCACCGATGAACACCAGAAGCATGCCGCCCGCGCACACAAGGAACCACATGCCAGGTTCGTCGCCGATGATTGGGGCCAGCACCGCGAAGCCGAGCGCCGAGACGGTCATCGCCAGATAGGTCATGAAGTTTGCCGTGCCGACCGTCCGCGCCCTGAACCCAGGTACTGGCATGTGCTGCAGGAGCGCCAGTATCGGAACAACGTACAACCCCGCAAAGAATCCGACCACCGCCAGGAGAATCATGGATATCACCCACGATGCTGGCACGACCGCAAGCAACACAAAGGCAGCCGTCATGCCGATCGCCCCGATTGGTATAAGGCTCGAGCGAATACCGGTTCGTGAGAGCACACCTGCAACAAGCCCGCCGACGCCAATGCCAAGCCCGGGCGCTGCCAGAAGCGCGCCCGCTTCAGAGTCGTTCAGTGCCAGCGGCTCTCTGAGCAGCGGGATGATCGTGATAACGAGCGACCCAACGGCATAGAACCAGCTCCACGCAAGTGTCGTTGTCAGCAGGGGTGTGCCTCGCATCCACTGGACAACACGAATATGGGCCGTAAACGTACGGAGCGAAATCGATAGATCTCGATCCGCCGCTGGCTGCGATGCAATGCGCATGCTGCTAGCCAGACCGACGATGGCCACGCCAATCATGGAGAGTCCAAGAAACACGGGACCAACGCCAAGCAGAATCCCAGCTGCCGCAACGCCGAGAATGATCGCCGCATTGGTCAGCAAACTCAGCAGTCCGTTCGCCCACCCGAGCCGCTCGTCCGGAACGAGCTCTGGAACCGAACCGTATTTGGCTGGGCTGAAGAAGGCACTTTGAGCTGCAAGGAGCACAAACAGCGTGGTGGTCAGATAGAAGCTTCCAATCCAGAACGCCAACGCGACGCCTGCAGCAAGCAGCACTTCTGCAATGCGAGTCCATACGATGATCGTGCGTTTGCTGTATCGATCCGCCATTTGACCCGTCACACCGAGAAGCAGTACGAATGGCATATACAGCATCACGGTGATCCAACCAGTTCCCCCATCACCGAGCGCGCCGCCCCACATTCCCCCCTCGGCGACGCTGAGCAGGAGCGCTCCGCGAAGCAGATTGTCGTTGACCGCGCCGCACGTCATCGTGACGAGCAATGGTCTGAACCCTCTGGGTGTGTTCGCAGCGTTCGGTGAGTCAGCCTCAGGCATATGAATGGCAGGATACGGCCCGCACAACCCGTACAGACCGAAAGCACTTGAGTACGGTGCTCCAGATCCCCTGTTTCAGGCTGTGATTCACCGGGCAGGCATGAGACCCTGATGGTCCATCACCGAGGCGCCACGACCGCGCATCGGGCCATACCCCCCATCAAGGAGATGTCCATGACTGACATCATGCCCACCCCGCTCACAAGCGTTCCCCAAATCTACGCCGCTGCCTTCAATCGCCAGACTGCGGACCTCAGCACCGGACTCCGATCCAGATTGAGTCGAAGCCGCGCGGTACTCGTGCGGTCCAAGCCGACAATCTCGATAGGCACACGATGCATCTCTGCAGTGGTGGAGACTGTCTTTGAACAGGCAAAGCCGTTTGTCTGGCGATTCCACTCGCAGATCGTCGAGGTTGACGGTCCTGCCTCGACGGCAGACACGCAGACGATCCGTGGCTGGAGCGCCGAGCGTCGCAAGACATTCGAGTCTCCGAACGGGCCAAGGCTCGCGCCAATTCTCACCATGTTGGCACGCACGCTCGAAGCCGGACGTGAAGGTCGGGACTTCGTGCTCTTGAGCCGCGTGCCGTCACTCGGAGCCTGATGGGCTCCAAGCAGGCTCTGCCAGCGTATATCTGCTGGTGGCAGAATGGGCCCGGTGGGACTCGAACCCACACGCCCCGTACGGGACTGCGGCTTTTAAGGCCGCTGCGTCTGCCAATTCCGCCACGGGCCCACCGCAGTGTACGGCGGCGGCTATGCTCCCTCGACACGAAGGAGACTCCAATGCGCGCTTTCGCCACCATTGCCATCACCGCCTCGACACTGACGGCCTCCAACCTGGCCCTCGCCGACATAACGCCCGAGGCTTCCAAGGTGCTCGACGGAATGCTGGCGTGGTATCAGCAGATTCCCGGCGCATCGACGGTCGTCGTCCAGAAGATGGAAATGCCTGGCATGCCGCCAATCGAATCCAAGACCAACGTGGCGGTCCTCAAGCCCAATCTCTTTCTCATTCAAGACGACGCCTCAGGCGGTTCCAGCCCGATGGGCATGGCGACTCCAACTCTGGCAAGTAATGGTACGACGCTCACACAGGGCCTGCCCGACATGAAACTCTGGTCATCGAGCGATGCGCCAAAGAGCCTTGATGTCGAAGGCATCATGCTCATGCAGATGATCGGCCCGGCCAGCTTTGTACTCGACCTCCTTGGACCAGACGCCCGCGAATCCATCATGGAGGAGTTTCAGTCGGTTGAGTATGTCGGCAAGGATGGTGAAAACGAACAACTTCGTTTCACTGCCGGAGATGACGACATGATGGGGTCCATTCCCATCACGCTCACGATCGGTCCACACACAGCTCCATGGGTCAAGCGGCTCTCGATCACACTTCCGCCCGAGCAGGTGATGCCAGGCATGCCACGTGAGATGGCCTTTGACTTCAACGACTGGAAGAAGCTGGAATCAACCCCTGAGACCACCAGGATGTTCTCGTGGACCGCGCCGGAGGGCTGGAAACAGGTCGAAGACCTCATGGCGGCGATGATGGAGGGCATGCCGGGCGGTCCTGAAATGGGCGCCCCAGAAGGCGACCATGCCATGGTCGGCAAGCCGGCACCGGACTTTACGCTTCCCGATCTCAACGGCACAGAGGTATCCCTCGCAAGCCTCAAGGGCAAGACGGTCATTTTGGACTTTTGGGCAACATGGTGCGGGCCGTGCCGACAGGGGCTACCGGTTCTGATGGAAGTCGCGGACGCCCGCAAAGATGACGGCGTCGTGCTGTGGGCCGTCGATCTGGATGAGTCTCAGAAGAAAGTCGCCGCCTTCATTGAGAAGAAGAAGTGGAAGCTCCCTGTTCTTCTTGATGCCAAGGGCAAGGCTGCTGCGAAGTACGGTGTCGGAGGAATCCCACACACTGTGGTGATTGACCCGCAGGGAATCGTCCGCACGGTCGACATCGGATTCATGGGCAAGGACGCTACCAAGAAGAGTCTCAACGCCACAATCGATGAGATTCTCAAGACTGCGGGGTAGCGTCTTCGCCAGCGCGTGCCTCAGTATCAATCATCGGCAATGGAAACGCTTGTGATGGCTGGTGCGCCTCGGCCATCAGCGCGGCGATCTGCGCGGTGATCGCTGGATAGGCAGGCGCCACATCCGTTGTCTCGCCGGGATCAGCCTCGAGGTCAAAGAGCATGATCGAATCATCGCCCTGCCTGAGCTTTCGCCGCACACCCTTCCACTTGCCCCAGCGAAGTGCCTGTTGGCCGCCGAGTTCGCGGTAGAGCCAGGCCCGCTCAGGCGCTTCGCCGCCAAGAAGCACGCCGGCAAGGGACACGCCATCGACACCGGGCGGTGTTGTAGCGCCCGACCAGTCGCAGATCGTCGGAAGATGATCTTCGAATCCGCTGGGCACATCCACTTCGGCCCCTGCTGGAATAATCCCGGGCCACCGCACAATCATGGGGACCCGCAAGCCACCCTCGAACACGCTTCCCTTGAGGCCACGATACGGGCCACTGCTCGCGAAGAACTCATGATCGACGCCGCCTGCCCATGTGGGGCCATTGTCGCTTGTAATGATGACGATCGTGTCTTTGCTGTGACCACTTCGCTCCAGCGCATCAGTGATAGCAGCGACCTCTCCGTCAAGACCCGCAATCATGGCCGCGTATGCAGCGCGAGGGCGCGGGTGTGGAATGTAGCCCTTGTTGCCGAGGTAGGGAGCCTTGTCCCACTCACGCGGAAACGCGTCGAGACGCTCTCTCGGAACCTGAAGTGCCACGTGTGGCACAGGACTGGCGTAGTACAAAAAGAACGGTTGATCGCTCCGCTGTGACTCTATGAATGCCACCGCTTCGTCGCGCATCAGGTCAGGCGCAAATGTCTCGCCTTGGAAGCGAGACCAGTAGTCATCCTCCGTTTGAAGCGGCTCGTTGATCTTCTGGTGCGCCGAGAACCAGTCATTGCCTTCGAGTGGAACCATCGCGCCATTTCGCCACAAGTGCGTTGGATAATAGTTGTGCGCCTTTCGCTGGCACAGATAGCCGAACCAGTGATCGAAGCCCTGGTTGTTGGGGTGGCCCTCTGTGCCGGGCCCGCCAAGCCCCCACTTCCCGATCGCGCAGGTTGCGTAGCCGCGGCTCTTGAGAACTTCACCAAGCGTCACTTCCGCATCTGGCAGTGGGAATTGCCCCTCGGGCTCATCAGGCCCCCACCCACCGTTCTCCCAGTTATTGCGAACAGCGGCCCGGCCGGGGTGCTTGCCTGTCAGCAGCACGCACCGCGACGGAGCGCAGACAGGGCTGCCCGACCAATGACTGGTGAGCCGGGTGCCCGCGGCGGCCACAGCGTCAATCGCGGGCGTGGGAATCCTGGCCTGCCCATGGCAGCCGACCTCGCCCCAGCCCAGATCGTCGGCCAGAATGAGAACGATATTGGGTGGGCCTGACTCCGCCGCCTGAGCCCCAGAGGCAGCCACGAGAGCCGCGAGCGAGATGAGCAGCGTTTCCATTGCCCCACGATACGGGCACGACATCCGCCTTCTCGGCAGGATTCGGTGATTCCACTGCATCCGAACCCCCTTCCAGACCGAATCTGTGAGCCTGCAGCACCTATGAATCCCGGGATTCTGCTTGCCAGAACCCGCCCAACACCTACCTTGGAGAGTCGCGTGGAGGGCCATTGTGGGGCAACAGGCCCTCAACAGACCAACACGACCAGAGAGGATTTCCAGTGAACAACGCGCTAACCCAAACCGTGGCGGTGGCTGCGGTTACCGTCGCCTCTGGCTTTGCATCCGCAGGCGTCATCGGGCCGGATGTCGTCGGCTTCTACATCGCCAATGACATCCAATACCACGGATCCTCCGGGGACATCGGCGGCTACGCAATGAGCACCACCTCATGCAACTACGGCGATCAGGAAGCAGACTGGTACGGCGGTACCAACAATACGCCCCTGATCGGCCAGAACGCCTTCCGCATGAAAGATGGGCGATTCGAGCAGATTGGACTCTCGTGGCTCAAGCATTCCTTCTGCGCGCTCAGCGAACCGGGATGCGGCGACTGCCAGTCCACTGGCTGTGAGACGCTCGGCATCGGATGCGCCGACACCTACGGCGCTGGCCTCAACACCAATCCAGGCGGCCCCCGCTCGGACGTCGATGCGTTCTCGGGCTATTACGACTATCCCTTCAACGTCTCCAGCAGCGGCCCTTCGTCACTGCGAGGCAACCTTCAGATTCACAATGACGACGTCGACCCATCGATGAACAGTGGCGCTCGCTACTTCTTCGAGGGCTACTACATGAGTACCGACGACGCCCCTGCGGGGAACCACGCCAACAACGCATCGTGGCGTGAGGTCGTCTTCAGCAGCATCTCGAGCGTCAGTTCGATCGGTGGTACCGAAGTTGGTGAACAGGCGATTCGTAAGTGGGCCGCCGAAGATGCCGATGTTGACCTCAACGAAGCGCATGTCGCAGGCGAAGGATTCTTCCTCGTTGGAGCCAAGGTCACCGATCTCGGTGACGGCACTTGGCACTACGAGTATGCGGTCTACAACCACAACTCCAACCTGAGCGGCGGGTCGTTCACTGTTCCGCTCCCGGCCAGCGCTACCGCGACCAACATTGGCTTCCACGACGTGGATTACCACAGCGGCGAGGTCTATGACGGCACTGATTGGACCGCCATGATCGGCCCGGGTTACATCAAATGGGAAACAGACAGCTACAACGCAAATCCAAACGCCAATGCATTGCGGTGGGCGACCATGTACAACTTCCGGTTTGATGCCAACGTCGCGCCGAGTACTGCAGAGGTCGTCATCGGGACGTTCAAGCCGGGCGGCGCTGCTTCGGCATCAGCCACCACGCTTGCCCCTCCGGCAGCGCCAATTGATCCATGCGATCTTCCGCTCGGGTACTGCCCGGAAGACATTGATGGAAGCCATACGGTTGACGTTGATGACATGCTGGCCGCACTTGGATCCTTCGGCCTCTGTGGCGACGGCACATTCCGCCCGGTCGGCGACGTCAATGGCGACTGCTGCGCAGATGTTGATGACCTGTTGCAGTTGATTGCGGCGTGGGGCATGGATTGCACGCCTATCGGCGCCTGCTGCCTGCCCGCTGGCGGATGCACTGAAGTCTCTGAAGATGACTGCAACAGCATGTCAGGTGACTGGGGAGGCGATGACACTGTCTGCGGATCGGCTGGCTGCCCGGCACCCGGCGCTTGCTGCTTCGATGACGGAACGTGCCTGGAACTCATGCCAGACGACTGCGCTGGGTCGTTCCAGGGCGAGGGCGTGACTTGCGAGGACACCAATTGCCCTGTCGCAGGGGCGGGTGATGAGTGTGATTCAGCATTTGTCGCAGTCATGGGTGCCAATGCGTTTGAGACGTACTCGGCAACCCCAAGCTCACCGGAGCCCGACGAGACCATGTGCTCGGGCACCTATCTCGACTGGGGTGGCAGCCAGGACATCTGGTTCACGTGGACCGCCCCAACGTCGGAGCTGATTCACTTCACAACCTGCGACTCCTCCAGCTACGACACGTCCATGGCGATCTATGAGAACAGCTGCGAGAACCAGGTCGCATGCAATGGTGACGCCAGTGGCGACTCCGGATGCCAGTCCTACTACTCGGCCATTGATCTGGATGTCACGGAAGGATCGACCTATTACATCCGTATCGGCGGATGGCAGGGAGAGACCGGCGACGGGACGCTCACCATCGAGTAGTCCCAGCCCGCTGTACTTCACAGGCCCTCCCAGTCCGGGTTTGGATTGGGAGGGCCTGTTTTTTGGCATCCTTCCACACTGCCCGTATAGTCCTCCCCGCGCACAGAAGGACTGATCGATGCCCCTGCCAACACTCACGCTCCTCCTCGCCTCTACAGCCGGCCAACCGATCCTGCCAACAACAACGCTTGTCACAGACGATGTCCGTGATGCGTGGCGGAGGCCCGTCCACACCGATGAAGTCGAAGCATGGATCGTCAGCGGAAAGCCAATGACATCCAAGATGATGGGCGCCCCCACATGGACGCTCGCTGAAGCAGATGAGAACGGGAACTACTCTATCCCTCGGGGCGGTTGGGGATTGTTTGCCTTTGAGTCCGACCAGGAAGGTCCAGCGCTCCTCGACGCAAGCGCCTTTGGCGACGCATGGATCAACGGGCTTCCTCGCGGCGGCGACATCTATGGGGATGGAAACACACGGCTCCCGTTCATGCTTCGCAAGGGCCGGAACGAAGTGCTGCTCCGATCGGGGCGGGGCGCACCCTCGCCCAAAGTGTGGACGGCCGCAATGCTCGCCGAGAACGAGGGCTCGCCACATGCGCCGCGCGTAGCAATACTCGGCACCTCAGACCGAACGACGCCGGACGCCATTGAGCACGAGCCCCTAGACGAGTGGGGCGCCGTCCTCGTGTACAACGTTGACTCACAACCGCTGCGAGGCTGCACGTTGACGGCGGAGGCAGGGAAGCTCTCCACCCAAACTCGCGTGCCAACAGTTCCGCCGCTCTCGTTTCTCAAGGTGCCCGTGCAGTTTCGAGCCGAGGCAGCGGCCGCTGGCGAGATACAGATGACGCTTCGGCTTCGAGATAAGCAAGGCTCCATGCTCGACGAAGACTCATTCCCAATCCGAGTTCGCGGACCGAAGCAGTGGCGGCGAAATACCTTTCGAAGCGGTGTCGATGGCAGTGTGCAGTACTACGGATTCGTCCCACCTGCTGATGGATCAAACGAGCTTCCCGGAACCGTGCTCTCACTCCACGGCGCATCGGTCAGAGGTGGGCGGCAGGCGTCCTGCTATCGCAATCAGCCCTGGTGCATGCTCGTCGCGCCGACGAATCGGCGGCCGTTTGGATTCGATTGGGAAGAATGGGGCAGACTCGATGCCATCGAGGCCATGAACGACGCGCAGTCTCGCTATGACAATGATTCAGATCGAGCGTGGCTCACCGGACACTCGATGGGCGGGCACGGAACCTGGAATCTCGGCCTCACACTGCCAGATCGCTTCGCCGCTATCGCGCCGAGTGCCGGGTGGCGGAGCTTCTGGACCTATGGAGATCACACGCGATACAACGACGATGAAGGCGTGCAGGGCATACTGCGACGAGCAGCCAATCCGAGCGACACCGAGTTGCTGATCCCGAACGCCGATCGTTTCGGCATCTACATTCTCCATGGTGATGCAGACGACGTCGTTCCTGTCTCAGAGGCCCGCGCCATGCGTGGCGTGCTCGGCGAATCCCACGCTGACTTCACGTACTACGAACGGCCAGGTGCCGGACATTGGTGGGGAGACCAATGCATGGACTGGCCTCCGCTCATGGACTTTCTCAAGCAACGATCCCGCGGCGATGGCGGTGACCGCAATCAGCTGACCTTTGTCACGGTTGACCCGTCGGCGTCGGCGCAATGCGAATGGGTCACGATCGACCAGCAGGTCCGAAGTCTCAATCCGAGCCGGGTTGACCTGAAGATTCAGCGTGAGGGCGAGACCACCCGAATCACGGGAACAACTGCAAATGTGTCGAGGATCACACTGGACCCAACCCATGACGACATCGCCGCTGGTGAGTTCCTTGAAATCGCAATTGATGGGCAAGAGCCGCTCGTGGTGTCTGCTGACGGCGCGATCCATCTGTCGAAGGCAGAGAATGGCCCTTGGGCCGCAGCTGCTGCTGTCCCACCAACCGAGAAGAACTCAAACCGCGGAGGGCGCCTCCGAAGCGCCTGGAACAACAACGTGCTGCTCGTTGTCGGGACGAGCGGCACCGACGACGAAACTCGCTGGAACCGCGCGAGAGCCCGCCAGGATGCTGAGCGGTGGTGGTATCGCGGAAATGGTTTCGCTGAGATCATCGATGACACCAACTTTGATGCCCACGCCAACCCGGACCGCGGCGTCATGCTGTACGGTCATGCTGACTCGAATGCTGTGTGGGATGAGCTTCTTGGGGATTCCCCGGTCCAGGTTTGGCGAGATCGGGCGCGCGTCGGAGACCGCGTAATCAAAGGTGACCTTGCAGTCGCATTCGTGCGGCCACGGCCCGGAAGTGATGTCGCAAGCGTGGCAACAGTGACGGGAACACAGGGTGCCGGTGAACGCTCGGCAGCCACGCTTCCATTCTTCTTCTCAGGCGTCGGGTGGCCCGATTGGATTGTGATTGAACCGGCCTCGCTGCGAACCGGCGTGGAAGGCATTGTGGGTCTCGGGTTCTTTGACAACGACTGGACGATCAAGAGTAAAGACTCTGTTTGGGCAGAGAATCCTGTCAGTTGCAGGACGAACCAGTAGGATCTCCCCCACTGAGGAGGGCGTTATGCGAACACTGAGTCTCTTGTTGGTTGCAGGTGCCGTGTTGGCAACCGCCGCCTTTGTTGTGCTTGGCATCGTCTTTTCCAGCTACTGGCTGCTCGGGCTCATCTGGTCGGTCCCTACTGCGGGCGTCGGGGTGTGGGATCTGGTGCAAAAGCATCACAGCATCCTCCGGAACTACCCGCTTCTTGGGCACCTTCGGTTCTTCTTCGAGAGCATTCGCCCGGAAATGATGCAGTACTTCGTCGAAACCGATGAGGGTGGCAAGCCGTACGACCGCGTTCGCCGCACCGCCGTATATGAGCGGGCCAAGGATCAGGAAGACGCCAAACCATTCGGCACCGACCTCGACGTATACGGAACCGAATATGAGTTCATCGCGCACTCCATCGCGCCAAAGCCAAAGCAAGACCACGGATTCACCGTCTCGGTAGGCAACGAGCAGTGTCAGCATCCGTACAACGCCAGCGTCCTCAACATCTCAGCAATGTCATTCGGCGCATTGAGCCCCCACGCCTTGCTCGCGCTGAATTCCGGCGCTCAGAAAGGTGGCTTCTATCACGATACGGGCGAAGGCGGCGTCAGTCCGTATCACACGAAGAATGGTGGTGATCTGGTCTGGGAAGTGGGCACCGGATACTTCGGATGCTGCAATGACGATGGTAGTTTCGATCCCGCACTGTTCAAGGAGACATCCGCGCTCGATCAGATCAAGATGGTCGAGATCAAAGTTTCTCAGGGAGCCAAGGCGGGCCACGGGGGTGTGTTGCCTGGCGCCAAGGTCGATGAAGAGATTGCCAAGGTCCGGCACGTTCCCGTCGGCAAGGACTGCATATCCCCCGCGTATCACACCGCTTTCTCGACTCCCACGGGGCTTCTTGAGTTTGTCGCGCAGTTGCGAGATCTCAGCGGCGGCAAGCCATCTGGCTTCAAATTGTGCATTGGCCGTCCACATGAGTTCCTTGCCATCTGCAAAGCCATGCAAACGTCGGGGATCTACCCTGACTTCATTGTCATCGATGGTGCCGAAGGCGGAACCGGCGCGGGTCCCGTTGAGTTCCTTGATCACATGGGCGTACCGCTCACCGAGGGCTTGCTCTTCGCCCAGAATGCCCTCGTGGGTATGGGGGTGCGAGACAAGGTCCGACTGGCCGCGAGCGGGAAGGTTGCAACCGCGTTCAATATTGCGCAGCGGATGGCCATCGGTGCCGACTGGTGCAATGCTGCGCGGGCGTTTATGTTCTCGGTCGGCTGTATTCAAGCGAAGCGGTGCCAGACCAACACGTGCCCTGTGGGCGTCGCAACCCAGAATCCGACGCTGTTCCGGGGTCTGGACGTCGCAGACAAGTCGGAGCGAGTGAAGAACTATCACTGCAACACGCTGGAAGCACTTGCCGAAGTGACAGCCGCTGCGGGCCTCATGCACCCAAACGAGTTTTCGCCGGTTCACATCGCGCGGCGCGTATCACCCACAGACGTGCGGCAGTACTCAGAAATCTACGACTTCCTGGAGTCAGGCGAGCTGCTAGAGAATGTCACGCACCACAAATGGAAAGAGTGGCTCTCACAGGCGAGTCCGGACACCTTTGATCTGGTCGGCTGATTCACGCACCCGCCGAGCACTACTCAACCGTGCGTGCTTGGAACTTCTCCGGGCTGCACTTCGATTCCGTGCCGGACTATGCGCCCTTCCACGAGGAAGTTCACTTCTTCAATGATGTTGATGCTCAAATCCGCAATCCGCTCAAGCCGGCGAGCGATTGAGTAGAAGTCGACGGCCATCGCGGTGAGTTCTGGTGATTGGGGTGCTGTTTCTTCAACCCATCGAAAGACCATGCGCTCGCAATCATCGATTCGTTGGTCAGCCTGCTGGGCGCGTTCAATTGAGTAAGCCTTCTCGGCAGCCAAACACTCGACTGCCCGAGCCAACAGCTCGCCCGCACCGTCACACATGGTCTCAATCGCTTCTGGAACTTCATAGTCCCCCTGCTTGACCAGATACGCAGTTTTCTTTGAGACACCCTTGGCAAGGTCACCAATGCGCTCCAGATTCCCCGAGATTCGAAGCGACGCAAGGACGTTTCGAAGGTCGCCTCCGATTGGGGAGCCCAGCGCGAGAATACGCAGGCACCGTGCTTCGACAGTCACTTCATACTCATTGACCTGGCCATCCTGTCTCCTGACAATCTTGGCCTCTTTGATGTCCTGCCCCCTGAGCGCGGTGACCGCAGCGGCGTATTGCTGTTCAACAAAGCCTGCCATATCCAGCAACTCACGTCTGAGGTCCGTCAGTTCTTCGGTCAATACGATGGCCATGGATCGTCCTCCCTGGCAAGTGTCCGGTCGATGGTCACCCAAACCGCCCGGCAATGTAGTCTTCGGTCTCTTGATTTTTCGGAGCCGCAAAGATCTGGCTCGTCGGCCCCGTCTCTACGATTCGCCCCACATTGAAAAAGGCGGTCAGGTCGGACACTCTCGCAGCCTGCTGCATGTTGTGTGTCACAATGACAATCGTGTAATCCTGGCGAAGCTCTTTGACCAATTCCTCAATCCGCGCAGTCGCCTTTGGGTCCAGCGCCGACGCAGGCTCGTCCATCAGCAGGACCTCGGGGCTCTGCGCGACTGCACGCGCGATGCAGAGGCGTTGCTGTTGGCCCCCGGAGAGCCCGAGGCCGCTTTTCCTGAGCCGATCCTTCACCTCGTCCCACAGTGCCGCCTGGCGAAGCGCCCTTTCAACAACCCCATCGAGCTCAGACTTTGAGCACTGCCGATCAAGACGCACACCGAAAGCAACATTGTCATAAATCGATTTTGGAAATGGGTTCGGCTTCTGAAAGACCATGCCAATCTTGCGGCGAAGCGTCACAACATCTCGCTTTGGATCGAGAATACTCTCGCCATCGAGTGTCAGCGTGCCAGATGCACGCGCGCCCGCGACAAGATCGTTCATGCGGTTCATCCAACGGAGAAACGTGCTCTTCCCGCATCCGCTCGGGCCGATGAACGCCGTGACACGATTCTGGGGCATCTCCAGATCCAGATCATGCAGCGCCTGAAAGTCGCCATACCACGCACTGAATCCCCTGGCCACAAGAACAGGCTCAGGGGGCACCTCGCTCGCCGCCGGTTGCTGGGCAGCGACAGTCACGCGGGTGGCTGTTGTACTCGGGCCGGATTCTGTCATTGTGTGGGCTTCTGGAACCATTCTCGAATCACAATCGCCAAAGCATTGAAGGATAGAAGAACAAGGAGCAGAACGATAATGGACGAGGCCGCAACCGCATGAAACTCTGCCTGCGGCCGACCAGCCCAGTTGTAGATTTGAAGTGGCATTGCAGTGAAATCGTCCATGAGGTGCTGTGGTGTGAACCTGATGAAGAGCACGCCGGTCAGGACCAGAAGAGGTGCCGCCTCTCCCATCGCCCTGCTGAACGCCAGGATGGATCCGGTCATGATCCCGGGCAACGCCGAGGGCAGTGTGACGCTCCGGACCATCTGCCATCGGGTCGATCCAAGCGCCAGGGCCGCTTCTCGAAGAGAGTCGGGGACCGCTTTGAGAGCTTCGCGCGTCGCGACGATGACGATCGGCAATACGACCAGCGCCAGAACGAGGCCACCTGCAAGTACGCCGCCGCCAAATGGCAACTGGAAGTAGTACCAGGATCGGTCGACCGATCGTTGATATGGCTCGGCGGCATCGGTCTCCCACACCTCGTGCGAAGACTCGCCTGCGTTGTCAGGGACAACCGACACTTCAACATCATTGCCACGGGGGCCGATCACAGTATCGCCCGCTTTCAACGCCCGAGGCTCGACGTGTCTGTGGGCCAACTTCAACCGCAGTGGGTCACCCGCTGCCGAGAGATACTCGTCATAGTGCGTCGCACCAAACTGAATGGCGGGGTCATTGATTGGACCAAGCACCCCGAAGAACCGGGCGAATACCGTCAACCCAATGATTCCATACACAATTGACGGAACGCCCGCCAGATTTGAAATGTTGAGGTCAATCAGTCGCGTCAGCTTTGAATCAGTTGCATATTCCTCGAGGTAGATCGCTGTTGCCACACCAACAGGAATCGCCACGAGCGCGCAGATGACACAGATCCAGATCGTTCCAGCCAGTGCTGCTCTGATTCCAGCTTTCTCTGGCAGGCGTGAAGCGTAATTCGTCACAAGATCCCAGCTGAGGTATTCCCATCCCAGGTACAACACCGAGGTAAGCAGCAGTCCCAGCGCCACCACCGATAGACACGTCACCGATATGGCAAAGAACTTGAATGCCCCATCCATCACGCGCCGCCGCCTTGCCAGGGAACCGGTACCACCCGCGCACAAGGCTGCGACTGCTGCAACCGATGCAAAGGCCAGCAGCCCATCGAGAAAGTCGAACCACGCGGCCCGCTCACTGGCCGATCCAGAAACCGACAAGCCGAGAAGGGACAGCATCAGCAGAACCGCTGCCACGAGCAGGATCGATCGCTCCATGACTCCGCGTGAGGCCCCAGCCCATCGGAAACCCAGCCCGATCGTGATCGCGGAAGCAACGAGGCCCAGTACCACCAATACGCTCTCAAACGCGGTGACGCCACCCGAGAAATCGGTGGAGAGTGCTGAAGATGCAATGATCGCTACGGTCACGTGTACTCCTCCCGATACCGCTTGGCGACCCTCGCGCCGATCCAGGTGAGCACAAATGTCATGACAAACAGAAACGCCGCCACAGCGTAGGACGACTGATACTCAACGCTGTTCGCCTCCGCATCTCCCAGAAAGATCTGAACCACATAGCCGGTCATCGTCTGGACCTGCCGAGTTGGATCTACAGCGGCACCAACACCATCCTGAGCGATGTTGACCGGCAGAGCGCCAGCAGCAAGTGCCACAATCATTGTTTCTCCAACCGCACGAGCAATTGCAAGAAGGAATGCTGCCACGATGCCAGAGAGTGCTGCGGGAAAAACAATCTTGACTGATACGTCGAAGCGTGTCCCCCCAAGGGCATACCCGGCCTCCCTCAATGACCGCGGCACAGCGCGCATGGCGTCTTCTGAAAGCGAGGTCACAATTGGCAGGATCATGATCCCGACCGCAAGGCCCGCGCTGAGGGCGTTGTAGAAGTCAATGCCCTCGGAGAGCCACCGAAGCCCGGGCGTCAGCACCATAAGCGCAAAAAAGCCGTACACCACTGTGGGTATGCCCGCGAGAACCTCAAGCACTGGCTTCAGAATCCTGCGAACAGCATGCGGCGCGTACTCGCTCAGGAACAACGCTGTGATCGTCCCACAGGGAAGTGCAAACGCCGCCGCAACGGCCGCAACCAGCAGTGTTCCACTGATCAGCGGCCAGATGCCGAAGTGCTTTTCGTTACCAAGAAGTGGTGACCATTGTCCACCTGTGAAGAACCCCAGCAGCGACACTTCTTCCATCTGAAAGAACTTGAAAGCTTCGATGGACAGCACCACGATGATGAGCACCGTCGTGATGATCGACACCAGCGCGCAGCCCAACAGCGATAGGCGAATGACGCCGCCAATGGCATCCTGTAATGCGCGTGAGCGAGGCCGACCAATAGTCGGGCCGGCCTCGCTCTGGTTGACAGGAAGTGTCGTCAATCGCCATCTCCGCTACGGAGTCCGCAGCGAGCTGCTCCCTGAAACGATCATTGGTAGACCTGCGTCAGGGCACCTTTGATCTTCTCTCCGCCAGCATCCAGAAACTGCGTCCCTGTCTTGCCAGCCTTCCAGTTCTTTTCGACACGAGCATACATCGCCTTGGGAAGGGCTACATAGCCGACCAGCTCGGCCATTTCGGCGGCGTGATCAAGGTAGTAATTGACGAATGCCTTGGTCACCGGGTTCCGAGCCGACCGTGCATTGACGTAGATGAAAAGGGGGCGGCTGAACGGGGCGTATGAGCCATTCTCAATGGTGTCTGGCGTGGGGAGTACAGCCTTGCCGGTCGCCGGATTGATGATCTTGCACGACTGCAGCTTGTCCTTGTTCTCAAAGAAGTAGGCGGCACCAAAGAACCCAATCGCGCCCTCCTCTCCTGCAACGCCGTTGACCAGAACGTTATCGTCCTCGGAAACGCTCATGTCACTGCGAATGGCACCCTTCTTGCCAGCAATCACTTCCTTGAAGTAGTCGAAGGTGCCCGAGTCGGTGCCCGGGGCGTAGATCTTGATTGCCTTATCCGGCCAACTGGGGTCAATCTCATTCCAAGTCTTCGCAGCAGAATCGGCCAGGAAAATCTTCTTGAGTTGATCGACGGTCATGGTCGTCGCCCACGTGTTCTTGGGGTTGGTGACGATGGTCAGCCCGTCGTATGCGACTGGAATCTCGATAAACCTGATCTTGGCGTCCGCGCAGAGCTTCTGCTCCTTTGCCTTGATTGGACGCGAAGCGTCAGAGATATCCGTCTCATTCTTCGCAAATCGCTTGAAGCCACCACCGGTTCCTGACACACCAACCGTGACACGAATGTTCGGTGCCTCTTCGGCAAACGCCTCAGCCACGGCTTCGGTGATTGGATAGACGGTAGACGAGCCGTCGACGCGAATCTGACCATTGAGGTCCGCCACATCGACGGCCATGGCGGCGGTTGTGGCAGCGCCAAGGGACGCAATCAGAACAAGGGAAGTACGGAACATCACTGGGCCTCCATGTCGTGGCTCTGGTTGATAACTGTGAGATGGCATGGTCTGTCCAGAGTGTTCAGATTGTGTGAACATCCTGCCAGAGTCGCGCCAACAGTGAGGCCACACCCCTTTGATGATCATCTGTGGCTGCCCATGGGGCTCTCACAGGGCACAATGATCGAGAAAACGGAGCCATTCCCAAGGCGGCTCTCAACCTCAACTCGCCCACCATGCACGAGGGCAATGTGCTTGACGATCGCCAGTCCAAGCCCCGTGCCGCCCTCTTGCCTGCTTCTGCCGCGATCCACACGGTAGAACCGCTCAAAGAGCCTCGGGATGTGCTCCTCGGCAATGCCTGGCCCGGTATCGACCACCGAGACATCAACCTCCCCCGGCGACCCCTCGCGCACAGAAACCCATACCGATGCCCCCTCCCCGCTGTAGCGGATGGCGTTGGTGACCAGATTGACGATTGCCTGTTCAAGCAGCTGCCTGCTTCCCTCCACCGGAGGCACGTCGCCAGCATCCACGGCCACCTCAATCGATCGCTCACTCGCGAGGGGACGCAACATGGTTGCGATTTCCCCCACCAGCTCGGGCAGGTCAACCATACCGAGGTCCATGCGCTCATCCTGCTCCTTCTCCAGCCGCGCGAGTGAGAGTAGATCCTCAATGATCGCTGAAAGTCGATTGGCGTTCCGTTCAATCACAGCAGCGTACTGAGAGAGTTCATCGTCGGCAGTCTGCTCTCGCAGAACTTCGGCATATCCTCTGATCGCCGTGATGGGTGTCCGCAACTCGTGAGAAACATTACTCGCGAAGTCGGTCCGCATCTGTTCAAGCTGTCTCACACGCGTGAGATCGTTGAACACCAGGAGAAGACCGATGACTTGTCCGTCGCCATCGTGCAGGGGCTCGCTGACCACATCAAGATATCGACCACCGATCGACTGCAATTCCAACTCTGCAGCATGATGTCGCCCCCGCTGCCGAGCGTCATCAATGAAGGCGGAGAGTGCTGGATCGCGGATGTGTTCTGCGAGCAGGTGCCCCCGACACGTCGCGCGGGTCAGACCGAATATCCCCTCGGCAGCGCGGTTGAGATTCAGGATTCGCTGATGGGTATCCAGCGCCAGCACGCCGTTCCCCATGGAATGCAAAATGCCTTGAATCTCACTCTCTGATACCTCCAGAGATTCGATCCGCCGCGACACATCATCGCTCATGCTGTTTATCGCCTGAGCGACCGATCGAAGGTCGTCGCCGATGTCCTCGGTCAGAATCCGCCGGGCTGGCCGGCCGTCTCCAAGATCTGATGCCGCCTCCACAAGTGACTGGATATCACAACTTCGCCGACGCTCAACCACCGCCAACAGTGCCAAGGTGGCAAGGGCAAGGAGCACGCCGGTCCACACAAGCAATGGGAACGGCACATGCACACTGGCGTCAACCGAACGAATCGGGACTGCGAGTCGAACCACGGTCGCCGGACCAGATTGACCACCGACTCTGACTGCCGCATAGAGCAGTTTCCCGCCTACCGTGGCACTGCGACGAACGCTCGCCCCTGCACCCTCCCTGAGGGCTGCCGCAATCTCCGGCCTGTTCAGGTGATCATCCATCTCGGGCACCGCTGACTCGGCGACCCCGGAGTCGTGCACCACGACGCCACGGGTTTGCCCTGATCCCGCCGGTTGCACTTGCATCACTGTGAGTCTGGATCGCCCCCACGGGGTATCCGGCGACGTTGGGATGTGCTCTTTCTCTACCTCGCTGGCGATCATATGAGCACTCACTGTGAGAACATCAACTGCGCCGTCGCGCACTGCTGATCGAGTGACGTTCAACCCTGCAACTCCCAGAATGGCCACAGTGACCAATTCGATAGCAACAAGGGGAAGACCGACCCGAAGCAGAAACGACAGTCTGATTGTGGAGTGAGTCAACCCTCGTCCGCCCGCTGGGACAACCGATAGCCGACTCCCCGAATCGTCTCGATCATCCGACCCGCACCACCGAGTTTTCTTCGAAGTGCGGTTATGTGAACATCGATTGTTCTGCGAGACAACACGACCTGATCGCCGTGCACCTCACTGATGATCTGATCTCGAGTCCGTACGAACCCTGGACGCCTCATGAGAAACGCCAGAATGCCGAACTCGGTCACAGTCAGGGCGACGGGATTTCCATTCGCCGAAACTTCATGCCTGTCGAGATCTACTACAACATCGCCAACCTTTCGTTTGGACGATTCTTCTTCGTGTGATGAAGGGGCTGAGGTTCTTCGAAGAACGTTTCGGACTCGAGCAACCAGAACACTGGACCGAAACGGCTTCACAATGTAGTCGTCTGCGCCGAGTTCCAGACCTGTCACAATGTCGGTCTCCTCACCCTTTGCGGTCACCATGATGACTGGAATACGGCGAGTGGCATCGTTCCACTTCAATCGGCGGCATACCTCCAACCCATCAATTCCCGGCAGCATGAGATCAAGCAGCACAAGACTTGGTTCCTCCAGGTCAATCGAAGCGAGCGCGTCTTCGCCTGACTCAACCCGGCGCGTGCAATAGCGGGCCTGACTCAGGTGCAAACCGATCAACTCACCGATTTCCGGCTCGTCCTCTACGATCAGGATGTGCTGCTGTTGCTCCACAGACCGGCTCCTGGCACTGCTCTGGTGTTTGAGCACGGTAATGGCGGCAGTGTAGGACACTATTCAGATCAGGCAGATCGGTGTCGGATCGGACAGATCGGTGTCCTGAAGTGCCGCCTCGGGCTGCCAGCCGTCAGGGAGTCACAGGGGCATCAATGCGCCGCTCAAGGCCGAGGTGGGATTCGAACCCACGAATGACGGATTTGCAATCCGTTCCCTTAGTCCACTTGGGCACTCGGCCGGAGACCCCCAAGGATACCTGCCACAGGGCCCCGAGGCAAAGGCAGGCGAGCCGCTCACGCTCGGGGTACGCTGACAGCCATGACAGTATGGGTATTGACGATCGCGGCGTCGCTTCTGGGTACTCAGCCATCCCCCCAAGGCCCGGGGCCGGCACCGCTGGTACCACACGGGGCGATTCTGACCAACGTTGATGGCGTCATGGTCAGGGAGAACGAGTGGTCACCCTGGGTCCTCCGGCTGGTAGGCGAAGCCGCCGACCCAGAGGGGCGAACCCGAGACTTTGTGCTCCTTCCCAATCGGACGCTGGAGGACATGGAACGTTGGCACGAAGAGGGTGGGACCCAACCGATCTTCACCGTCTCGGGCGATGTCACGTTATTCGAGGGTCGAAATTGGATCATGCTCAAGAACGCCGAAGTTCAGAGCGCCCACGCACCCCGTGAAGTCCCTGAGTCACCGGAGCAGGATCCTGATGATGAAATGCGGCGAGGTACGGCAGAGGGCGACAGCGTCGCCGACATCATCAACCAGCTACAACGTGCGGTCCCGACAATCCCAACGACTGTGGATCGTGGTGAGGACGTCGCATCGGCGAATGGTCCGCTCGATGGGACCCTCATCCTCTCGCGCCGGGGGCGACTTCTCAGAGGGCGCCACGGCGCATGGATCTTCGTCTATGACTCTGATGCGTGGGGCGTACAGGATGAGCCGGCGGTGCTATTGCCGTCACCCACGCTCACAAAACTGATCCGTGCAGGCCGCCGCGGCGACTACCGAGATCCCGTGCTGCTCAGTGGATCACTGAGCAGATACCGCGGACACACCTTCCTCCTGCCAACAGGAGTTACCGCATTCAAAGCCCGGCCGAATCTCAGCCGTTGATGGCATTGGCAGCGTCCATCCTCCCTTCGACACTTCCCGGAGTCGCCAGTGCCTGACCCCGCCCTGACAGCCAATCTGCTTGTTGAAGCGGCGGCGGGCATTGCTCGATCCTCTGGTGCCAAAGCGGTTCTCGTCGCCGCCGACGCGCTTCCTGAGGGAACAGAACCCCCCGCGGGCACAATTCTGATCACCAGGCGTGTGGACGATCAACGGCGAGCAGATCGGCTTCGTGTTTCCAAGAGCCAGGTCCTGAGTGTTCCGGACGTTGAACTCGATCGACTTGGGCAGATCAAGCTGGCTGCTCTTGTCGCTGTGTCACGACGCCTGCTCGATCTCGCCGACACCGCCGTCTTCCTCACGGGCCCATACCGAGGATTGCTTGACAGTCTGGTCGTGCTGCACCTTGGCGCTGAGTACGAGCTGCTGCATGCTGCAGATCAGCCATCGATCGCGGAACACATCAAACGGACTGTCTTTCAGCGGGCACTTGATCTCGCGCTGCACCTGGGTGCTCATGGCCGCGAAGGGCGGCACATCGGTGCGCTCCTGGTCATCGGCGACACACAAGAGGTCATCGCCCGATCTGAGCAGATGATCTTGAACCCATTTCAAGGATATCCTGAGAAAAGCCGCAACATCCTCGACCAGCGAATGACAGAGACGATTCGGGAGTACTCTCAACTCGACGGTGCCATCGTGATTCGTGGTAACGGAGTCATCGAGTCTGCTGGCACGCGGCTGCTCGCAACATCTCGCCACCCAGTCGAGTCTGGTCTTGGCGCACGACATGCAGCGGCAGCGGGCATCACCGATGGGACACGCTCAATCGCACTGACCGTCAGCGCCAGCGATGGAACCGTTCGCATCTGGCGGGCTGGCCAGATGGTGGCGTCACTCGAGCCGGGCAGTCGCGGCTGAGAACCCACACGCCCCGGTCCACTACACTGCGGATATGAGTTACCCAACCGCCACAATCGAAACAACCCTTGGCCCGCTCACGCTTGAACTCTGGGATGACGTCGCTCCGAAGCACGTCGAGAACTTCCAGAAACTCGCTCGGGACGGGTTCTACAACGACACCGGGTTCCACCGAATCATCGAGGGCTTCATGATTCAGGGAGGCTGCCCCGATGGAACCGGAACCGGCGGGCCGGGCTGGACCGTGGACGCCGAGTTCAACGACCGAAAGCACGATGAGGGTGTCCTCTCAATGGCGAGGACAGCCGATCCCAATTCCGCTGGCAGCCAGTTCTTCATCTGCCTCGGGCGAGATCATTGCCAACATCTTGACGGTCAGTACACAGCATTCGGCAAAGTGACCGATGGGCTCGATGTCGTTCGCAAGATTGGGGTCACCGAGACTGATCGTGGCGATCGTCCCTTGAGCCCGATCAACATGGTTTCAGTCACCGCGTAGCGGTGCTTCAAAGTCAGCGAAGCCGCTCGATCAATCGTGCGCGCACAAGACCAGCGTCCGCTGCGCCGCCACTGGCTTTCATCACGTGGCCCATGATTCGACCGGCCGCTGCATCTTTGCCACCTGCGAAGTCCTCCGCAGCCTGAGGCTGCGCAGCCAACGCTTCATCAATCCAACCATCGAGCGAGGCGGTGTCACTGACTTGCAAGAGCTGCTCTCGCTCGGCGACGACCCGCGCATCGTCATCGGTGTCACACAACAGACTACACAGGGCGGTCGCAGAGGAAGAGCCGATGTCGCCAGCCTCAAACATCTCGATGATGCCTGCCACTTGCGGGGGATTGATGCCGCAGTCATACACCGAGCTATCTCGCTCTCGCGCGATCCGCACGCCCGTGTTGAGGAGATACTTGGCGATTGCCAGTGGCGCATCGACCCTCCTGGCGGCAGCCGCGTCCACACATTCGTCGAAGAACGTGGCCATTGCGGGCTCTTCGGTGAGGGCCGCTGCGTCCTTTGCAGAGATGCCCCAGTCATCCTGATAGCGGCTGCGGCGCTGCATGGGAAGTTCGGGGAGCTGCGCTCGAATTCTCTCTCGCCACGCATCATCTACCTCAACCGGTACGAGATCCGGCTCAGGAAAGTAGCGGTAATCATGGGCGTCTTCCTTGGATCGCTGCAAGACCGTGACGCACGTGACGTCATCCCACCCACGCGTCGACTTCGCACCAGGTCCCATCTCAACACCATCTTCAAGCCACTGCTCAACTTGACGCTTCGCTTCGTACTCAATGGCACCGTGCACCGCCCGAAACGAGTTGAGATTCTTGATTTCCGCAATTGGCGTGGCAACCTCGCGACCATTTTCAAGTGTGATCACCACATTGATGTTCGGTTCAAACCGCATATGACCCCGCTGCATGATGCCCTCAGTGACACCGAGCGCCCGGCATATCGCGCGGAGTTCACGTCCAAATGTCACAGCATCGTCGGCGCTGAACAAGTCCGGCTCAGTCACAATCTCAAGTAGGGGCGTTCCCGCACGGTTGTAGTCGACAATGGTTCCCTCGGTCTCGATGCCACCCGGGAGCTCGTGACCGGACTTCGCCGTGTCCTCTTCGAGGTGGGCCCGAGTGATGCGAACAGTCCCCGTCCCCCCAGACGCCAGGGGAATATCAATGGCGCCTTCGGCGCACAAGGGGTGTTCGTATTGACTGATCTGATACCCCTTCGGAAGGTCAGGATAGAAGTAGTTCTTCCGATCCCAGTTGCTGCGGTCGGGAATCCGGCACCCGAGTGCCATCCCAACGAGCATGGACATCTCGACCGCCCGGCGATTCATCGTCGGGAGTGCGCCGGGCAGCCCAAGGCATACCGGATCGCACAGTGAGTTCGGCGGGGCGTCATACCAATCCGGATGCGCCACATTCGGCGTCCTTGAAAACATCTTGGTACGCGTGGCAAGTTCGACGTGGATCTCCATGCCGATAATGGTTCGGGTGTCGACAATTCCACCGCCCATCATCAACGCTCGCACCGCACGCGAAGATTGTCTAGTACATTCATGAAGTTGATGTAGGCGTCATAGGGGCTGTCGTACGGGCTGAAGTACTTGTGAACATCGCCGTCCGCCCAATACTTCGTGCACATGTAGTACAGGTGATCCGAGGTCGTCAACTTCCGCCAATCCTCAAGTATCCACTCGTCGCCAGCTTCGTGGGCCTTCTTCACAGGGCCCTCCAACCGGTACAGTTCCGCCGCCGCATTCTCCTGCATAGCATTTCCAAGCCACGCGCTCAGATCTCGCTCAGAGTCGGCCCACGAGATTGGATCAGGCGCCTTGTACACACCGACCGGGTCGTACTTCGACACCGCTTCACGAACGGTGACAAAGTCATTCTGGCCCGGATTCGTGTCAAACACGCTGCCGGGCAGCGCGTCCATGAAGTCGAAGATTCCACTATCGGCCCACTGGTGCTCGCCGAATGTCTCGTAGTCCATGAATAAGTTGCAGAGGTATCCATCGCCGTTGATCCGATCAACCCAACCGGCGAACCTCGACGCATCGAGCGGCCACTCTGACCAGTTCTTATCGGAGAACCGAAACGCAATATCGTCGCTGAGTCGATAGTTCTTGAGCAGCAAACGCAATGGGGCCGCGGGCAGATAGTCACCACTTCCTGCAGGTGCATAGACCCAAGCTGGAGATCGGTCTCCAAGAAGTCGGTCCACGCCTTCACACACCATGCCCTTAAACCGATTGAAATCCGCCACCATGCTGGCGATGCGGTCCGAGTAGATCAACTCTGTGTTGCGAAACACAATCGGATCGATGTCAAATGTGTCGCGCATCAGCGAGACGTGACGATCCACTTGCTGCTGAAACTCGCCCGGTGCATAGAGTGCGCATAGCGAGTGGTGGCTGGTCTCCGCCAGAAAGTCCGCGCAGCCAGTCGCTGCGCATTGCTGCAGGAGGTCCAGCACATCCGGTGCCCACGCCTGCATCTGCTCAATGGCGGTACCGGTCACCGAAAAACTGATCTTGAAACGGCCCTCGTGCCGCTCGATGAGATCAAGCAGTTTTGTGGTCATCGGCCGATAGCACTTCTCGGCAACCTTCTCCATGATTGAGCGATTCGACTCGCTGTCGAAGTAAAACGGATCGGTACGGAAAACCGAGTACCGCCGAAGCCGAAACGGCTGATGGATCTGAAAGTAGAAGCAAACCGATGTCATAGGGAGGGAAAGGTAGCGGGAGCAGCCCGTTGGGGGAACCATGTGCAGCGCTCTCGTGTACGCTCTGTAGCCATGCCGACACCATCACTTGCCGAGAGGATCGCTGAAACCGCGGTGCTGCGAGGGCGTTTCACGCTCCGAAGTGGCCGCACAAGCACTTGGTACATAGATAAGTACCGATTCTCGACCCAGCCTGATGTGCTCCGAGAACTGGGGCAACTCTTTGCAGGCAGAATTCCTGAGGGAACCACCCTGCTCGCGGGCGCCGAACTTGGTGGCATTCCACTGGTTACGACCGCTTCTATGGCGTCTGGACTGCCATGCCTTTTTGTTCGCAACCAGAAGAAGGACTATGGCACGGCCAAACGATTCGAAGGCTCGCTGGAGGCCAGCGATCGTGTCGCGCTCCTGGAAGATGTTGCCACGACGGGCGGTCAGGTCTTGGAGGCAGCGCGAGATATCGAAGCCGCCGGGGCCAGCATCACAGCCATCATCGCCGTCGTGGACCGTCTTCAGGGAGCCCGGGAGACCATTGAATCGGCCGGATACCGCTTTGAAGCACTCTTTACGGTGCGTGATCTGGGGATTGACCCGGAGTCGGCATAACAGCCTCCGTGCTCCTTGAGGCCGCGACCGCAGCCCGGAGATTCCTCCCAAGCCACCGCAGTGAGATGCTCCCGATTGGAAGGAGCAGGATCAGGGTCGCTGCCCGCACCAGCAAATCTGCCATCACTCCGATGACGAGTGCGTCGGGAAGGTAGTCCAGCCGCGAGGCCATCCAGCCCACTGTCCACTCTCTCAACCCCGGGCCACTTCCAAGAAAGGGAATGCTTGAGGCCACAACCGATACACCCGCAACGGCTGCCGCAGTTTCGGCGCTCAAGGTTGTCCCGAGCAGTCGGAACGCAGCCATGTATCGCGCGGTCGTGATCAGCATGTCCAGCCATACCAACGCTGCAGCCAGACTCGCCAGCCGCAGCCTCGGCCAACACGAGAGCATGAGAAGGGCAACCCACGAAACCACCCATCCAGCAATCAGCACACGAATTCCATCGTCGGCAATGATCCACGCCCCCGCGAGGAGAGCCGCACCCGCCCCACATGCGAGCAACCGGGACGCAACGATTGCCATTCCAGCGCGAACAGGATGAACACCATGAACCACGCGGTGATATCCGATACGGCCAATCGCACCGGGCCAGAGCGGGAGCATATTGAGTAGTGTTGCAACTGAGATAAGACCTGACATCTCCCACAGATTGACTCTCGCGCCAGACATTCGATACAGCATGAGTTGCTGCACGGCAGCAGTAACTGGGATCGATGCGAGGATGCTGCCGACAAAAACCAGTAGCGTCTTTGGATCGGGATCGCGGAGCGATGCCCATGCGCTTGAGAGTTGGCCCGCGTGTGATGCGACCAGCCAAATCGCCAGGATTACCAGTACAACACCCAGCGCTGAACCAGCAACACGCCAGCGATGCCAGCGCACTCCCCGCTGTGAAATGTCAGGGACTGGTGGAATCGTCTGACTGGTTACCAAACCGGTCCTCCGCCTGCAGTTGCAAGGTGGCTTCGATCCACTCAGAAAGAACACGGACCTCTGCTACGCCCGAGCGGAGTCCTGCTACCACAACGGGTTCCGCAAGGGATCGACCCGGATCAGCGAAGTTTGAAACGACCCGCATGAGGTGGATGCGCTGAATGAGCGGCTCAGTACTGCCTTCCACAAGAGACCACACTGCCCGAAGCGGGTCGGACATCGGCATGATCGCGGTCAGCCAGGCCTGAGAAACAACATGCAGGTGCGGCCATGACTCGGCAATTGCCGCGGCGATATCCACCGCCTGTGACGGTGATACATCCGTCGCTCCTTCTGACGCATTCTGTTCACTGAGAACAAACGCAAGCAGGGCTATTGACTCTGTGTCCTGACTTGAAGGGGCCTCTTTCAGCTGAGCGATCGCAGCGTCCACCCATGCCGAATTGGTTCGAACTCCATCAATGCGAATCTCGCGACTCTCAACCTTGCTTCCAAGTGGGCCTGATTGAGGAACTGGAGCGAACGAAGTTGGTGATGTGGCTACACGCGGATTGAGAAACACCTCAGCATCAACAACCGCCCCGTTCAGTGGCCGCGAGTCGAGCACGCTTCCAACCCACGTGGTCCTCAGATCGAGCGCAACATTGACTTCGCCGTGTGGCTCAAGCACAAGCTCACGAGCCAAATCAATGAATACAGGTGGGCCCTGGGAAACATCCGCGTACGGAACGTCAACCGATGGTTGTACCAACAACAGGTCCTCAATAGGTCCATTGGGGCCGATCTCCAACGGCTCGGGCGTGTGGTTCGCAAGTTCAATGTCAAGAAGAACCGGTTCAAATGGCTGCACCACCAGATCACGTGGCGTTGCCCTCAGGGTTACCGCCAGTGATGGCTCTTCTGCAAGTCGATCGAATCGTGTTGGGAGTGATTCGACTCTGGATGACATGGATGCCGCGACCGGTGACATTGGGAGCTCTACGCCAAGCAGCCCTGCCAGACGTTTCCCTGCCAGCACGCCAAGCATCGACCCGGGATCTCGTTCCCATGCAGCAAGCAACACCTTTGCGGCAGATCGCTGGTGCCCTGCTTGTTCAAGTCGCTGCGCCAGAATGAGACTCGCCACGACCGAAGACTCTGCGGCCTTCGCCAGGCCTGATTCAACCTGATCAATCGGCATGTCGGGGTTGGTGGCAGCCCCCAACATTGCCAATTCGGTTGAATCGAGCGGCGACAGTGCATTGATGCGATGAACAACATCCTCAATAGAACCTGATGGGCCATCCAAAACCACGAGCAGCCACAACAGACGCTTGAGATTCTGGGCTCTGGGGCCTGACTCCACGCCATCAGACTCGCGAAGCCGGTCGAGGTCGTTGGCTGCCCGCTCTGCCTCACCAAGTGCGTCTGCGAGTACGAGTGGATCATCATTGTCCATTGCCATGAGACACTCAATAGTGGCAAGCTTTGGTGGAAGCGGCGCAACGAGGGAGGCGAGTTCCAGCGTTGACTGGCGAGGACCATCCCCCTGCTTCACGACCTGCCTGAACATGGAATTGAGGCGTTGATGTCGTTCAAGAACAAGTTCGGCCGCCTCGACTGTCTGGCCGGAGGCCCACAACGCCAGCAGGTAGTCAGCGTCATAATCAACTCCTGCATCTCTGCCTGACTCTCGCTCCACGTCACGCGCGATTCCCAGCATGCGGGCGGCTGACTCATAGGCACCGTGGTGCAACAGCAGCATCCCGAGTTCAGCTGCGATCTGCGAATCTGTTGGGTTGATGCGGTAGAGATTGAGAAGAACTCCAGCCCACTCAGATGGATCACTTTGAAGCAGGTGTTGCTCAACGCCAGCCAGAATCAATGCCGCCTCTTGATTGGCAGGATCAAGTGCGTTGGCCCGCATCAGATAGTGGTAAAACAGATCACTGTTCCCCGCCTGGCGATGCAGGAGAGCCAAACGCAGTGCCAATCGCGAAGCAACCGTATCACCGACGATGGATCGATTCTCCGGGTCGATCAGCCGATCGATCATGCTCGATTTCTCGTCGAGCCGGTGCGCCTCACCAACCGCCCGCCATAGTCGCAGCAATCGTTGTGTGGAACTCGCAGGAGAGAGGCTGACGATCCTGGGGAGAACCTGATCGATTCTCTCGTCTTGTTCAGTCAGGATGGCGGTGTCGAGCAAGAGTCGCCACGCGGACTCTAAATCCGGCTCCAGTATCGTGGCATCCCGCAGAAAGTCGGCGCCAGCGGTCAGCCCCTGAACCGTCAACGGTTCGGTCCCGAGAACCTCGCGGGCGAAACGAACGAGGCAGGTCGCAAGCCGTGACCGAGTCACCTGTGGCGCAGCATCTGCATCGATGTGCTGGCCATAGCCCACACTCAAGAGCATCAGTATCGGGAGGATCAGGGCAACGTGGTTGAGTCGTGACATGGTTTCTAACTGGCAAGCTTCTCGCGACCCGGAGTGGCGGTTGAGGGCCCCTCACACCCCTCCAGCGGGGAATTCCCGCGGATCGTGCCGAGATGGTACCCCCCGTTCCGGGGCTTGTCGCCACACCATGAGACGATTCGTTCCCGGCGATGTCCTCCAGTACAATGACATGGAATCGCAGAGGGTGAGGTCGTCACGGTTTCGACCTCTGTGGAACCTCTTCCCCTCGCGGGCTGGGGCCCGTATCCTCACGCGATCACACCTCATGCAGACCCCCACCGGGCCCGGTACATCTTCAGCCATGTCGCTCATCAGAACCACTCTCAATCGCTTCACCCGCTCACTGTGGCTCCCGCTCGTCGCTGTCTTCGTCATTGCAGCATTCGAGCCAGCGTCCGCCTCGGCGCAGCCCGCCCCAAAGGGCCTCAGCAAATACCTCAAGAAGGTCACACTGACACCAGATGAAGAGGCCTCTATCGCCGCCTTTGTCGACAAGTATGCTGCAGATCTCGCGAGCGATGATTCCTCCCTGCATCCTGCAGCCCGACAAAAGCTGATGATGGACCTTCGTGGTGTTGCCGGAAGCCGAGCAACCCCAACCTTTCGCGGGGCGTATGCAGACCTTGTACTCCCGAAACTCAAGGACATCCTCACCAGCGGCAATGTGCCGCAATCAATTGCCGGTTGCCAGATAGCTGGAGAACTCGGTACAGACTCCGCCGTCACCTTGCTGTCAAAGCACATGGACACCAGCCAGGAGCCGCGTACAGGTACCAGGCTGTGGGCAGCGGCGAGCCTGAGACCGCTCATCAATCAGCCGAATGTGTCACCGACGCGGCTTGTCCGAGTGCTCAGAGATATCGGTCGCGCTGCTGCGACCGAATCAGATTGGACAGTACTTCGCCAGCAGCTCGAGACGCTAGCCGCTGCGGTCAGCAATACACGCACTGCTGAAAGTGGCCGCAAGGAAGTGATGGATACCGGACAAGCCACGCAAGCTGAGGTGCTCTACGCCATGATCCAACGGCTCCAAGCGGGCGATTTGGACATGCTCAATGCGATTGAGCCACACATGCAGCACGTACAGCAGCAATTCCTCGACCAGCGAGACCCAGATGCCCTTCACGCGTTTGCAAAAACCACCGGGCCTGTACTCGGGGGCCTGTATGAGGCCATTCTCGCCAACTGGGAATCTCTTTCAGGCAACGAGCAGGCTGCCGCGCTGGCGGGGCGGACGTTGGATCAGGGTGAGGTCATGATCGTGTTGATGGACAATGAGACCGGCGGCGGCTCAGCATCAGCCACACCGGCCTACGGCCAGGCGATTTCAAGGGGAGACCGCACCCCACTGGAAGCTGGTCGGAATCGCTGGGGCCGAACCAACGGTAGTTGATCTTTTTTCAGCAGCTGGGAACACACCGACGATAGGCTTGCAGCCTCATGGTGCGTTTCCTCCTTCCGCTTGTGGTGCTATGTGCCGCGCTCGTCGCGCTGATATCGCTCGATCAAGGCGGCGATGACGCTGAACTTGTCATAGCGAGCGAGAATGAAGTCTTCACACTCGATCCCCAACGCATGAGTTGGCTCAACGACATGCGGATGGCCTATGCGTTGTTCGAGGGCCTTGTCCGCTGGAATACAGACGATTTCTCGATCGAGCCAGCCGTCGCGAGGAGGTGGACTGCTTCGTCTGATGGTCTGGTGTGGCGGTTTGAACTCGATGAATCGGCGCGGTGGTCCGATGGCAGCCCGGTCACGGCCCACGACTTCGTCTGGAGCTGGCAGCGTCTGCTCTCGCCAGATACGGCCGCCGACTATTCCGGTCTTCTCTTTGACATCAAGGGAGCACGGACATTCTGGGATTGGCGTACCACTGCACTTGCTGCGTTCGATCCGAACACCCAGTCTGGTGAGTCGCTGATGGAGCAGACCGATCGCGTCTTTGACAAGACCGTCGGCGTTCGGGCCCTACGCACCCATGTTCTTGAAATCGAACTCGCCCAGCCAGTCCCATATCTCCTTGATCTGCTTGCCTTTGCGCCGCTCCTTCCGGTTCATCGTCCCGCAGTTGAAGGGTGGGTTCTTGAGCCCGGACAACAGGAGGTACTCCACCGCGATGGCTGGAAGGCAGTCCGGACGCCGACGTGGGATCGTCGACGATTTGCTTCGATCGATCCCGCCACCGGCAGACTCAAGTCCGATCGCGGGTGGGCCCGCCCGGACTCAATCGTCACGAACGGTCCGTACACACTCGATCGATGGCGGTACCGACGCGATATCCGGCTTGTCCGGAATCCGAAGGCCCGCAGCGCCCGCCCGAATAGCCCGCGGGACATTCTTGTCCGCTCATATCCAGATCCGAACACTGCGCTTCTTGCCTTCGATCAGGGTGAGGTCGATTGGCTGACAGGCGTCTCGGCGGATGTTCGGCGGGATCTCCTGGACGCGTCAGCATCAGGACAACACAACGATGATCGTCTGGTTCGATCAATTCACGCCGTTCCTGCATATGGAACCGACTTCTTCAGCTTCAACTGCCGCCCGAAGCTGGCATCTGGCGCCAATAACCCGTTCCATGATCCCCGCGTGCGGCGCGCTTTCGCGATGGCCACGGACAAGCAGGAGATCGTCGATCATGTCACCGGATTGCACGAGCCCATAGCCGACACGCTTACGCCGCATGACGCGATATTGGGATACGACCCCCCAACCGGCCTTGGCTTTGATCCTGTCGCAGCGGTCGCCGAACTGGCGGCGGCAGGATGGGAATCTGATTCACAAGGTCGCCTTGTCAACCGGGATGGCGATGCGTTTCCAAGTGTTGATCTTCTGTACACCACATCGTCGTCCCGTCACCGACGAATTGCGGCGGCGCTTCGGAGCCAGTGGCAGCAACAACTTGGTGTTGATGTTCACTTGACGGGAAAGGACAGCAAGGCATTCAGCGCCGATCTCCGATCTGGGAACTTCATGATTGCTCGGGGGCGTTGGTATGGAGACTGGGGTGATCCAACGACTTTTCTCGATCTGTTTCGAAGCACCGATGGAAACAACGATCGGGGATTCAACAGCCCGGACATTGATGCTCGCCTCGACGCTGCGAAGCTGGAGCGAAACACCACCACTCGGTTGAGTCGCCTGCGAGATATCGAGCGTGACCTGTTCACAACGCATATGCCGCTGCTTCCCATTTGCCAGATTGTCGAGGTCACAATGCACGATCCCACTGAGCTGAATGGCATGACTTCACACCCTAGGCTGATCCAGTATCTCGGTGATGTCACACGGCATCGAGACGTTCCATGACAGCCATGCAGCGCCTCATCGTGATGCGGCTCGTTCAAGTGCCGTTCATCCTGCTTGCGGTGTACACGCTCACCTTTCTGCTGGCGTGGCTCATTCCAGGGAATCCACTTGAGAAAGATGAGGGGCGACGACCACCCGAGGCGATTGTGACCGCGATGCAAGCGCAGTGGAATCTTGATGATCCATGGTCTTTCTACTGGTCCTATCTGGGGGACATCACGGGCGTGAACTGGATGCTGAGCGACCACACCGGACCAGTCATCGACTTCGGTCCGAGCCTGCGGCACGAGAACTGGACGGTCAGCGACATCATTTCCGACCAGCTGCCTGTCTCGATGGCGGTCGGCCTCTCGGCCATTCTCCTGGCACTTCTCATCGGTGTGACGATGGGAACACTCGGTGGTCTGCGACCCGGGACGTGGACCGACCGGCTCACGGGTTCGGTCAGCATCATCGGTATCAGCATCCCAGCGTTCGTCATTGGGACCGCCCTTCTGATGCTCGGTGGCGTGTGGTTGCAGTGGTTCCCTGTTGGAGGCTGGGGGTCATGGGCGCACCTGGCGCTTCCAGCGCTCGCGCTGAGCCTTCCGTTTGCTGCATGGATTGCGAGACTGACTCGCCAGGGTGTCATTGAAGTCATGCAGATGGACTTCATTCGAACTGTTCGCGCCAAGGGAATCTCCGAGCGGGCCGTCGTGATGCATCACGTCCTTCCAAATGCCCTGCTTCCTGTACTCTCGTATCTCGGACCTGCAACAGCTGCCGCGCTGACTGGTTCGTTCGTCATCGAAAAAGTGTTTGCTATCCCAGGACTCGGAATGCACTTTGTCGATGCGGTGCTCGGCAAGGATCTCACAATGATCATGGGTGTGGTGCTTGTATACTCGGCAATGCTCGTCCTGCTCAATCTCGCTGTTGATGTCATGTATGCGTGGGTCGATCCGCGAATACAACTGGGCGGGCGGCAGTAGTCCCCCTGACGGCCTCAAGCCTCACCATCAACGGTACCTTGAGGATATGGGGGCTGGCACATCGTGTGGTGGACGAGGATTCCATGGGAACCAGCGATATCAATCCTGCCGATGACGCGTTTACAGCGCATATCATCCGCTCGTCCAAGCTCACGTGCCCTCGGTGTCGCTATGACCTCTCTGGAGTTCGGGAGCCGCGATGCAGTGAGTGCGGCGAGGCGCTCATCCTGCAGCTCATCAGAGACGATGAAACTCCGCGGTGGCACACACTTGTAGTGATCGGTCTCTCGATGTTCGTCGCTGTTCTGTTCTATGTGACCGTCGTCGCTATCTCGGGATTCAAGCACAACAGGCTCGACTGGATTCCGAAACTCACCCTCTTCTTCATCGTCGTCGCCAGTTTGATCTTGTGGCTACGTCATCGAAATGCAATTGTCGCCATCGGAACATCACGACCATTCATCGTCGGGATCGCTTCGTGGGTCATATTGATCGTGGCCCTCATAATCACATCTCTCTGGATGTCGCCATGACTGCAGATGCAGCACTCAATGAATGGCTTGCTCGCGTGCCGGCTGCGTGTCCGGCATGCAAGCAACCGATCGCAGTTGCGCCGGATGGTCGATGCTGCAAGTGTGGCCATGCCTTGCGGCTCGCACTTCGGCAGCAACCGCAAGCTGCCTGGTATCTCGGGCTCACAGCGCTGGGGTTATCTGCAGGACTCCTGTCGCTGCCACTCACAGCCATCGTCTTCGCGGGGATTCTGGATCTCTTCGATTCTCAAATCGGAACGAGTTTCACATCGACCGGTCTTTGGGAATTCGCCATGTGGTTCGGAATCGCTGTGTGCCCCTGGACCCTTCTGATACTGTGGGTCCGGCTGAAGCGAATCCTGCAACGAAAGCGGATGGTGATTCGGTGGACCCTGGCAATCATCGTGTCAATGCCTATCTCATACGTTCTCGCAATGGCCACGCTTGAGCTATTCCGGTAGTCAGGTTCCGTACCGGGCATCGGCGCCGAGAACTTCAGCAATACGAAGCAACTGGTTGTATTTCGCCGTGCGATCGCTACGGCATGGCGCCCCCGTCTTGATCTGTCCTGCATTCATGGCCACAGCCAAGTCAGCGATGAAGGAGTCCTCCGTCTCGCCGCTACGGTGGCTGATGACAGCGTTGTAACCACTGTGTTGAGCCATCCGCACGGCGCTGAATGACTCCGTGAGCGTTCCGATTTGATTGACCTTGACAAGAATCGCGTTGCCCGCCCCCTCTTCGATGCCACGGTTCAAGTACTCGACATTGGTCACAAACAGGTCATCGCCGACAAGTTGTACGCCCTCGCCGAGCCGATCGGTGAGCTTCTTCCAGCCATCCCAATCTTCTTCGCCAAGGCCGTCCTCGATGGACCAAATCGGCCACTTCTCGCACCACGAGGCCCACAGATCGATCATCTCTTCGCTCGAAGCGACGTGGTCGGGGTCGCTTGAGAAGAAGCAATACCCCTCCTTGCCTGCCTTGGCCGCCTCGGAAACCATTTCGCTTGTGGCTGGATCGAGCGCAATCACAATCTGCTCGCCAAGGTCGTAGCCGGCCCTTTCTGTTGCTGCCGCGATGACTTCGAGCGCTTCCTCATTGGATGTCAGATTCGGCGCGAATCCTCCTTCGTCACCGACTGCGGTCGAGAGATTTCGATCATGCAGCACGCCTTTGAGCGCGTGGTAAATCTCCACACCTGCCCGAAGACCCTCTTCGTAACATTCAAACCCGATGGGCTGAATCATGAACTCCTGAAAATCGACGGTGTTGTCAGCGTGCTTGCCGCCATTGAGGATGTTCATCATCGGAACGGGCATAACGTGGGCGCTGGCCCCGCCGAGATACCGAAAGAGTGGCAGGTCACTTTGGGCCGCTGCCGCCCGTGCTGTTGCCAGCGACACCGCCAACATGGCGTTGGCACCGAGACTCGACTTGGTGTCGGTGCCGTCCAGTTCGATCATGACAGCGTCAACGCCCTCCTGATCGCGAGCATCGAGACCCAGGACGTTGGGCGAAATCTCTTCGTGGATGTTCGCTATCGCGGTTCCGACGCCCTTGCCACACCACGGCTCGCCGCCGTCGCGAAGTTCGACGGCCTCATGTTCACCGGTGCTGGCGCCACTGGGAACCGCAGCGCGGCCAAGAGACCCCCCAGAGAGCCCCACTTCACACTCCACGGTCGGATTCCCCCGACTGTCAAGCACCTGACGAGCGGCGATGTGATCGATAGTAAATGGCATGCTGCGGCCTCCTGTGGGGAGACGCATTCTATCGAGACCGCTTTATTGCTCGCTGACGTCGGTCAGGGGCCTACGGAGTCGATGATCGGCTGCCTGTTGAGGATGGATGGAGAGTCCATCAGCCACAGCACCCGCCAGTCGTCCTGAAACTCTCGCCACTGCGTGTCGTACACAACCTGGTCATTCCACCAGATGTCGGCTTCGGTTTCTGAGAGTGACCTCATGGCGGGTGACAGGTCCGATGCGATCACCTTGTCGCTGACCATGTAGGCCTCTGTGCAAGCGCGATTCATCGCATCGATTCGCGCCTTCGTCTCAGGTGGATAGTCGCCATAGAAGGCAAAGTATCGAGAGCCCTGTTCTTTGACCAGATCTGTCCGCAGATCCTTGAGCCGCTGCTGCAATCCCATGGGGAGTGCTTTCACATGCCCTGATGATGACGACACATGCACCCACGTCTTCGGAAGGGACGCCTGCTTTCGCGCGACAAGATCTGCCGGCCGGGTTGGCCCGTTGCATCCGCTCACTGCAAGAGCAGTCATCACTGCACCGACCACCACCTGGATGAAGCGGCTCATTGCGAGTCCTTCAAGTAGGACGACATGCCCTCAGCAAACTCAACGCCTCGAAGGAGCGCCTCGGTACGTGGTCCCAGGGGAATGTCAAACATGACTGCGGCGACCACTGCATTATGGTGCACGTTGACCAGTTCAACATTGACGTAGACCTTGTCAATGGCAATGGAGTACGTGCTCAACATCACCGATCCCGCGTTGAAGTCCAACGCCAACTCTTGGATATCACGAGAGAGAAGGAACTCGCCTTGGCGGGGAATGATTGGCACACTTCCCTGCCGCAGGTTCATGTTGATGACTTTGTTTTCCCAGTGCTGCGTCAGTCCGGTCGCAAGAGCTTCGGCCATCAACCTGCCGAAGTTCGTCGTGACGTCATAGTCATTGAGATTGACTGTAGTGGAGTAGAGCACCGGGCGAGTTGGATCGAAGGCATCAAGCGCGACCATGTTGTTGTCATCAACAGCCCCCTGCGTGTCTTCAACGTGGTTGCCCTGCGGTGGTCTTGCGGTTGCAAGAAGATGGCTGATCGCGTTGTAGGCCGTCCTCGTGTAATCCGCATCAACCTTGGGTTGTGCCGTCCACTGTGGCTCCAGAACCGTGATTCGCTCCTGCAGCGCGCGGCCTCCACGGGCCTGCCATCCAGCGGAACTAACAGCCTTCCCGCTTTCCCAATGTGACTTTGGCTTCGCTGATTGCCAGCTCGTACATCCGGCAAACGTCATTGGCAGCATCGCTGCCACAAGTAGTACCTTGAGATTCATCGACTGCTTGCTCCTCACTGAGACCCACTCACGCTGAAGCGCCGACCGGGCAGTGGGTGCCGGTCCTTGTCGAGCGAAATGGTGTGGTCCCGCGCGACGACCTCGTCTTCACGATTCCACGCTCTCTCTTCCATCTTCCACTCGAGTTCTGTCCGCCGGTCTGTGGTTTCCCACTCGATTCGGCGTTCGCGGTCGTCGATGGACCACCCAAGCGTCATGTCGTAGAGCTGCTCATAGCGGGATCGGAACTCGTTCGCGATGCTGAGAAACTCTGCTCGGGGAATCGAGCAGAGAAGCCACGCGCGATCACCGGCACCGTCATGCTCAAGGTAAGCGGTCTCTTCTTGCAGGTGGGCAAGCAGCGCCGGCATGACTGAGTCGAGTCCGACATTGAAGACGTTGATGTCACGATCCATGGGCGTGGAGCTATAGGGCAGATAATCCGGAGCCCTGTGATCGGCGTTCACGGCGTGTACCAGGGTTGGGCAGGACTGGCAGTCAGCGTCCCGCGATGCAACGAAGAGATGGTATTGATTACACGACCCACATGATGACTCGATCTCGACCGCTGACCCGCGTTTCAGCGCCTTTCGTCCGCATGGGTTGCAGTGGCTTCGGCTTGCGCACTTTGAGAGGTTGGTACCTGCCTGAAGGCACGGTGCATTACAAGGCTGCTCGACAGGAGTATGAGCGGCCTTGGGCATTGGACTCCCACAATCAATGCAGGTGCCACTATCAACCATCATGCGTCCAGCCTGCCCGGTTGTGCCCACATTCCGTGGGGCGAGGCGCTGTCGGATCTGATCGTGAATGTCGTTTCGTGCGCTCTGCATGGCATCGCGCTCAGAAAGGGCGCTGCATGCGTCGTCGCTCCGACCGACGAAGTAAATCGTGTTGTTCGATTGGGGCGTCAGTCCACGAACCCAGTCGGGTGCCTCGGGGCGGTCATGGATGACCGGCGGAGCGCTCGCAGATGCCATCTGCCAATTGCATGGAGCCTTCGCCTTCGCGCATCCCACAAGGGCCATCGCGCCCAAGCCCAGGGCCAGCAGCACGGTGTCTGTTCTCTTCTTCACGGTGTGTAATCTCCGGTATCGTTGTCGGTGCATGTCTGGTTGCGTGATCTAGCGGCTTGGGCGGTCGTAATAGTCATAGACGACATCTACGCCCGACTCGCCGGTCCGCCAGTCGAGTTCGGCCTGCTGGACACGGCTCTCCCAGTCCACACGGCGAGCACGATCATCCGAATCCCGAGCGACGCTCTCTGCCAACAGCGTCTTGTAGGTTCCTCGGAAGTCGCCGACGATCGCCTCATACTCAGCCACCGGAATAGAGCACAGTAGCCAACACTTGTAGGACTGCCACTCGTCCCGGCCTTCAGCAAATGGTCGGCCACCAGCATCCGATCCCTCATGCACATGCCACTTCTCGAAGTAGATTTCCTCTTCGTTGACATTGGCCAGGAGGGCTGGCATCACAGACTCAACGCCGACGTTGATGGTGGAGAGGTCACGGCCTTGAATCGATCCGTAATGGGGCCACAGTGGCTGATTCCATGGATAATCGGAAGCAGCGATGGTGATTGGGCAGGTCCCGCAGGAGGGGTCTGGCTGCGACTCAAACACATGTGTGTCGCTGCAGTTGCAGCACTCGCTGGCAAAAACAACTCGTTCGCCGCGGTCGATCGCATCATTGGTGCAACCACGGCATCGATCATGGGAAGCGGAGTTGGGCCACGTCGATCCTGCCGTTCGAAGGCACGGCTGATTGCATGCCTGCTGAACGGGCATCCGCGAAGCGGCTGGAAGTGAATCACCACAGTCATAGCACGTGCCAACATCGACTGTTGAGTGAATGTTCTGCGCGGTCATACCCAGATTGCGCGGTGCAAGCCGCTGTCGGATCTGGTCGTACACATCATTTCGAGCGCTCTGAACCGCATCCCGCTCGTCCATCACTGTGTAACCGACTCGAGTTGCAGGCGATCGATTGTGCTGCGAGAAGCCCCACTCACCATCCCGCAGATGGTCTCGGTGGTAGTCTGGTGTGTGACTCCGCCCAATGAAGAACACATAGTCCTCCGCCATCGGCATCCTGCCCTGGACCCACGCCGGGGCATCCGGCGTCGAGGGCTTCGCAGCCTCAATGGCACGGGACTCGTGCATTCTCCAATTCGATCCACAACCAGACAGACTCGCCCCGATCAGGGCCGCTGCCATCATGGGAAACACGCCGCTCCAGAGAGTTCTCTTCACGTCAGTTGGCTCCTCGCGCTGGCCGCGGTACCCGCGACTCCGTACTCAATGCTGCCTCTCGTGTCGGGCCACCTCTCTCGGCGCGCACCCCGACCTTCGGAAGTCAAGGGAGACCTCCCAATCCCCCTTACACATCACAAGATTGAGGTTTTTCCACCTTGAGACCCAACCCGTTGTCACGCCACAGGTTGTGTCAGTTGGATTCTTTATGCCCCGGGTTGAAGCGCCGTGAGCACATCCTTGACGACCCAGGACATGGCTCGTTGGGCCGCCGCCGTCCGGCTGGCTGCATGAGGAAGCAGAACCGCATTGGAGCAGCCACGCAGTGGGGCGCCGCGGGGAATGGGTTCCTGTTCGTGAACGTCGAGTATGGCCCGCATCGTCGGTCGTGCAGTGAGTTGAGCGGCGAGCGCAGCCGAGTCGACCACGAATCCCCTGCTCGTATTGATGAGTACCGCATCATCCCTCATCATCGCCAAACACTCAGCACCGAGAAAGTGGTGGTTGCCCACCCTTCCATCGACATGGACGCTCAGCACATCGCTCGTCTTGAGCAGGTCAGGCAGATCCAGCGACTCGGCGCCGCAACGATCTGCAATCGGGATCTCGACCACGTCGTGAAACTGTACGTGGCACCCAATCACCGCCATGACCTCCGCGACCCTCCTCCCAATCTGGCCCATGCCGAGGATGCCAACCCTGCACTCACTCAACTGCCTCGGTGCCATTGCCATCCGCCTCGCGTTTCCCCACGCCTCGGATGTAAGACCGCCGGCCACTGGTGGTGGAATCGGCCGAAAGGCGTTCATCAGCAGCGATGTGACATACTCGACGACTGCCTGGCGATTGGCCTCAGGCGTATGGACCACCCTGATCAAACGATCCTCGCAAGCCGCCAGGTCGATGTTGTCCAGACCGGTTCCCGCCCGTCCGACGACGCGAAGGCGTGGTGCTGCACTGAGCACTGCTGCATTGACCTGCGTATAGGTCCGCACAATCAACGCATCGGCATCAGCAGCTTCTGCCCGGAAACCGTCCTCGTCAACACCCATCCTGACCACATGCGACCTGGCAGAAAGCCAGTCGATCGCCTCCTCTGCAAGGGGCTCAGTCACAATGATCTTGGGCAGAACGGCCATAAGACGCTACTCTACGAGAAGTGGCCTCGGCCACGGTACTTCTGCGCGGGCTCCGTTGGTCGTCGTGTGTACGAGACTCAAGAAACTCTATTTCGGACGTTCGTACTGCTTCGGGCGTTCATACTGCGCCGTTGGGGATTGGCATGGGAAACGCGTTTCCAAGCACAATGCAAGAGTGGATTATTGCCAGACTGGAGGCGGGTGGTCAAGCTGATGTCACGTCGCACATCATGGACGTCTACAGCGGCCCACTGCAGGTCTATTGGCTCGGTTCCTCGTTTCGTTCTCCCGAGCTGGAGGCAGGCGACGTCGTCGCCGGGTTCTTCGCAGATCGGCTCAGCCGCTCCGATTGGCTCCGCGCCTGGCCTTCGAGCGGCCTCCGCCTCCGTCGCTGGCTCATGAACGCGCTGCTCATGTACCTTCAAGAGCAGTATCGAGCCGACAAACGAAGTGCCCGCACTCCGGAACGGCGGAATGCCTCAATTGAAGATCAGCCTGACGCTTCCCTGGAGTTTGAACGGGCTTGGGCCCGCCAACTGGTGGCCAACGCCTGCATCGAAGCCGCTCAACGTTGTGATGCCGCCGGACTGTCTGAGCATTGGGACCTGTTCCACAGGCACTACCTGCTCGGTGAGCCCTATGGCGACATCGTCCGATCCAACCACCTCTCCGCCCGTCAGGCGGAGGTTCGATGTCGCGCTGCCCGCTCGCGGTTCGTAGCTGCACTGCGCGAGTCACTTCGGCAGGACGGCGCTCAGGAAGATGAGCTTGACGATGAAATCCGATCGCTGATGGAGACGCTTGGATGAACCCACAACAGCAACCGCTCGATGACCCCGCCGC
>CAZRBV010000020.1:0-52518 GCA_964598425.1 uncultured Isosphaeraceae bacterium | reverse complement strand
GGTAGTACGTGGCCTGTGTCACACCGATGCTCTTACACACCGCCTCGATGGACTTGCCTTGACCAAGTCCCACCTCCGCCTGCCGGAGTCGACTGATGATCTCCTCCGCTGTATGTCTCTTCTGTGGCATCTTCAACCTCCTAAATTACGTCCGAGACGATCACTCGGACTGGACTGGATTTAGGGGGTAAGGTCAGTGCCACGCTCATCGAGTCGCTGCGTCTGATCAATGCCTCCGACTCGGCCATCGTCATGAACGGGGCCAGTGCCATCATTCGGTCCTGCCAGTTCGAGGGCAACGACAGTACCGATGGCGGCGGCATCCGCATCAGTGGCGGATCACCGATGATCGAGAACTGCTCGTTCAACTCCAACTACGCCTCCGCCTAGGGTGGCGGCATCTACGGCTCGAACGATGTCAACCTGACGGTCACCGGCTGTCAGTTCGACTCCAACTACACCTCAAACATGGGTGGCGGACTCTACTGCGAGTATGGCACGGCCTTCGTGACCGGCTGCACCTTTGCCTATAACGAGTCAGACTACGGCGGCGCCATCGCCAGCAATGACGGGCTTGATCTCACGGTTGACCAATGCGTCTTCAGCGAGAGCGACGGCTGGAACTACGGCGGCGCGATCTACCTGGAGGCCGACGAAGACAAGACCGCCACCATCTCCAACTCCAGCTTCGACTGGAACGAGTCGGACTACGGCGGCGCCATCGGCCTCTACTACTACGGCGATGTGCTGGTAGACGGCTGCGCCTTCACCTCCAACGACACCTATGGCTATGGGGCCATCTACACATTCCTGGAAACCACGTACCTCTCCGTCCAGAACAGTTCGTTCTGCACCAATCATTATGGCTCGGGCTTGCACTTCTACGAGGACGGCGACACCGAGTGGGTCGATCTGGGTGGCAACTGCCTGACCTATGCCTGTGACGACACCTGCCAGAGCGACCTCGACGGGGACGGCTTGATCGACACTTGCGATGACGACCTCGATGGCGACGGAATTCCCAATGACGCCGACGCCTTCCCCAATGACGGCTCCGAGTGGGCCGATTCCGATGGCGATGGCGTCGGCGACAATGCCGATCCCGATGACGACAACGACGGGATCTACGATCTGTGCGACGTCGATGCCACCGGTGGCGCCGACTGCGATGCAAATGGCATCGACGACGCGTGCGAAACCGACACCGATGCTGATGGACTCATCGACGCATGCGACGGCGACGGCATCGAGAACGCCTGCGACATTGACGAAAACGCCGGCGCCGACTGCGATGCAAACGGCATCGACGACGTGTGCGAAACCGACACCGACGCTGATGGGCTCGCGACGCCTGTGATGCGGATATCGACGGAGACGGCTTCGGCAATGACGAAGATGCCTTCCCGAATGACGCAACCGAGTGGCTCGACACCGACGGCGACGGCATCGGCGACAATGCCGACCCAGACGATGACAACGACGGCGTGTACGACATCGACGACAATTGCCCGATCGACGCCAACGCGGATCAGGAGGACTGCGATGGCGATGGCGAGGGCGATGTGTGTGAACTCATCGACGGCACGCAGGTTGACGAAGACGGCGACGGCATCCCGGACGACTGCGAGGACCTCGATTGCCCGGCGGACTTCACAGGTGACAGCACCGTGGACATCGAGGATCTGCTGGTGCTGCTGGGGCAGTTTGGTTCATGCACGGATGAGTGCTCGGCGGACATTGATGGAAACGGAGCGGTCGATATTGATGACCTGTTGAATATGATGGGCAGTTGGGGCGTGTGTGGGTGACCCCGGCGTGAAACCTGAGACACCTGTACGCTCAGGCGTTGTGAATCGCCCATTGCCTTCGGCCAGGTTTGCCGCGAGAGAGACGGCGCCCCGATTCAGTTGATCAGCGAGGTAGGGGAAACGCGAGGGAACCCTGCTGTGGCAGTGAGCGTTCCGTCCGCGAAATCGACAGCCCTTTGGCAGACCTTGACGGTGATTGACATACGCTCAGGGTATGGCGGTTTGGTGGCTTTTCCGTGAGGGCTGCCGAAGGGCGAGAAAGTAGAAAGTAGAGAGTAGACCGAGTCTCCGATAGAAAGCAGAGAGCGGGGCTGCGCCCTGCTCTCTACTCTCTTTCTATTCTCTACTCTCTGATTTGCCCCGCCTCCGGCGGTGCAAATCGGGGCGACACGATTTGAACGTGCGACCTCCTGCTCCCAAAGCAGGCGCTCTACCAAGCTGAGCTACGCCCCGCGCGGACGGGCATTCTACTGGAAGCAGGCGGGTTCGCCTCGGCGGAGATGAACCGGCTACCGTAGAGGTATGGAGAGCGAGCCGGTCATTCTGCACCGAGGCCCGTCCTGGCTGATTCTTGATAAGCCAGCCGGGTGGCATTCCGTCCAGGGCACGGGCGATGAGCCCGACGTCGAGACATGGCTCGGAGCCCACGATCCCGCCTGCGCTGGTCTTGAGGAGTCCGGGCTCGTGCACCGGCTGGATCTTTCCACAAGTGGATGCCTCTTGGCGGCGACCAGCGGCGAAGCGCGGTCCTCGCTGCGGGCGGCCATGAGTGGGCGTGGTGACATGGATATCGCCAAGCAGTATCTGTTGCGGTGCGCACCAGGCCTGCCGGAAGCTGGCACGTTTGATCTCTTCTTTACCAAGCGGCATCGCGGGTCACGCAAGATGACAGTGTCCGATCGAGGCAGCGAGGCGTGCCGCGGCCAATGCTCCTGGTTCGTGCATCAGCGAGATCGCGAGCGAGGCGATCTGGTCGGAGTCAGCCTGCTGGGGCCTGGACGGCGGCACTGCATACGAGCAGGGTTTGCGTTTCTCAAGCATCCGCTGGTGGGCGACGATCTCTATGGCGGGGCAGGGGGGGATGGCTGGGCCCAACTTCATGCATCGTCCCTGATGGTCGAGGGATTCACCGTCGAGGCACCTCCGCCGTTCTGGGCGTCCTGATGGCCGGACAGCGCATCGATCAAGCGATCCTCGATGAGGTAGCCGGGGGATCATCCGAAGCGTTCGGCAGGTTGTATGAACGCCACCGCGAGTATGTCTGGCGGGTGGCGATTCGCATGACGGGTGATGAAAGCCTCGCACTGGACGTCGCTCAAGAAGCCTTCGCCTGGCTGCTTGGGAGGTGCCGGAAGCGGCGGCTGGTTCTCACTGCGGAGCTGACCACCTATCTCTATCCGGTGATCCGAAATATCGCCGCCACGCGGCGGCGAAAGCAGGTGCGGGAGATCGTCGGCGAGGTTCCAGAAGTTGAATCCCGTGATCCCGCGGCCCGGACTGATCTTGCCCGAGTGCTCGCGGGGCTGCCCGAGCATCAGCGAGAAGTGCTTCTGCTGCGATTCGTGGATGATCTGAGCCTGCTTGAGATTGCCGCCTTGCTGGAAATCCCAACCGGGACGGTCAAGAGTCGCCTGCACAAGGCACTTCAGCGGCTGCGAGCGGACCCCGGAACCCGCGATCTGCTGTGCTGAGAGGGGCCTTGCGGAGGTGTTTTGAGAAGATCAGCGATTGCTGTGAACCAAAGCGAGGTCCTGCGCGCTGTATGGGGGCAATCATGGAATATCACCGCAGCCAATCCGATCAGCCAGACTTCCCCGGGAAGACCGAGCATCCAGATCTTGCGGAGGCCCTGCTGCGGGAGTCGCTACAGATGCCGGTTCCGGAGGCGCTGGATCAGCGGGTGGCGGACCTGGCGATGCCAACAACAAGGCCACGCCATGGATGGCGAATCACCGGGCTTCGAGTTGCTGCCGCAGCGGTGGTGGCGCTCGGGCTCGGCGTTCTGGCCCTGCTGGCCCTGCCGCAGGCCGGTACGCGGCATCGACTCTCGGCACCGCTGGAGACGGCCTTGCTGGTGCGTGATGTCAACGGGGACGGCACCGTCGATGTGCTGGACGCGTTGTCGCTCGCTCGCCAGATTGAATGCAAAGACGCACGTGCCATTGATTGCAACGGTGATGGCGATGTGGATGCGGACGATGTGGATCATCTGATGACGATGATCGTCAGGATTCCAACCAGGGGGAGCGACTCATGAACACGAAGATTCTCGCTGCGGTCTCCATGGTGCTCACGATGGTGGCCTTGATGGGCGCGGGCGATGATGCACCGGACGCAACCGTCCGGTTTCAGCCGGTCGACATTTTCGTCGACAGCGGGGATGCGCCGCTTGGCGCCTGGCAGGTCGAGTTTGACGGTGGCGATGCCGTGGAACTCGTCGGCGTCGAGGGCGGTGGACCGCCGTGCTGGGAAGAGACGCCGCACTATGACCCCGCCGCTCTCATGCAGGACCGTGTTGTCGTGGCGGCCATCAATACACAGAACGAGTTGTGCGCAGGCCGCGTTCGCGTGGCCCGATTGCATCTTCGCGTGCAGGGCGATCCGACGTACACAATCACACTGATCGCCGCGGGGAACGCCGAAGGCGAGCGAATCCAGGCCGAAGCATCGGTCACGGAAGGAGCCATTGAATGAACCTGATTCAACGAATCGCGCGAACGGCGCTGACCATGGTGCTGAGCGTGGCTGTCGCCGTGGTGGTGGTCTCCTGTGGAACCGCGAATCCATCGCAGGAACTCGTGAAATCTCAGTCTCTGCCTGCTCCAACGGGCTTGGCGTCACCGGCTTCGGACAATGCAACTTCTCCCCCGATCTCATGGGGACAGCCGCCAACCGCCTCATCCTCAGCGGTACTGGGGCGGGCGTTTCAATATGCTCAGCCCAACTCTCCTGGTGCGGCGATGGCCGGGGCAGTACCGACCGAGACGATGTACATCGGCCGGGAGGCGAAGGCGGGCAAGGCAATGCGTCGCCGCACTGGTTCACATGCGGCATATGAGATGGAAGGTGCTGCTGCCGATGCTGAAATCGGCGGCGGAACGCTTGCCTGTATTCCTGATGGAGCCAGCGGACCGGACGAGTATGTTCCCGTGCCTCTTGAACACACGGATGTGCAGGCCGCGATCGATGGGTTCATCACCAGGGTTGGCGTGAAGCAGACGTTCTCGAATCCATACAGCGAGAAGATCGAGGCCGTGTATGTGTTCCCGCTTCCACAGGACTCGGCTGTCAGTGACTTCATCATGAAGATCGGTGATCGAACGATTCGCGGCATCATCCGAGAGCGAGAGGAAGCCAAGCGACTCTATGAAGAAGCCAGGGCGCAAGGCCACGTCGCGTCGCTGCTGCAGCAGGAGCGACCGAACATCTTCACCCAGAAGGTCGCCAATATCGAACCAGGAGAGACGATCGACATCGACATCACATACTTCGGAACGCTTCCGTATCGAGGTGGTGGATTCGAGTTCGTGTTCCCGATGGTCGTGGGGCCGCGATACAACCCCCCCGGTACGACAGACCCTGTCTACGCGCTTCCTCGAGGGGGCGAGGTGTATCACACAATGGGTACTGACTCTGCAGGGTCTGGTTCTGGTGGAACCAATGTGACCTATCTGAACGAAAACGAGCGAAGCGGCCATGACATCGACATTTCGCTCGATTTGGATGCAGGCGTCTCGATCGAGCATCTTGGCTCACCGACGCACGCTGTGTCCATCGATCGCACATCTCCGACGACGGCGAAGATCTCACTCAGTCCGCTGGACACGATTCCGAATCGCGATTTCGTGCTTCGCTGGGAAGTTGCGGGTGATTCGATCAAGACGGCCATGCTGACGCACGAGGATGAGCGGGGCGGTTTCTTCACCCTGATGCTGGTTCCGCCTGCCGAACTCGAATCGATCGACCGTGCCCCGATGGAGATGATCTTCGTCCTCGACTGCTCGGGCAGTATGCGCGGGCAGCCGCTCGATCTTGCCAGGCAGGCCGTCAAGCGAGCACTTCGCAGCATGCGGCCCGATGACACGTTTCAGATCATCCGATTCGCTCAGAATGCAGCGCAGTTTGAGCGGCAGCCGGTCAAAGCGACGCCGGGCAACATCGCCCGCGGTATTCGCTACCTCGACGCCCTTCAGGCTGGTGGTGGCACGAACATGATTCACGGGATCAAGTCCGCGCTCAACTTTGATCATGAGGACGGGCACGTTCGCAGCATTGTCTTCCTGACCGATGGATACATCGGCAATGAAGGTGAGATTCTCGGTGCGATCGGTCGCAATCTGGGCGATGCGAGAATCTTCAGCTTCGGCATTGGATCGAGCCCGAATCGATACCTCATGCAGCGAATGGCAGACATCGGTAACGGCGTGGCTTCGATGATCGGGCTCGATGCTTCACGCGTGGATGCCATGGACGAGTTCTTCGAGATGACGAGTCATCCGGCCCTTCGCGATGTGGCGATCGATCTGGGCGGTGGCGTGACGGACGTCTTTCCATCGAACATGCCGGATGTCTTTGTCGGGCGTCCGGTGTTCATCAGTGGCCGTTTGGGGGATGGATTTGACGGGGACGTCGAGATCACCGGCCGAGTGGGCGATCGCGAGCAGTCTATTGATGTGCAGTGGAGCGGCCACGGTGATCGTCCGGCACTTCCTCAGATCTGGGCTCGCTCATTGATCAAGGATCTCAACGATCGCATGACATGGTCCACCGAGGCCGGCCTGGCGGATCGAATCCGCGACACGGCACTCGCCTACAACCTGGCATCCGCCTTCACCAGTTTCGTGGCGGTGGACTCAAGCCGCGTGACCGAGGGTGATCACGGCACGACTGTGCATGTGCCGGTTCCGGTGCCTGAGGGTGTGCGGTACGACACGACTGTTGGGCGTGGGGGGTGAGGGGCGGCCGCGCACATTGGAGCAGTTGAGATCGTGCAGCGTGCGGACCGCGGGCGAGGGAGGGGGATCAGGATGCTTTCGTCTGTGCCGCGCCGCCGCCCTGAGATCCGAGGTCGAAGAGCAACGCGATGAACATCACGATGAGACCCTGAAGGCTCCACGCGCCAGCCTCAAAGGTGGCGGCCCATGCGTAGGCGAGCGTCGTGAGCGGCAGGAAGATGAGTCCCAGTAGCGGGAGGATCCAGTTGCCATAGGCGTTCAGGATGAAGGGTGGGTTCATCAGCCAGACGAGACCCAGAATCAGTCTCGGCGCGATGAGCGCGAACAGGAATACGAGACAACAGGGCATGCGGATGGCTCCTTTTCGGCTGCTAGTCCCAGCGGAAGACGCCCTTCTTCCAGGCGTACACATATGCGATCACCGACATCAGCAGGAAGAACAGGATGCGGCCGAGGAAGAGTCCTGCTTCCGGACTGCCCGGCTCAAGCGCCGCGAAGTCGACGGCCCACGGATAGAGGAAGATGATCTCGACGTCGAAGACGAGAAATGTCATCGCCAAGATATAAAACCGCACGTTGAAGCGGCCGCGAGCGGTACCGATCGGGTTCATGCCCGACTCGTAGGTGCTCATCTTTGCGTCGCCCGAAGCCCTTGGGCCGAGCAGTTGCGATGCAACGATGTTGAACACGCCGAACCCGACCGCCATGAGGACCAGGATGGCGATGGGGAGGTACAGCGGCAGTTGGCTGGCGAGCGTCATGGCGGGGATTGTAACGGTCTGTGGCGATTGAGCGAATTGAGTGGTGGGGGCCTGAAGATCAGGAGACCGCTCGCCTTTGGTGAGCGCTGCATTGGGGCTTCGCCCCAATGCAAACCCCCGAGCCAGCGGTGGGAGCCGGCCCGGGGGGGAGGGAAGAGATGGACGTGTTCCGGGGTGAGCCGGATCAGGCGTCCAGAGGGCCAAGGTGAACCTGCGGCTTTGGTGAGCCGCCCTGGTGGCAGCGAGGTCATGGTGGGCGTCCTGCCCCGCGGATCGCTTCCTGTTCCGCTAAGCCGAGCAACTTCCTGTCGCAGCGGCTCATATGAGTCTCAGGTGCTTCCTGCTCCCGTACCTCGCATCTGTGCACACAACCGCTCCTTGGCAAGCGGCGGCGTGCCAATCAAAACTCCTTCAGTAAAGTCAACTGCATCCCATCGAGTTGCCGCAGTTCATGCACTTGTAGCACGTGCCGTTGCGAACGGTGATCGATCCGCAGTTGTCGCACGGGGGCGCGTCGCCCATCAATGCTGCCGTTGCCTGATTGAGGCCCGACGTATGTGCGTGCGTGCCGTCCGGATTCGTGATGCTCGCCGAGGCGACGGGCATCATGTCCGGGGCGGTGTGGCGGGGCTCCGAGCGTGGGCTCGCTGCACCTTCCGTCCGTCCCGGGGTGACCACCGGCACGTCCCGGGGAGATCCGGTGTCGCTCGTGGCCGACGTCCTGTCGTCCTTGCATGAAGCATCCTCCTTGATTGCTGTTGTGGTTTTGGGTCTTGCCGGCGCGTTGGCTTCGCGGTAGCCCTCGATGAACTCCATTCCCATCCACCTGAAGATGTAGTCGACCAGACTCTTGGCGAACGGGATGTCGTTATTCGTTGTCATACCCTGCGGCTCAAACCGCTGGTGGGCAAACTTCGTGACGAGACTCTTGATCGGAACGCCGTACTGCAGCGCGACGCTGATCGCTGTGCCGAGGCTGTCCATGAGTCCTCCAATCGTGGAGCCCTCCTTGGACATGGTGATGAACAACTCGCCCGGCGCGCCGTCTTCGTACATGCCGACCGTGAGATAGCCTTCGTGGCCGGCGACGTTGAAGTGGTGCGTGATACTTCGACGAGTGTCATCGAGGCGTCGCCGCATCGGCCTCTCGATGATGCGCTCGACGACCCGCTCGACGTAGTCGATGCGACCGACCGTGGAGGCCGCCTCAGCCGCCGTTGCGACTTCGACAGCGACTTCGTCCTGGGCGATTGCAATCTCAACGTCATCCTCGTCATCTTCCAGCAGGCTCTCGTCCGTCGCCGTATTGAGTGGCTGGCTCAGTTTGCATCCGTCGCGGTACAAGGCATTGGCCTTGAGGCCGGACTCCCAACTGAGGCGGTAGCAGCGAGCGATGTCCTCTTCACGCGCCTCGTGCGGCAGATTGATCGTCTTCGAGATGGCACCCGAGATGAATGGTTGGGCCGAAGCCATCATCAGGATGTGTCCTTCGGCCCGGATGAACCGGGTGCCGAGAGGGCCGCATCGGTTGGCGCAGTCGAAGACCGGGAGGTGCCCCTCCTTGATGTGCGGAGCGCCTTCGATGGTCTGTGTTCCGCAGATCAGTCGATTGAGTGTCCTGACCTGTTCCTTGGTCAATCCCAAAGCGGTCAGGCCGTCAAAGTCAGGCTGGTTTCGCAATGTCTCGGCATCGGAGGTGCCGCAACGCTCAAGCACATGCTCGGGCATGTTCCATGCCGTGAAGGCGAACTGCAGTTCGAAGACGGTTGGAAGCTGGGACATCACGGCCGCGAGGTCATCGGCTGAATACCCCTGGTCAACGAGGTAGTCACGGAATGAGTCGCCGTCCTGCCGCATGTCTCCATTGTCGGCCGGCATCGGCACATCCAAGTCGAGCGTGCCCATGACCCAGCGGAGCATCTCACTGGTTTGATCTTCGGAGTAGCCAAGCGAGATCAGGGCGGGTCGAAGCGATTGATTCGCAATCTTGAAGTAGCCACCTCCAGCGAGCTTCTTGAATTTCGTCAATGCGAAGTCAGGTTCGACGCCGGTGGTGTCGCAGTCCATCAGAAGTCCGATTGTGCCGGTCGGGGCGATAACCGAGACTTGCGCATTTCGGAAACCGTACTTGCCTCCGTCGGCAAGCGCGCGATCCCACGAATCAATCGCTCGGTCCAGCAACTCACCGGTGTTGGCGATGTTGATATTGCCGCTTCGGGCGCACTCGTGATCGATGCCAATAGGCCGGATGTCGAGCGACTCCCATGCGTCACTTGTTCGCTCTTCGCCCTCGGCGGCCCGGCGGTGATTTCGGATGACTCGAAGCATTGCTTCGCTGTTGTCTTCATAGCCGGCGAACGCGCCGTGCTCGCCAGCCATTGCGGCGCTCATGGCATACGAGCGTCCCGTCAGGATCGAGGTCAGAATGCCACTGACGCAGCGTCCCTCTTCGGAGTCGTAGGGGATCCCGGCCTGCATGAGCAGGGCGCCGAGGTTGGCGTATCCAAGTCCGAGGGTGCGGTACTGCCAACTCCGCTCAGCGATGGATCGGGACGGGAATGCCGCCATCAACACGGAGATCTCAAGCACCATGGTCCAGAGATCAATGGCGTGTTCGTATCCCTTGGCGTCAAAGGTCTGCTTCTCGCCATCCCAGAACTTGAGCAGGTTGATCGAGGCGAGATTGCAGGCGGTGTCATCGAGGAACATGTACTCGCTGCATGGGTTGGACGCGTTGATCCGACCACTCGCCGGGCATGTGTGCCACTCGTTGATTGTTCCGTCGAACTGCAGGCCGGGGTCGGCGCATTGCCACGCGGCTCGGCAGATCTGTCCCCACAGGTCGCCAGCTTTGAGCGTCTTGGAAACCTCGCCATCGGTTCGCTGGATGAGGTTCCAGTCAGCGTTCTGCTCAATGGCATGCATGAAGTCATTCGAGAGCCGAACAGAGTTGTTCGAGTTCTGTCCCGAAACAGTCTGGTACGCCTCGCCATTGAAGTCATAGTCGAGGTGAAGTCCGAGGTCGCGGGCAAGCACCGCCTGCTCATCGGTGAGAGACTTCATGCCCTCAACCATGGCGGCGACCTTGAGTTCTTCGCGAGCCTTCCAGTTGACGAATGACTCGATGTCCGGGTGATCGGCGTCGAGGCACACCATCTTGGCAGCGCGCCGCGTTGTCCCGCCCGACTTGATGGCTCCCGCTGCGCGGTCGCCAATCTTGAGGAAGCTCATAAGCCCACTGCTCTTGCCGCCTCCTGAAAGCGGTTCGTTCTCGCCGCGGAGTCCGGAGAAGTTGGTTCCAGTGCCGGAGCCGTACTTGAAGAGGCGGGCCTCGCGCGTCCAGAGATCCATGATGCCGCCTGGCGCGACCAAGTCATCATCGACCGCTTGGATGAAGCAGGCGTGTGGCTGAGGGTGGGAATACGCGTCATCGGCGAGCATCTGCCGCCCGGTTGCCGGGTCATTGACCCAATGGCCCTGAGCCGGGCCGCTGATGCCGTACGCCCAATGCAATCCGGTGTTGAACCATTGCGGGCTGTTCGGCGCGGCAACCTGGTTGAGCATCATCCAGCAGAGTTCATCGTAGAACGCCTCGGCGTCCTTCTCGGTGTCGAAGTACCCGTGCTTCTCGCCCCAGGCCCGCCAGCAACCGGCGAGTCGGTGAACCACCTGGCGTGCGGATCGCTCCGGACCAAGCACGGGCGATCCATCCTCGTTGAGGATTGGTTCGCCTTCCTCGTCTATCTGGGGAACGCCAGCCTTGCGGAAATACTTGCTCACCATGATGTCGGTGGCGAGTTGGCTCCATGACTTCGGAATCCACGCATCGTTCATCTCGAACACGACTGACCCGTCGGCGTTCGAAATACAACTGGTCCTGCGTTCCCACTCGACGCAGGCAAAGACATCTGTTCCGGACTTGGTGAATCGTCGCTTGACTTTCATCGTTACTCCTTGGGCGTCCATGCCCTTCATCCCTCGAACCACATGACGACCCGGTGCGGTAGCCGCACAGGGCCAAACCTCTATCAACCATCAACGCGTGGAAGCGTCAATCCCTCCTGATCCTGGTACTTGCCCCGCTTGTCCGCATAGCTGGTGCGGCACTCGGTGCGGGCCTCCAGGAAGATCATCTGCGCGATTCCCTCGTTTGCGTATACCTTCGCCGGGAGCGGCGTTGTATTGCTGATTTCGAGCGTGACTTTGCCTCGCCACTCGGGCTCAAGCGGAGTCACATTGACGATCAGTCCGCATCGTGCGTAGGTGCTCTTGCCTACGCAGATGGCCAACACATTTCTCGGAATATCAATCCACTCAACCGTTTCGGCGAGTGCAAAACTGTTGGGCGGAATCAGGACGTGATCCCGACCCGTCTCCGTCGTGTCAACGGTGACGAAGAGGTCATCCGTAAATGCCTTGGGATCGACGATGGCCGTTCCGCCACTGGTCGTGTTGGTGAAGATCTTGAACCGCGTTCCAACTCGCACGTCGTAGCCGTAGCTCGAGACTCCATAGGAAACCGTGTCGGTTCGTGACTCATTGGCAGCGAAAGGTGAGATGCCGATGGTGTCTTCGATCTGCTGGTCGCACAGAATGGTCACGGCGTCTGCCTCACACTTCTCACCCGAAGGGCCCCGTATGGGGTTGTATGCCCTTCTGTGCCCCAGCCGCAGGCTCCATACCGGCGACCGAGAAGTTCCATCTCCTGCGACCCAGACCCCGACGGCAGGGCGGTCGCCTCATTCCCTCAGAAGCGAAAGACCATTTCGCCTGCTCCCGCTTCCGTGCGAGGTGAGGCGAAGAGGCCTGATGGGGGGCTCATTCGGATTCCGAAAAGAGGCTCTCCATCAGGGGGCGTATCGTACTACTACATGTTGTGGCATCAAGATCGGCACATACCCAATCTTGCGGATTCGGCCTCTTGCGATCTCAACTGGCGGTCTCACACCGCGTTAGCGCACGCGCATTTTCTGCGCGGGCCGTGGATGACCTGTCGTTTTCAGCCCCTGAGGGCCACTTGGGCGGCATTCTGGCCTGAAAACGGGGGGGGGAAGCCTGGAACGGTAGGATTCGCACATGGCCACCGAATCGACGCTTCTGGATGGATTGACAGAACCTCAGCGGGACGCAGTCACGCATCAGGCCGGGCCGATGCTGGTGCTTGCGGGGCCCGGCTCCGGCAAGACAACCGCCGTCACCCGTCGCATTGCCCTGCTCCTTGAGCGCGGTGTGTCGCCTTGGTCGATTCTGGCGCTCACCTTTACGAACAAGGCTGCCGGTGAAATGCGAGACCGCGTGCAGCGGCTCACAGGTGGCTGTGATACACGCGGGTTGACGATTGCCACGTTTCATGCGTTCGCGGCGCGGCAGCTGCGGATGGTGTCGGATCGACTCGGTGTGCCGGAGGACTTCACAATTTTCGATGCCGCCGATCAGAAGGCGGCGGCAAAGCAAGCCGTTATCGAGGCGGGACTGGAGACGAGTAACTGGCCACCAGCCTCGGTACTTTCGGCCATCAGTCAAGCGAAGCAGCAACTGCTCGACCCCGCAGATGTGGAACGAAACGCGGGCGACTTCTATGCCCGCTCGGTTGCTCGAATCTACAAGGCGTATCAACGCCTTCTTTTCCGAGCGCACGCGCTCGACTTCGATGATCTGCTGCGATTACTCGCCGTCGCACTTCGTGATGACGCGTTGCTACGCGAGCAACTTGGTTCCCGCTACCAATACCTGATGGTCGACGAATATCAGGACACCAATCATGCTCAGTTCATCATCGCTTCGGCAATAGCCGCATCGCACGGAAACATCTGCGTAGTTGGAGATCCCGATCAATCCATTTACGCGTGGCGTGGCGCGGACATCTCCAACATCCTCGACTTCGAATCACAGTATGCCGGGGCGACCGCGATCTCGTTGGGGCAGAACTTCAGAAGCACCGAGCACATTGTCCAGGCATCTTCTGGATTGATTGCTCGCAATGACAGCCACAGGGCACGCGATCTGCATACCGAGTTGGGGGCAGGGGAGTTGCCAATCGTATTCGCTGCTCTGGATGAGCATTCCGAAGCCAAAGAGGTTGTTGACCGCTTCAGACGCCTGCACGACGACGACTCGATTCCGTGGAACGAGATGGCAGTGCTCTACCGGATGAATGCATTCAGCCGCGTCGTGGAGGATGTCTTCCGGGCCGCTGAGGTGCCGTATCTCGTTGCGCGGGGGACTGCCTTTTACCAGCGGAAAGAAATCAAGAACGCACTGGCCTATTTGAGACTGCTGCGAAACGAGGCCGATGACATTTCGCTCCGCCGGATCATCAACGTTCCGGCGCGAGGCATTGGCAGCACCACGATGGATCATGTGGAGCGATTCGCAGCCCGGCACGACGTGACACTGATGGCAGCGATTCGTCGCCGAAACGAGATCGAATCGATCTCCAAACGAGCGGCAGCATCTCTTGATCGGTTTGTCAACATGCTTGATGACTGGCGGCGAGCGATGTCCGCGTCCTTGATCACACCGTCTCTGGCCGATCTCGTCGCTCGAATCCTTGATGAGTCAGGGCTCGAGAAAGCCCATCGGGCGCGGCCGGGCGGCGAAGAGGAGATTGATCGCATTGCCAATCTTCAGGAGCTTGTCAGTGCGGCGGCGGACCGAGACGCGCAGCAGGACATTGATGGTGATGGTGCCCCGACATCGGGGCTGGAGGCGCAGCTTGCAGCGTGGCTCGAGTCCATTTCGCTCGTTGCCGATGCCGACACGATTGATCCCGAGCAGGGGGCCGTGACACTCATGACTCTTCACGCAGCGAAGGGTTTGGAGTTTGACGTGGTTGCCATCATCGGATGTGAGCAGGGCGTTCTTCCGCATAGCCGAGCGTTCGATGACCTCGCCCAGCTCGAAGAGGAGCGCCGTCTGTGCTACGTGGGTATGACGCGGGCTCGCCGCCACTTACTGCTCGGCCGCGCCATGGCCCGCACGCAGCGTGGCATTCAGGAACGCCAGGCAGGGAGTCAGTTTCTTGATGAGATTCCCGCTGAGGCTGTTCGGGTGCTCGAACCTGAGGATCCATGGTCGGTGGCTCCGGTGGTGACACTCGACGTTCATCCTGGGCAGCCAGTGAGGCATCCCCGGTTCGGTCTCGGTCGCGTCGTTCGGTTCGGGCGGCGGCCGCAAGGCGCGACCGTGACGGTTGACTTTGTGGAGTTTGGCGCGAGAACACTCCCTGCCGCACATGCGGCGCTTGAACCAACCGACTCAACAGATACCACATTCTGATGCCTGGTCCGCTCGATCCTGCGCCTTTCGTGGATGCATGCCGCGCAGCAGGGTTCGCTGCCGCTGGCATTGCTCGATGTGAGCCCGCAGGACGGAGCGATTCGCTTCGGGCTTGGCTTGACGCAGGGCAGCACGGGACGATGCGGTGGATGGAGCGTCATGTCGAAGAACGAATCGACCCTCGACGGCTCCTCGCCGGTAGCAGGTCAATCATCTGTGTTGCTGACCGATATCACCCACCGGGCCGGAATGGTGTTGAGCACGATCCAGCCGTGGCTGCGTATGCCCGAGGTCGGGACTATCACCGAGAGATGAAGCAGCGATTGCACGTGCTCTGCGACGCCTGGGCTGCTCAGTGGCCAGACGAATCTTTTCGGGCATGTGTTGATACCGCGCCGATTCTTGAGCGAGCGCATGCCGAGTCTGCAGGTATTGGCCGAGTTGGAAAGAACACCATGTTGATCGATCCCGGATTGGGTTCATGGATGCTCCTTGGCGAAGTCCTTACGACAATGGAGATTCGAGCAACCCCTGGAGCGAGTACTGACCCATGCGGCACGTGTACGAAGTGCATTGATGCGTGCCCGACCGGGGCGTTGCGCCCATGGTCCGTCGATGCCAATCGGTGCATCGCAGCTTTGACTATTGAGCAGCGAGAGGCGATACCAGCTGAGCTGCATGCCGGCATCGGCGCGTGGCTCTTTGGGTGTGACGAGTGCCAGACAGCGTGCCCGCACAATGCATTGACGTCTGCAACGAGCGAGGCAAAGGTCAATGACGCCTATGCTCCGCGGCACGGAGACCTTGACGTCGCTCGCGTTCTTGAGTGGACGCAAGACGAGCGGGTTGATGCCATTGCGGGGACAGCGATGACGCGAGCAACGCTCGACATGTGGCGACGCAACGCCTGCATTGTGGCCGGGACCTATCTCGCCAGAGGTCAGAGGGCAGATCTTCGCGATCGGTTGCGTGATCTGGCAGCCGATCCTTCAGAGCCTGACATGATTCGAACAACTGCCGCTGCGGCCCTCGCTCGCGGATCGATTGCAATGTAGAAAGATGTCCCGTGTCAGTTCTCGGCTGGTGGCTCGGCGTCCAGAATGCTCAGCATCGCATCACCGACCGAGCCGCCCAGTCTGCCTGCGAGTTCTGCAGCTGCATCCTTGGCTTGCGACAGTGTGTCGTTGGCCTCGTCCCAGTTGTCCTGCAGGACGGTTCGTGTTTCGGCCCAACGGACTCCGGCCGATGATTCGCCCATCTCTGAGAGTGATTCAAGCACTCGCATGGCTTCGGCCAGTCGAGTGCAATGAGCCGACGCGATGGTGATCAGCCCCATCTGGCCGCGGATTGCTGCCAGTGTGTCGACTTCTCGGCTGCTTCGACCACCCGATTGGACTGCCTTGTCGGCGGCGGTCACTGCACTTCGGAGGCTCTCAATTGTTGCGTTGTAGTTTTCCTGTACGGGACCGGTGAGCAGCGAAATGACTGTCGCGCTCGCATCTGTAAGGGTGGTGATCAGCGATTGGGCGCTGCTGCGGCCAGCCTCGGCGTGGGCTCGGAAGGCCTCAGATCGTTGCCGGACCCGCTCGATCTCTTCATCGACAACTTGAACGCCTGTAGCAGCATGATCTCGCTGCAGCGACAACTGATCGAGAACCATTTGGTGGTGCAGTTCAACGGCACTGGACTCGCTGTCGACTCTGGCATCGATGGCAGCGGCCTGACGCAGGAGGCCAGCGGCTTCGATGCGCAGGTCCTGCCCAGTGACACCATCAAACTGATCGGCCTGTGCCGACAGGTCCGCTGCCTTCTGCCGCAGGACATTGGCCTCAGCTGACGCGCTGGCGATGGCGGCCTGGCGATTTGAGACGTCCGGCGCCGCCCGGTCGCGCGCCGCAGATGTGGCGTCGTGCGTCTGTAGCCGTTCGACCCGCTCTGCAATCAAGGCGTCTGTCTGCGGTTGGGTCAGCAGTGTTTCCTCAGTTCTCAATCGAGCCAGAAGGACGGCAGTGGCATGCAGGTTCGCTTCAAGGACCGCCATCGCCTTGGTTGCCTCAACTCGATCGGCCAGCCCTTCCTGCCATGTGAGCTCAGCAACACGGGTTTCCACCTGCGCCAACATTCGCTCTCGGCTTGCCTTGAGGGCCTTTGAGCCACCGCGAAGGCCGCGGAGGTTGCGGGCCAGATCGTTCAGATGTCGCGTGGCCCCCTGGCCGATGACAGGCGATTCGCCAAGAGCGCGCGAAGCTTCTTCGATGACCTCAACCGCCTCGCGGTGAGCGGCTGCATCCTGACTCTCGCAGCCCACAAGCATCAAGGCGGCGGTCGCCGCGGAAATCAGCAGTCTGGCGGACGAACGAACCATGTGGGAGTAGCTCCATTCCCGGGGGACAGCTTCGGATCGGGGACTATAGCAGGGGGGCGGTGCGGCGAGGTGAGGACAGCGTATTGAGGCCGGTCTGAGGGCTTCCCCAGGCGGGGTCAACAAGGAGTCCACCAGCCTGTGGCGGCTTTCTCAGAAAGACGCTTCGCCGCCCCTGGTGTGGGAGGCCGCCGTCAGGCCTGGTGGGGCTGGGCAGGGTGTCGTGGATGCGAACTCAGCGTGAATCGGTGCATTACCGCGGGAGCCGAGGGCCTGCACCCGGCGCCGGTATCGCTGGCAGTGGAGACGCAACCGGATAATCGGGTCGGGGAGAGGACATCATCGACTCGATCCAACGAATCGCAGCTTGGGTTGTTTGGCTTTGGCGTGCCTCCAGCGTGGGCCGCCAGCCAGTTACTGGGGGATGCGGGCGGTCGGCTTGATCCCGTGGCAGCGCATACTGAATGAGCGTCGAATCCATGGGCTCTTCCCAGTTGATCATTGGATACCCATCCAAAGTCAACTCATCCAGTATGAGCAAGTTGCTTGTTCGGATTTGATCGTCAAGTCGGCTTTGTCGCATCAATCTGAATCGTCCACCATCGCTGCCACCGTGGCATGCGGCGTTTCCGCACCGGGGGACCAGCCAGAGATCGTGGACGGATTGCCTGAATCGCCGGAGGGCGGTGGGTTCCGTTCTCACCTCAACGTCACCGTAGAACTCGCGAGCGCGGTGGGCAAAGATGAGTTTGAGTACCTCAAGAGCGGGTCCATCGATGAGTTGCTGACGACCGGTTTCACTCGGTGGCAGCAGGGCGCTGGTGGTATATGCAGCCAGGAATCGTCGTCTGACATCCTCGGCAATGTGAAGCTGAGGCGGATCGTTGAGATCGATCTCGTACACGCGAATGAGATTCACTGCAGCCATGTCAACAGGTGTGACAGGCGATGGCGTTGAAGTGGCTGCCGGTTGTTCCTGCTTTGGCTCCCGAGGATCCGCCTCGTACAGTTTCTGGTGTGCCCTCGCAACTCGGAGCAGCCGACTGGCTTCAAGCGATCGGTGCATCTTCGTGTGCGCTTCGAGCTCCTGAATGGCGAGATCCCATTGCTTCTCGGCAACGAGCCAGCGGCAGAGTGCCAGATGGGCCCCTGGTCGTTCAAGTGGCATCATCGGCTTCAATTGCTCGTACCGACTTGCGACGGACTCCAGCACCCACGCCTTGGCAACTCGCGTCCGCTCAATCTCAATTGGGACACCGTGCATCATCAGCTCGATGGTGTCACATCCATCTCGCTTGATGAGTCCTCGGAATTGTCTTCCGTCCAGCAGCTCGACGATCCCTTCGGTCGGGGCGGGAAGTTCGAGAATCGGCTCGATGGCGACGATGCGGTCCGCACCGATGACATGTTCTGTGCCATCATCATCTTTCAGGCGAATAGCGTTGGGGAGTTCCTCCACAACGTCCCCGCAGACGCGATGGCGTCCGTCGTAGTGAACGATGCATCGAAGGAGTGGGCTCGCCACGCCGTCCTGCGGCTCCTGGGCTGGTTCATCTGGAGGGGCAGCCGGGGCTGGCTGCGAGGGAGGCTCCGCTGCCCAGGCCGCTAACGTGACCAGGATTGCATTCCAGATCACGAGTCGTCCGGTTCACTGGGATGAATGGTCGAGAGAATTGATGTCGTTCGCAGGAGCTGCGCGATATCCCCGGCGTGGTCCATGAGCGAGGCATCAACCTCGGCAGCAAGTCGTTCGCGTTCGATTTCACGGTGGAGGTATTCGATTGCAAGGGCGGCAATCGATTCAGTCTCCAGCGCTTCGACGGCTTCGATGCCTTCGCGGTACACGATCCTGGCAGCGAGCGACTTCGCAATGAGCCATCTGCGGTAGGCAATCGGTACGCGATCAGTCAGTCGATCGCCAGCCTTCTGCATGAGGACTTCAGGAAGGTGGTCGCTCGTGACGGTGCCGATGACACCGAGATCGGCCTCTGGCAGGTTTTCAAGCATGGCCTCAATCGCGTCGGCAGTTCGGATCACAGCGTGACTCAATCGAACGCTGGCCGCGGGCAGGTGGAGCCGTGGCTGGCGGCGAAGCATTCGCGCGAGCAGCTCGGCCTCAAACCGTGCCATCTCCCGCAGCTTGCCGAGTACTTCATCAACGAACCGCTCCTTGATTTCAAGGAACTCGTCCGGGGAGAGCAGCATGCTTGCCGCAATCTCGTAGCTCGAGCAGATCACCCCGCACTTGTTTGCGGATGAGTCCTTGAAGATGACGACCTCCTCCTTGCCGAGATGGGCTCGAGCCTCCGGCGTCAGGAAGAGATTGGCTCCTTCAACGATCAGTGAACTCGAGGGCGTGCCGTCCTCCTGCAGGAAGGACTTCCAGTTGCCCTCGTGAATGGTTGCTGGTCGGCCCCCACAGGGCAGGAATGCATCTGCGATGACACGGTCGTGCAGCGTGTTTCGACGCCGCACACCGTCGGCCTCTTCCAGATCCGCAACGCGTCCATGAGCCCCGAGCTTCGATTGGTCGAACTCGACAATCGGAAGTTCTTCGTCGACAAGTCGAAGAAGTTCTTCGTGGTTGAGACCATCAGGATCTTCGGCCGATCCACTGCCGTCAGCGATGCCTACGATTCGTGCATTCTCGCCAAACTCTCGATGGAGAATCCGAATCGCATTGCCGCCGACGTCTCCATCCGGACCACCTGTCATCTTGACAGTGAACGGCTGATGTGATGGGTCGATGCCGATGGTTTGCAGGCCGACTTCGAGGAATACAACGACGCCCTCGCTGGTGACGCCGAATTCCTTGTGGTTGATACCTGCTCCCGGCTTGCTGCTCATCATGGCAGTCGGCACGTGGTAACCACGTACGGCTGCGCGGGCGACGATCCAATCAATGAGTTCGGGCGAGATATTCTCGTCCGGTCCCAGATAGATGAGTTCAGGCGCGCCGAACCGATCGATGACAGACTTTCGAATCCGAGGGTCATCGACGATCAGGTCGAGGAGCGCATCGACAAACGCTTTGACGCTGCGGCCACACAGTTCGTTTGGATGGACCAGTATGGCGGCCTTGGCGCCGCCTTCAGGGATGTCCTTGTTCTTGAGTTGCTGCGCCGAGGCGAGCCCGTACGCCTCGTCGTAGAGCCGCTCCGCCTCCCGCGTGAACTGCGGCCCACTCCGGGGAAGGACCGCGCGGACTCCACCGCGGGCGATGTCTCTGAATCGAACATGGAAGCCATTGAACCCACGCCCGTGGACATAGAAGACTCCAAAGGGAAGATCAGCCCGCGACTCATTCTGCAAGAAGACGGGGTCCAGACGCATCGAGAGGGCGTATCGCCCTTCGACGTAGATGTTCGTGCGCAGCGTCGCTGCGATTCCGTCGAGCATGGTGTGCAGGACAACGCGTGCATCCTCGAGATCGACTTCCGCATCGATGCGGCTCTGTAACTCGCTGGCAGTGGTCTCGAAGGTGGCGTCGTCCATCGGATGCTCGGGATGGAATCGATCGAGGAAGAGATCGCACAGGAGCGTAAGGAGCTCGATATTTTCAACCGCGAGCCGACGGACCCGCTCCGAGGTGAACGCATAGCGATTGCGATGGGTCAGCACTTGCTGGGCGAGATCGCCCATCGCGACAACGAGTTCAGCGTGGGTGAGGTCGAAGGTCGAGTGCCTCTGGCTGAGGTCAATGGCTCGTCGGTCTGACCACTTGATTCGCAGCAGATCATGTCGAACGCGATGCCAGAGCCGACTCTCGGGATCGATTGGCCCTCCGTCTGGAGCGGTGACCACGAATCCGACGAAGCTCACGCTTCCATTCGGCTTATCGTCGAGCGTGTCGAGATAGGCGCGGTGGATGTTGATAGAGGCGTTACTCAGCCGCTCAGCAATTCGCTCAAGCGTGGTGCGGCGGGTGCTGTTGGCGACGGCCACCGAGATGCGACTCTGTTCCGGGTCGGCTTCTGGTTCGAGCACGACCGACGTTCCTTCGGTGCGGGTCACATCTTGAAAGAGTTCCCAATGCTGCACCATCCGCAGTGGCGTGAGTGTCAGGACGACATCGGCAGAGCATCGCAGGAAGAAGTCCTTGATGTCAGCGGGTGACCAATCCGGCGCCTCGGTCGCGGCGTAGGCGATCGACTCCTCCAGTTTGGCAGCTTGGGCGGGATCGTCAAGGTTGCACGGCTCAACTTCACCGAACTCGAAGGTGTCGATGACCAGCGAGCCGTCGTGGGCGGTATGGATCTTCGCTGCGCGAAGCGGTTGGTCCTTGGGAAGCTCGGCGACAAGTTCCGCAAGAACGCCGGGGTAGTCGAGCGGCCGCATACTCGTCCACTCGCTGCCATCTTCGCTGCGGAGGGTCAACTCGACGGGGCGTCCGCTGGCTCTGGCCGCGATAATGGCGCGGAGGTGGACCAGCCGAGTTTCCTCGTCAGTGTCCTGGAAGTACACCTGAGGCATCTGCTCGAGAAACCACGGCACGACGTCCTCAGATGTGGCGCGAAGCGAGTCCATGACTTGATCAACAACGTTGATCGCGTCTTCTGGCTGCGGGGAAGCGGGGGTTGAAGATCCTGCTGACATCTGCAAAAGGTACCGGACATCCCGGTCTGGGAAAAGGGGCCGGGCGATGTTCGCCGCTCCCTCGGTTGGCTGGGCGGATACCGTGGTGGGCATGGGACTGACCGCGGTGATCATCGGCAACTTCGACGGCGTGCATCGTGGGCATGCCGCGCTTGTGCGGGCCGCGCGGAAGGCCGCCGGAATGGACGGGCGGGTGGTCGTGCTGACTTTTGATCCTCCGCCCGTGCTGGTGCTGCGGCCGGACGTCCCGCCGCAAAGGCTCATGCTTCCCTCCAGGCGGGCCGTCACCTTGAGGGCGATCGGTGTTGATGAGGTCGTGCTGCAGCGGATCGATCGCGATTGGCTCCAGCAGCCACCAGAGGCGTTTGTGCAGTCCTGTGTGGCGCCTCTGAATCCCGATGTAGTCGTGGAGGGGCATGACTTCCGTTTTGGCTCGAATCGATCTGGCGGCGCAGCAGAATTGGCGGCAATCGGATCGGCTCTCGGATTCGAAGTCGAGCTCGTCGATGATGTGTCTGCCGCGTTGGTGGATCAATCCATTGTGGTCGTTCGCTCATCAGCGATTCGCGAGCTTCTTTCGCGTGGCCGCGTTCGTGATGCCGCCCGTCTGCTCGGCCGCTCTTGGTGCCTCGAAGGGGGAGTTGTGCCCGGAGACGCCCGAGGACGTGAGATCGGTTGCCCGACAGCCAATCTGGATCATGGTGATCTGCTGCTCCCCGCCGACGGTGTGTATGCAGGCGTCGCAACGTGCCCGGCCGGCACCTACCCGGCTGCAGTGAGCATCGGTACCAAGCCTTCGTTCGGTCAGACGCCGCGGGTGGCCGAAGTGCACGTGATCGGATGGGATGGCCAGGTTGGCGAATACGGATGGTGGCTGCAGGTCGATCTGGTTCGTTGGATCCGGGATCAGGCCCGGTTCGACTCGATTGACGCGCTGAAAGCGCAGATCGCGAGCGACATCGACGAAGTTCTTCGCGGCGAGACCACTCCGGCGCCGTGAGATCCCTATCCTCTGCCTCCCATGTCCTATCAATCCACCGCCAGTCTGAATCAGCTTGCCGATCGAATCAGGTCGGCGAAAACGATTGTCTGCACCTCTCACGAAAAGCCGGATGGCGATGCGATGGGGTCGGTGCTGGGAGTCGTGCGGAGCCTCGGCGACACGCACGTGATGCACGCATGGATGCTCGGATCGATTCCGCCCCCCATTGAAGCATTGGCGAAGGACACCGTTCTCACGAGGATTCGAGAAAGCGGGGATATTCCTGATCTCGAGCCGGATCTGATTCTGGTCCTCGATACCGGGGCGTGGGGGCAGGTACGGCCGCTTGAGCAGTGGTTACGTGATCGCAGCGATCGTGTCATCGGGATCGATCACCACGCCAGCGGCGATGATATGGCCGCGGCGAGGTTCGTCGACGCGTCTGCCGCCTCATGCACCATGCTCGCGTTGCAGCTGCTCGACTGCATGGACCGACCATTGACGCTGCACGTGGCGGAGCCGCTCTTCGCAGGCCTCGCAACCGACACCGGTTGGTTTCGGCAGGCCAACGCCGATGCTGCTGCGTTCTCTGTCGCCGCCAGACTCCTTGCAGTCGGCGTCGACAAGGACGGGCTGCATCGCACGATTGAGGAAACCGCCCGCCGCGCTCGGCTTGCACTGCAGGCTCGCGCTTTGGGGAGCATCGAATGGGTCCATGAGGGCCAGATTGCGATCATGCGGTTGTCCAGGCGGGACTTTGACGAAACAGATGGTCGCCGAAGCGATGTCACCGGCATGGTCAACGCCCCGCTGGTCGTGGACGGCTCGGAAATGGCAGTGTTGCTGATCGAGGAGAGGGAGGGCGGCGTCAAGGCGAGCTTCCGCTCCAAGCCTCCTGTCTCGTCGGGTGGTGCATTTCTCGACGCTCGCAATATGGCGCGGTCGCTCGGCGGAGGCGGTCATGTGCACGCGGCCGGAGCCAGAATCGATGGGACCATGGATGAGGCGGCTGCTGCCGTTGTGGCTGCGCTGGATTCGATGTGACTCGTCGAAAGCTGGCGTGGCTGGCTGTGGGCTGCGGGTTCTCCGCGATCGTTGCCGTGTTGGTGGGGACACTCGGATCGATTTCGGCTTTTTCGCTGCGGACCTACGAGGTAGCTGGCGAGGTTGAGTTTCAGGTTGGCCAGGCAGGCACGTGGGTGCTCGCGTGTGAAACGAGGGCGACTGTCGACGGCGTTGAAAAGTCCGGAAGGTTGATTCTCCCGGCAGGTGTTCATCTCATTGACCCAGCCGGCGGCTCGCGAGAGCTCATGCCGGCGAATCGGTCGATTCGCTACAGCGATCCGAGCAGAGCCGGCGAAATCCTTGGATCGTTCGATGCGAGCCCGGCGGGAACCTGGAAGATTCGCGTGGCCGCGGAGACACTGCCAGCACTCTGCGCGGTTGGTCCAGATCCGGCCCCTGCCATGGCGTGGTGGGTTCTGATCTCGGGTGGTCTGGCAATCGTGCTGCTGGGCTCGGGAGCGGGGTTTGGCTGGGTGGCCTGGCGGCATCCGACACGGGCAGGCTGAACCCCTCCTGACATGGGCGGGTTTCGGGTTGGTCGGAAGAATCTCCCGAGATGCAGCCTCTCGCGCGTACACTTGGGGAATGGAGTCAACCACGACCGTGAATCTCAGTCGCCGCGTCATCGGCCTGATTCGCCGGGCTGCTCGCCGGCTGACGCTGAACGTCATCATCGATATCTCGTGCGTGCTGCTTGCGGTGGCGTCCGGTGCAGCGCTGGCAGTGGCAATCTGGGCATACGTTGCCGGAACGGGACCACTTCCGTGGGGTTGGATCGTGCTGTGGCTCGCGGCTGCCACGCTTGTTGGATTGGTCGTTCTTGCGCCGAGGATGGTGGTCCCTCGCCACTCAGCAGCCATCGTTCTGGATGAGCGTATGGAATTGAATGATGCGTTTTCGACCGCGCTCGCCTTTGAAAGCGACGCCGATGGCCCCGTGTGCACCGCGCAGCGTGAAGCGGCAGCCGCGCTTGCGGAGGCAACCCATGTCCGCAAAGGCGTTGCGACTGCAGTGCCGATCACGGTGCCACAGCGATGGTGGTGGCCGATGCCCCTGGCGATCGCTGCGGTGATCGTGGTGTGGCTGCCTCCGTTAGGCGAAGCTGCGCCGCTCGTGGATCCTCGCGATCTGGCCCAGGCCAGAATGGAAGCAGACGCGATGCTCGAGCAGGTGCGGAGTCTTGTCGAAGCATCACCTGAACTGAAAGACGAACTTGGCGCGGACTTTGAACTTGAGATTCCAGATGACCTGCAGACGCCAGAGCAGGTTCGGCAGGAATCGATCAAGAAGCTGACCTTGTTGAATCGGCGGCTGGATGAATTCAACAATTCGCCTGAGCAGGCGAAGCTCGATCGTGTGCGAGACCGGTTGCGGACGCTGCCAGACAATGGCGACGATGCTGCGGCATCGATGCGGCAGGCCCTGGCGTCGGGGGACTTTGAGGCAGCTCATGCGGAACTCGAGTCGCTGCAGTCAGGGTCTGATATGGATGCGGACGCCCGTGCTGCGGCCCTTGAGGCGCTGGCTCAGGATCTGCAAGACGCAGCAGCAGATCAAAGCAGCGCCGCGGCGGCGGCGCGGGCTGCGGGAATACAGCCAGCAGACCTGGACACTCCATCTCAGGTCGCCACGAAGATCAATGCCGCAAAGAATCTCACCGAGGAGCAGAAGGAAGAGCTCAAGCGACTCCTGAATGCGGAGCAGGCGGCCTCGCAAGTGATGAAGTCTCTGGCCCAAGAATGCAAGTCGGCCGCCAGCCAGTGCAACAATCCAAGTGAGAGTCCGGGGAAGGGCAGTCCTTCGCAGTGCAAGTCGCTCTCCAAGTGCCAGAGCAAATCCGACAAAGCCTCAGCGTGCCAATCGGCGTGTCAGTCGGCTTGCAAGAGCGGTGGTTCGCTGCCGAAGACAGGGCCGCCCACGGGGAGCAGAGGTCTGGGCGGTGGACGCGTTGTGGAAGGTGCTCCAGAAGCGACAACGCTGACCGCGGTGAAGGCAGATTCGTCGATTGACTCGGCGGCTCCGGTCGTGACGTCATCTCCGATAGCAGGGCCGCTTCGCCGAGGACGCGCAGGTCAGGCGGTTGGCTCGCCGATCCAGGAAGCCCGCCGCCGCGCATCAAAGGGGGTTGATGTTCGGCGAGTGCCCAAGCGGTATCGTGAAGCAATTGCGGCGTGGTTTGCTTCCCATCCGGTCGAGACGACGGGAACAGATGAGGCTGACGAGCCTTCAAGCGAGAAACCGGAGCCGAAGCAGCCGTGAGCACGCGCTGGCTTGTGGCTGGGGCGCTGATTGCGATGATGTGCGGCGGCTGTCGGCACCATGAGCGCCGTGTCGTTGTGTACGTTTCAACCGATGAGGCGATCGCATTCCCGATTCTGAGGCGATTCGAGGCTGAGACAGGAATCCGGGTGTTGATTGTGGGGGATACCGAAGCACGAAAGACGCGTGGTCTGCTTGAGCGAATTCGAGCCGAGCGCGGGCACGTGGTGGCTGATGTGCTCTGGTCTTCTGAGGCCATTGGCACCGAAGCGCTCGCTGACGAGGGCCTTCTCGCACCCCATGTTTCGAGCGTGAGTGAGCGGTGGCCTTCCGAGTGGAGCTCATCAGATCATCTCTGGCACGCATTTTCGCCGCGGCCTCGCGTACTGGTGTTTGATCCTGCCCGCGTGAGTGCGGACGAGGTGCCGACATCGTGGCTTGGACTTGCAGATCCCAAGTGGGTCAATCGCGTGGTGTTCGCAGACCCGAGATATGGCACAACCGGGGGGCACCTTGCGGCGATGAGGTGGCGACTCGGGGCAGAGGTCTATGGGACTTGGGTGTCGGCGATGCAGGATGGCGGCGTTCGGGTCTTGCCCGGCGGAAACGCCGCCGTCGTGGATGCTGTTCGGCGGGGCGAGGCGTTGCTTGGGGCGACCGATGCGGACGATGTGCGGGCGGCCAATCTCTCTGGTGCCAGTCTTGAGATGGTGATTCCATCACATGGCCGTGCTGCCGACGAAGGACCGATGTTGATGCCAAATACCGTAGCGATCATTCAAGGTGCGCCACACCCGGCCGAAGCGGCCGAACTGGCAGACTGGTTGCTCTCCGATCACACTGCCCGGATGCTTGCGAACTCGGTGTCCGGCAATGTTCCGCTCCAGCCGACCGTGGCCGCCGAATTCCCCGATCTACACGTTGCCTCGCCGATGCCACTGGACATCGACGCCGTCGAGTCACATGCTCCCGCCGCGGTTGCGACAGCCACAACCGCTTGGGGAGGGGCGGAAGGCGGTGCTCGGTAGGGCGATCCTCGCTTCAGTCTGGATCATCGTTGTTGGCTGGCCGGCACTCGCACTTGTGCTGCGCTCGCCTGTGGCGGCCGAGGGGACGCATGCCGGCCCGCTGCATGATGCGGGCGTCTTGCTCGCGGTGACGCTTCTCTGGTCCGGCAGTGTGGCCGCGGCGGCTGTTGTTGCAGCGGTTCCTATGGCGAGGTTTCTCGCTGGGCAGCAGCCCCGGAGGATGGCGTGGCTGCTGGCGTGGCTGATGGTCGGTCTGCTCCTGCCACCGTGGGCCGTGTATTACGCCTGGTGGTCTACCGTGCCGCCCGGAAGTTGGCTGCACGAGCTTGCAGTTTCAACGGGTGATGTCGGTGTGCTGCGGCGACTCGTGCTGGCCTTGGCGATGCTCTCGTGGACCTGGCCGGTTGCGGTGTGTTGTCTGGTACCTGCCTGCATGCGGTGGACCCGAGATCGATCGGAGGCTCTCAGGCTGGACGGCGCGTCCTGGTGGCGTCTTCAGTGTGCGAGGGCGCGGGTCGAACGATCGGGGTTGGCTGTTGCCAGCATCGTGACGCTTCTGCTGACAGCAGGGTGTACGACAGCGTTTGATCTTGCAGGTGTGTTCACGATCGCGAACGAACTGAGAGCTCGCGCGGATCTCGGCGCGTCAGGCGGCGCCCTTGCGGTGGTGAGCGTGCCGATCGTTGCCGCAGCAGCGGTGGCGGCGGCAGTGTTGTGGGTCTGGGTTGGGCGGCCAGCGGAAACTCGCCAGGCGCCAGCTCGCGTGACCCGCCGTGTGACTGTGACGGCGATCATCTTGTTTGTCGCGCTCGTCGGAGGCCCACTGCTTCTTCTGGGTTTCATGTGGATTCGAGTGGAATCAGGATCGAGTGGCGGAAGTGAGTTGTGGATGGCAGTTTGGGATGCACTCGTGCGAGCGGTGGTTGTCGGCGCCATTGCGGCGCTGCTTGTGGCGTCGAGTCGCGACCTGTGGAGTGGGTGGGTTGTGAACCTTCTGGGGTGGAGTTGGGTTGCTGCGGCGCTTCTTCCGGCACCGCTCATCGGCGGGGCGGTTGCCAATGCGTGGCGGGGTGTGCTCGATGGGACCATGATGAGCAGCGGCGCCGCGTGGACGTTTGGGCTGCTGGTGCGCGGCGGCGCGGTGGCAGTGCTGGCATCCCGATGGCTCTATCGCACCGAGCCGGCAGCGCACAGGGCGCTGCGGCATGTTGATGCTGCGGCATGGTGGCATACGGAACCGGTCGTTCGGGCAGGCATGTTGGGCGCCGGACTTGTGGCAATGTCGCTTTCAATGACTGATATCACATTGGCCGCTTCACTTGCACCACCCATGCGGTTCCCCCCGTTGGCGACATCGATGCTCAATGCCATTCACTATCAACGCCCGGATGCGATTGTCGGGCTGCTCGCTTGGATCGCCGGAGTTGCAGTGATTGCCTGCTTTGGAATCTACATGCTGCTTCGTCTTCGACTTGGCGTACCGCGCGGAAGCGTCCTGCTGCTGTTGGTGCTGTTGGTGCCAGCCTGTAGCGACGACGCTGCAGAACCCGAGCAGCTGCCCGTACCACACACATCCACGGTCGGATTGCCGGGACGAACACCTGGTCGATTTGATACCCCGCGGGCTCTCGCGTGTGACGACGATGGTGGGGTGTATGTCGTCGACAAGTCGGCGCGTGTGCAGCGGATACAGGGGGGGGAGCCCGTGTGTTGGTGGACCATGCCGGTGTTTGACAACGGCAAACCTACGGGACTTGGGATCGCGCCAGGCGGGGGTATTGTCGTGGCGGATACGCACGAGTACAGAGTCACGGTGTTTGACCGTTGCGGCACATTGCTTCGGACCTTCGGGAGCTATGGCACTGGTGCGGGTGAGTTCATTTATCCCACCGATGTCGAAGTGAGCCGGGACGGTCATTGGTTCGTATCTGAGTATGGCGGAAATGATCGGGTACAGGTATTCGATGGCCAAGGCCGTGTTCTTCGCAGCTTTGGTGGGCCTGGCGATGCCCCTGGTCGCTTTCACCGCCCGCAGTCGCTCTCCCTCTCGCCTGATGGCCAGGTGCTGTGGGTTGCTGACTCCGGGAATCACCGCATTCAGGGCATCGATTCCGAAACCGGTGAGGTGCTGGCTCTCATTGGTGAGAGCTTTCTGCGATATCCGTACGGCGTCGCGGCCCTTCCAGACGGAAGCATCGTCGTGACGGAGTATGGGGCGCACCGGCTGTCGAGGTGGTCCGCACAGGGGGATCTGATGGGTCATTGGGGCGAATGGGGAACTGCGGCCGGCCAACTCCGGATGCCGTGGGGCGTGTGTTATGACCCTGGGCGTGATCAGATTCTCGTGTTGGATACGGGCAATGCGCGAGTTCTGGGTATTCCTCGCGCTGCGCTGAATGGAACTCCTTCGGTGCCACACGATCCTCCCAGCCAATCGCGCAGTAGCATTGCCCGCGATGCAGTTTGAACACCCGGGATGGCTGGTGCTGTTGGTGTTGCTCGTACCCGTGCTCTGGTGGTCGCGGGGCGCGAGGTTGTCGCTGGGGTCAGTCCGCGGCATCGTGATCCCCACCCTTCGCTGCCTGTTGATCATGGCGATCGTCTGTGCGCTGGCCGATCCGGTGCTTGATCGGCACAGTGACCGGCAGACCGTGGCGGTTGTGCTTGATCGAAGCCGCTCAATGGATCAAGTGGGGTTGGACGCCGCCGTCAGGTGGATTCAGGATGCGACGTTGAATCGAGCCGAGTCGGATTACATCGCCGTTGTTGACGCCGGGCGGGATGCCAGAGCAGTCATGATGCCCGATGCGACGGGTGTGGTTTCGCTTGGTCCTGAGAGTGGTTCACGCGACGCCACCGACCTCGGGGGTGCCATTGAGTTTGCGAAGGGGCTTCTGCCGGAAGGGGGGACGCATCGCATTCTCCTGGTGAGTGACGGAAACGAAACGTTGGGCTCCTTGCTGGATGCTGCCGAGGCTTCCGGTAGTGCCGGGATCCCCATCGACGTTGTGCCGGTTCCATATGTACGTACCGGAGAAGTCATGGTCGAGCGTGTTGTGGCGCCCCGCGAGATCAAGCCGGGCGACTCGGTCCCGCTGCGGGTTGTAATGCGAAGTCAGGGGCCAGCCCGTGGGCGGCTCGTCATGTTGCGAGACGGCATTCCAGTCTCAGATGGTCTGGATGTTGTGCTGGACGGCGGCCCTTCTGTTGTTCCGGTCACGCTTCCAGCGAGTACCAGCAACACGCAGCGGTATGAAGCGTATTTCGAACCTGCAGCGGGGAGCAGTGACTCGATTGAGTCGAACAACCGCGCCAGCGCGGTGTCACTCGTGGCGGGTCGCGGCCGCGTTCTGCTTGTCTCTGAATCTCCAGATCAGAGTGTTGCACTAGCGAATCTCCTCTCTACTCATGGAGCCGATGTTCACCAGGCTGGCGTGGACGCGCTGCTTGGCGGGCCGGCGGGTCTGGCTGTCTGGGATGCGATTGTGCTGGTCAATCTTCCTCGCTGGGCAGTACCCGATCACGTCGATGCAGAACTGGCCCAATGGGTGCGTGAAGGTGGCGGTGGACTGTTGATGACAGGTGGCCCCTCGGCCCTGGGCGCGGGGGGCTGGATTGGCTCAGCCGTGGCAACTGTTTTGCCAGTGGGTCTGGACCCTCCAGCCGAGAAGCAAGTGCGGTCCGGTGCGCTTGCCCTGGTCCTGCACTCTTGCGAAATGGCTCGCGGTAACTATTGGGGGCGTCGCGTGGCTGAGTCGGCGATTGAGACGCTCTCCAGCGCTGACTATGTTGGCATAGTGGAATTCGACAGTTTCAGCGGTAGCTCGATCTGGGCACTGCCGATGCAGCTTGCCAGAGACAAATCGGCTGCTTTGCGGGCAGCAGCGAATCTGACCTACGGAGACATGCCGTCGTTCTCATCGTCCATGCAATTGGCGATCGAAGGACTTCTCGAGGTTGATGCCGGGCAGCGGCATATGGTCATCATCTCTGATGGCGATCCGCAACCACCGGGCAGCGAACTGTTGCAGCAATGCGTTGACAGCGGAATCACCGTGACAACTGTCATGGTCGGCGGACACGGCACTCCGACAGACCGCCGTCGCATGGGAGCCATCGCGACAGTGACCGGCGGGCGGTTTTACGATGTAACGAGTCCCGCGATGCTTCCGCAGATTTTCATCGAGGAGGCGCAGGTTGTGTCGAGGTCACTCCTTCAGACAGGATCCGTTCAGCCTGCCTGGGGTGGACCGCCCGGAGGACCGCTTCCAGCGGACTTGATGTCGGAGTTTGGAGCGATTCCGCCGATCGAGGGATATGTGTTGACTGAGCCGCTGGGTGGTCTCGCCGTGGACGGAATGGTCATACACACCGAGTCCCACGCCAATCCGTTGTTTGCGTGGTGGTTTCATGGTCTCGGTCGAGTCGTTGTGTTTACCAGTGATGTCAACCACGTGTGGACTCATGCATGGGCCACGTGGAGCAGGGCACCCGCGCTTTGGAAGCGGGCGGTGGCGTGGCTGCTTCGCCCCGGTGACAACGATCGCTTCGCGCTGAATATTCGCGAGGGTGGTGATGGCGAAGTTGTCGTCGAACTTGATGCCACGGACGGAGGAGCTGGCTTCTCGAATTTCCTGCAGGTGGATGCGTCCGTACTTGGTCCCGGCGGCGTGGCGGCTCCATTGCCGATACGACAAGTCGGTCCTGGCCGGTATCAGGGAAGCTTCACAATGACCGAGCCGGGAGGCTGGGTTGTTGCCGTCCGGCACCGTGGTGCCGATCCTGACACGGGCGAGCCGATCGAGGGGTGGGTGCAGGGCGCCGTTGTTCAGAACTGGTCTTCAGAAGACGCAGCAGTTCGCAGCAACGAGGGCCTTCTTCGAGAGGCTGCGGTGCGGAGCGGAGGACGTGTGTTGGCGACCACCGACGATCCCTCCGAGGTCGCCATCTTCGATCGAGCCGGACTTCGGAACGCATCGAGCCACCGAAGCACGTGGGCACTCCTGGCCATGATCGCCGCTGCGATCCTGATCCTTGACGTCGCTGTCCGTCGAATTGTTCCGGACATGCAGCGTCGCGAGGTTTTGGCGCGGCGTGCGGCGGAAGGTCAGCCCGAGGTTCATCCCACGGCGGCCGCAGCGTGGAAGCGTGTGCGGACTGCGGCGAAGCGGCGATCAGCCGAAAAGTCATCGGCAGCGGTACGTCTAGTGCAGCGCGACCAGGAACCCGAGAGTGATGCCGAATGCGCGAACGAGAATGATGACTCCGCTGCCCAATCTACGCTGGACCGGCTTCGTGAGGTTCGTCGTCGACTTCGTGACAAGGATGGCTCCCCGTGAGTGGTCGACAGGTGATGCCGGCCCCTGATGGCGATCCGGCCGATGCTGCGGGTGTCGTGGCTGCAGTTGCAGATGTGCAGGCAGGAATTGCTGCGCTGCGGAGCGAAGTAGCTGGCGCTGTACACGGGCAGGAGAGTGTCGTGAACGCAGTGCTTGGCTGTTTGATGGCGGATGGCCACGCACTTCTTGAGGGTGTGCCCGGCACAGGCAAGACGCTGCTTGTTCGCACGATTGCCGCGGCCACCGGCCTCGATGTTGGACGTGTACAGTTCACCCCCGATTTGATGCCAGCCGACATTACGGGCACGACCGTTATGGCAGAGGGCCGAGGGGGTGTTCGCTCCACAGTCTTCAGAAGCGGGCCAATCTTTCACGCGCTGGTGCTTGCCGACGAGATCAACCGCGCATCACCCCGTACACAGTCCGCGCTGCTCGAGGCGATGGAGGAGCGGCGCGTAACGGTGGCTGGTACGAGCCATGACCTTCCGAAGCCATTCATCGTGCTGGCGACTCAGAATCCGATCGAGCAGGAGGGAACCCATCGGCTTCCCGAAGCGCAGATTGATCGATTCCTGATGCAAATCAATGTGGAACCGCCCGATGCGGGTGTGCTTGAGGGAATCATTGAACGCACAACGTCTTCGGCCATACCCGAAATCGAGGCGCGGGTCGATCGCGCGTTCCTTGAGCGAGCGTCGCAGCTGAGCCGCCGCATTCTCGTCGCGCCCCATGTCAATGATTGGATTTCGGCTCTTGTCCTGGGTACGGCTCAGGGAGATGTCGGTCGATTCACTGCGGCTCCGTGCAGTCCCCGCGCTGCGATCGGCTTGCGGCGAACAGCGCAGGTGGCGGCGATGACCGATGGACGGCTCGCTGTTTCGTGCGCCGATGTGCGGGCTGTTGCGGCGAACTGTTTGCGCCATCGGATGGTGCCCGGACCGGAAGGCAGAGGGAATGGTCTGACGGCGGACGATCTCATATTGCTTCTGTTTGAATCGGTTTCAACTCCGGCCCAGGAGTGCCTCCGATGATCCATGGTTTTGGTACTGATCCTGCACGCCCTCCCGAGACTATTGAAGATCTGCTCGGATCCAAGTTGACTGCCGCGATGGAGGGGCTGGAGATCACGTCAAAGAAGGTGCTTGCAGGAAAGTTGCACGGCGAGCGTCGAAGCCGACGGCGCGGCTTCAGTATCGACTTTGCGGACTACCGGCCATACGTAGCAGGTGACGATCTCCGGTACGTCGATTGGAATGTGTACGCTCGGCTTGATGCCCTTTTCTTGAAGCTCTACCTTGACGAAGAGGACCTGAGTGTTCAACTGCTCCTCGATGCGACACCCTCGATGGACTGGGGGGCACCTTCAAAGTGGAACTTTGCAAGGCGGGTCGCAATGGCAATAGGCAGCATTTCGCTCGCGTCGAGGCATCGACTCAGCGTCGCGACGTGGGGAAGCCGCGGTGTGACGCATCTCAGGGACTTGCGGGGAAGGAGTCGAACCGCGGAACTTGGTCGGTGGTTGCTGGGCCGAGACATTGTGGAAGCTGATGGCGACGGGACATTTGAGTCGGCCATGCGGACTATCGCGCCAACGCGGCGGGGGCGTGGCATCGCCGTCGTGCTGAGCGACTTCCTCGGCGAAGATGATCCATTGCCGTCACTCAGATTGCTTGGTGGCGGCGGCGACGACCTGCACTGCCTGCAGATCCTCAGCCCGCAGGAACTGGATCCCGGAGGGTGCGGCCTGGCGGGGGACCTCAGGTTGGAGGATGTGGAAAACGGAACAACGCGAGAAGTCACAGTGACGCCTGCCCTGCTCCGCGCGTACCAATCGAAGTTGGACGAGCGAGTCTCACTTGTTCGAGATGCGGCGCGTCGGTGTGGCGGATCACATCTGGCGGTTCCGAGTGACTCCGACGTAGAAGCACTCCTGCTTGACGAGCTGCGCCGCGGGGGGCTGGTGCGATGACACTGTTTACCCCATGGGCAGCGTTCTGGTTACTCGTGGCCCTCGTTCCAATACTGCTCGTGCTCTACCTGCTGCGGCTTCGCCGAGCGCGCCAATTCGTTCCGTGCACCAGTTTGTGGATGGAGGCAGCTCAGGACATCCAAGCCAACGTCCCATTCCAGCGGCTCCGGCTCAATCTGCTTCTGGCCCTGCAGCTGCTGGCGCTCATGCTCGTTGGACTCGCGATTGCGCAGCCCCGTCTCGAGTCTGCGGCGGGGCGAGGCGGTCGGACGGTGCTGTTGATTGACCGATCGGCTTCCATGAAGGCAACCGATGGCGACGACGGCGGTTCGAGGTTTGAGGATGCGATCGAGAAGGCGGAAGCGGCAATCGACAGACTTCATCCCGGCGGATGGTTCGCTGATGCGGGTGGCTCGACGATGATTGTCACACTGGGTGAGTCTGCGAGAATCGAGCAGCCATTTACGAGCTCGCGGCGGGCACTTCTTGAAGCCCTCGGGAGATTGGCTGCTGCCGATACGCGAGGGCGGCTCTCTGAAGGCATGGCGATGGCTCAGGCCTGGGCGAGCCAGCCGGACCCCGACAACCCGCGAGTGATTGGTGAACCTGCCCGCATCGAAGTCTTCACCGATGGTGGGCTGGTCGATCTTGGTGAAGTCGCCATTGGAAGTGGTCCGATGCTGGTCCATCTCGTTGGCGCGGGGCAGACCTCGAATCGAAGTGTCCAATCAGTTGTGGCCGAGCGCCTTCCCGACGACCCCGAGGAGGTGCAGGTTTTTGCATCACTGGTCAATTGGTCTCCCGAGCCCGCCGAAGCGAGTGTGCAGATGGCGCTCAACGGAACGCCCGTACACATTGAAGACGTCTCGCTTCCGGCCGGCAGGGGCGAGGTCGGGCGCGACTTCAAACCAGGCGTCCGAGATATCGTGTTTACGTCCTTCAAGAGACCCGAGGAGGTACTCGTCGAAGTATCGCTTCTTCAGCCAGACGAACTCGCGGCGGATGATGTTGACTGGACCGTTGTCCCGGCGACCGGTGATGTGAACATTGGTGTCTACGGTTCGGAGCCCGGCCTCATGATTCGGGCGATGAAGAGTCTGGGGCGCACGCAGGTCCGCTCGATTCCATTTGCTCAGCAGCATGAACGGATACCAGAGACTGATGACGTACTCGTTCTGGTCGATGCGGCACCTGGCTTACTCCCAGACGCGCCAACCCTGTCAATGAACGTCCCAATTCCATCGCAGCACGTGCGCTGGATTGCATCGAGGGAATCCGACTCACTTGTCCCGGGAACTGTGCGTCATCCGGTACTACGAGGTGGTCCGCCGCAGGACCTCTGGGTTGCCAACCCACAGGGTGTTGAGGTGGCTGGTGTGGCGGAGGTTCTGCTCGAGGGGACAGGTGGGCCGCTTGTTCTTGCGTGGGAGGAAGGCGGTCATCGGCGTATCCACATCGCCTTCGACCCGGCTGAGAGCACCTGGCCGTGGGATCAGACCTTCATGACCTTTCTCGTTGATGCGGTCGATTGGTTGGCCCGCCGCGGCGATGCCGGGGGCATCGAGCCACCTGTTGCCGGGGACATCGTGACAGTTCCGCTGCCAGCAGGGGTTGCCGAGGTCACCGCCACGTCGCCTTCGGGTGAGCAGCAGGTGTTGCAGGTTCCAGCGGGCCGAGGAAGCACGCAACTGGGGCCGCTGGAAGAGGCAGGTCCCTGGCTGGTGATGTGGGATGGATCTGGCGCGGGGCATCAGTTGATTGCGGCGCATCTTCCCTCGGCGGACGAGGGACAGTTGCTGCGGGCCGCGGAAGTACGGGCAGGTGGTGTACCCGTTCAATTGGGCTCGGGAGCGGGCCGCTCGGTGCCATTGTGGCCGTGGGCACTCGCCGCCTCGCTGCTTGTACTGCTCGTCGAGTGGGCGGTCTATACGCGGCGGCTTGTGCGCTGACTACGCTCGAATGTCTTCTGGAACATCCAGAAAGTCGTACATGTGCTGGTCATACATGGCCGTGTCTTCTGGCCGCGAAAGGTCCAGCCGGAGTTCGTTGATGACCTTCGTGCCCTGATTGATCCACACGTCCCAGGTCTCTTCGCTGATGTTCTCGGCGATCCATTCACCAACGGGGCCTTTGAATGGAGGCTCACTGAGCTGCGTTCCTGCCGCGCCGCTGCATCTGCACATGAATGATCCACTGGATTCGAGCGTGCGTGCTCTATCGGCCGTCTCGGCGTCAATCTCTGGAGTCGGTCGACCGATTGACACAAGCAGGCAGGCGATGGCCTCCTGTGGCATTCGGTCACCGCGGCCAGCGGCGATCAGATATCCGCAGGAGAGTACATCGGCGGCCTGATCCTCATCGCCTGCGTTGATCAGTGCTTGACCGCAGAGTTCGTATGCCTTGCTCATCTCAGCATTGAGTTCGATGCACCGCGCGAGTGCCTGGGCGGCGTCGCCTGGTCGTCCAGCCTTCAGGTAGGAGGATCCCAGGCTGAAGTGGGCCATTTCATTGGAGGGATCGGCCGCAGCCATGTTCTCGAACTGGGTGATGCGATCTGTCAGGTTTGCATCGTTGGGAGCGGACTGTTCAGGGGCGGGGGGTGTTGGGGGGGCTGGCGCGTTCATATGGGCAGCGTACCTCGGAGGGCCGGTCTCGCGTGTAGCCTGTGCCCCGATGGTTGACGTCTCCACCGAAATCGCGGGCCTCAGGATCGACTCGCCGCTCGTGGCAGCCGCAGGAACTGCAGGCTATGGCACCGAGTTGGCGTCGGTTGATCGGTTGCGAGCCCTCGGCGCAGTGGTGACCAAGTCGATCACACTGGAACCGCGTTCGGGTCATCCGCCGATGCGGGTTGTGGATCTGCAAGCGGGAATGCTCAACGCGGTGGGGCTGGCCAATGTCGGCCTCGACGCCTTTGTGACGGATGTGGCCATGCATGTGCGGGATCTCCCGGTTCCGGCAATTCCGTCGATCGCTGGCGAGTCCATCAACGAGTACGAGCAGGTCGCCGCTGCAATGCAGGCAATGACCTTCGTCAAGACGGTCGAGGTCAACGTCTCGTGTCCGAACACCGATGACGGACGCGCCTTTGCCGAGTCTCCTGAGCAGTTGCGAACACTGTTGGTTGATCTCCGCAGAGTCCTCAAGAGTGTCGGGATGATTGTGAAGCTGCCACTGGATTTCATGCATCCGAGTGTTGCGGCGGAAGTCGCAATCGAAGCCGGCGCCGATGCATTGACGCTGATCAACACGGTGCCAGCCATGTCGATCGACGTCAGGTCGCGGAAGTCGCGGCTCGGGCGTTGGTCAGGTGGCGCCAGCGGTCCCGGAATACACCCGCTTGCGGTCCGCATGGTGGCCGATGTGTATAGAGACCTGGCGGCGCCTGCAGGCGTGCCAATCATCGGACTCGGCGGCGTTATGCGGTGGCAAGATGCCGCGGAGTTCATCCTGGCGGGCGCTTCGGCGGTCGGTCTGGGGACGGCGCTCTTCGTGGATCCGAGGCGACCACGTAAGATCCTGCGAGGCTTGAAGAAGTGGGTTCGCGGGCAGGGCTGTCAGTCGATCGAGGAACTTGTCGGCGCAGTCGACTCATCCTGACAGGGCTCGTCAGCTGCGACGAGGGAGGCGAATCGAAGTCCCCGCTGGCGGTAGTCGTCAAACTGATCCCACGAAGCGCAGCCTGGGCTGAGCAGCAGGACATCGCCCGGCCGCATGCGTTGAAGCGCGGTTGCAACCGCGCAGTCGAGCGTTTCACACGACGCGCAGGATCGCCCGGCTGCAGCGGCAAGTGCGGGACCGGTTGCACCGATCGTGTAGAGCCCGGCAAGCTCACTGCATCGCCGAGCGATCGGATCGAGCGAGACTCCTTTGTCGTAGCCGCCAGCAATGAGATGTACGCGGCTGGGGTCAGGAAACGAGTCGATGGCACGCAGCGTGGCCTCCGGCGTTGTTGACTTGGAGTCGTCGAAAAACTTCGGTGCTTCCTCGCCGCCCAATGCGTGGAGCCGGTGTGGGAGGCCGCGGAACGATGCAAGTGCGTTGGCGCTCACACCTGACACGGCCTGCGAGGCCAGCGCGAGCGCCATGCCGGCGTTACGACGGTTGTGTTCGCCGGGCAACCGAAGCGTTCCCGGCACAGGCGCACATGAATCTCCGTCAACACGTGAATCGTTCTCATCCTGGAAGCGATGAATGACGGCTTTGCTCTCGGCGTAGTGTGACTCGCTGAGGTGCCAGTCGAGGTGGTTGGGGGCGATATTGGTGGTGCCCGCGATCGCCGGTGACCAGCCTGGGGCTCGTCCAAGCCAGTGAAGCTGCGCGCTGGAGAGTTCCAGCACAACCCACGTTTCTGCGCCGATCGTATCGAGCTCACCAAGGAGGCTGCCGCCGATGTTTCCGCCGAGTCTTGCATCGACTCCCGCTGCGGTCAGCAGATGGTGGGTCATGGCAGCCGTCGTGGATTTGCCGGCCGTTCCAGTGATGCCAATGCAGCGGCGACGATCGAGCCGCTCGGTGAGGAGGCGAATCTCGGCTGTGAGCGGAACCCGAGCGTCGCTGGCGGCGCGGAGCAGCGGATTGTTCCAGGGGTGTGGAACGGCAGGGTTTACGACGATGAGATCGGCACGTGTGAAGTCGGCGACGTCGTGGCGCCCAAGCACCAGCCGAGCGGGTTCCAGTCCTTGGGTGCTGTGTTTGAGATCTTCCGGCGAACGAAGATCGGTGATGGTGACATCGGCCCCTTGATCCAGCAGCCAGCGGGCGCACCCGCGACCGCCGCCGAAGGATCCGAGCCCCATCAGGAGTATCCGCTGGCCAGCGAGTTCCGTCATAGCTCGATGGTACGTACCATTCACGCACGCATGTGCGACGCGAGCCCACAACCCATCATTCAGAAGCCGCCGCTGTCACGCCTGGCGGTGGTTGGCGTGGTTCTTGCGGTGATTCCCTTCTGCGTGCCGTTGAATCTCATCGGCAGTGTGATCGGCGTCATTGCGAAGCGGCGTATTGCCGTTTCAGATGGACGGCTTGGAGGCCGCAGGGCCGCCACGGTCGCGATCTGGGGTGGACTGATCATGACGCTCGCGGGATGGTGGGCATGGAGCGCTGCCGGAAATTGGGCAGATCGGGCGATGAAGCAGTCGGTCTCGGAAACCGCGACGGATTTCCTTGCCGATATTGCTGAAGGCAACACGGCCGCGTCGCTGCGGTTCTGGGCAGTCAATTCCGCGCCTCCGACGGATGCCTCGCTGGATCAGTTTGCTCAAGGGTTCGCCGCCCTGGGCGCGGTGCAGGGCGTCGGCATCAAGTCGATGCAGCCTGTCGCCAGCGACAACCCACTTCAGCCACGCTGGTCGGCATGGCTTGTGGTAACGGCCGGCGGGAAGCAGTGGGACGGCTCGGCGGAGGTCGACATCGTGGCGGGGGGCGGCATGTTTGAACTTCGGGCGACCCTGACTCAGATTGTTATCACAGGGCCAGAGGGCGACATCACGCTCGAGAGCGGGGGCGCAGACACGCCGGACCCAGATGGCGCTTCATCCCAACCATGACGCTGGGCAGCGGCAAACTCAGTGCATGGGCGATTCTGGCCGGGGTGCTCTCAATCGGTTTGTGTCCACTTGTGACTGTCGCGGCGATTCCGGCCGGGCTGTGGGCGTTGCGAGATGTCCGAGTCAATGGTCAACGCGGCCGCCGTCTGGCGTGGGCCGCGATCGCAATCGCCGTTGTGGTGACACCGCTGACCACCATTGGCATGTGGTGGTGGAATGGACACGTGCGAGTTCCGCTCAAATCGGGGCCTGCCGCTGTGCTTGAGGCAGGCCAGCGTGGTGAGATTCAGAGGTTCCTGCGCGAAACCGGTGGAGGCGGAAACGAGCGTGAGGCGACGGCCTTTCTAGTCTCTCTGACTTCCGAGCTGGGGATGATTCGATCCACGCGGCCGTCCGAGGCCACAATGGCAACCGAACCGGCGGATGCCGCCGGGTGGTGGGGAATCTGGGTACCGTACGAGGCAATGTTCGACCAAGGTGCCGCGACCGTGACCGCGAGATTCCTGCTCAGTAGTCCCGATCAGGGATGGGTGACCGCCTTCGATCGATTTGAAGTGACGCTTCCGAGCGGTCAGTTGCTGGCATACCCCTCCTCGCGGGAGGGAGAGGCTCCATGACGAAGTCGGACGTCGTGATTTCAATGCAGAATCTCGTCAAGCGATTTGGCGATCAGACCGTGCTTGATGGCGTGAATCTTGAGGTCAAACGAGGCGAGACGGTCGTCATCATGGGCGGATCCGGATGCGGTAAGTCGACGACGCTGCGACACATGATCGGTTCGCTCATTCCTGACGAGGGCCGCGTCGAGGTGCTGGGGAAGGATCTTGCAACGCTCACTGAAGACGAACTCAATGAGGTTCGCAAGAAGTTCGGCATCCTCTTTCAGTCGGGCGCTCTCTTCAACTCGATGACGGTTGCGGAGAACGTCGGATTGATTCTGGAAGAGCACACCGATCTGGACGCATCCATCATCGACATGATGGTGAAAATCAAACTCGAACTCGTCGATCTTCGTGAAGCGGCCGAGAAGTATCCTGCGCAGATCAGCGGTGGAATGAAGAAGCGGGCGGGCCTTGCCCGCGCCTTGGCCCTTGACCCCGAGATTCTGTTCTACGACGAGCCGAGTGCGGGATTGGATCCAGTGACGTCAGCTGCGATTGATCAACTCATTATTGATCTGACGACGCGCCTCGGTGTTGCGAGTGTCGTGGTCACGCATGAGATGGATTCGGCGTTCACGATTGCGGACCGCATGGTGATGCTGCATCACGGCCGCGTGTTGATGAACGCGCCTCGCGCCGACTTCGAGAAGCTTCGCGACTGGCCTCTTGAGAGGATGTCGGAACTGGATGAAACACAACTGCTCATTCGGCAATTCCTGCGAGGTGAGCCCGACGGGCCGATGACTGAGCACGGCGAGGGCGGCGAGAATGCGTATGCAATTGATCTTCTCGGGATCGATAACAGCAAACTGACCGGTGGTCGATCGGTGCAGTCGACGCGAGCGTCCGGTGGGACCGGTTTCTGGGGCGGGCTGCTTGGAGGCAGCCGGAAGAAAGGCGATACCTGATATGAGTGGGAATCGACAGGCGGATAACAACGTCAAGGCTGGCATCTTCGTCCTCTGTTCGGTGGTCGTTGGTATCGCCGTCATCTTCATCCTTGGCGACGTGTGGGGGAGTCTCTTTGGCCCCCCATCGACGAGTTACCGCGCGACGTTCTCGGTGGCGGATGGTGTGGGGTATCTCAAGTCAGGCAGCGAAGTGCGGGTTGGCGGTGTGCTGGTGGGACAAGTCGATGCGGTGGAAATCGACGCCTCGCAAGACCCGCTGCGCGAGATCGACGTCACGTTCTCGATACCGAGTGATGTGCCGCTCTACTCCAACGCTGTTGCGATGATTCAGAATGGGCTGATCAGTGCGGATTCGCTCGTTTCGGTGTCTTCGGTGGGCTGGGACGCCGAGCACCGAACGGCCAGCGACACGGGCGAGCCAGGAACACTTCTCGCTGCCGGCGATGTGCTTCGCGGGACGCCTTCGGGAGGATTGCTCGGCTCACTGCTTGGACCTGATGCGAGTGCAGTACTGACAAACAGCCTTGCGAGTATTGAGGAGATCTCCAATCGGCTCCGCGAAGATGGATACGTGTTGGAGTGGATTCTTGGAGAGCAGGAGGCCACGTCGATACAGGCTGGCGCCGACACACTTGGAGACGTGTTTCAGCGGATGGGCGGCGATGGCTATGTGATCGAGTGGGCAGTCGGCAACGAGTCCGCCAGCGATGTGCGGGGCGCTCTTGCGGATGCCGAGAAGCTGATGGCAAGGCTCAATCTCGATTGGGTTGGGCCAGACGGCCAGACCGGCTGGTCAGCCGAAATCGACAAGGTCATGGCGAAGTCGGATGATCTCGCGATTGTCGTGGGTGACGTCAAGGACCTGATTAGCAACAATCGCGAGAAGATCCAAGGTGTCATCGACAACATGAGCGTTGCGGTTGCAGATGCAAGAGTGACCATCGCTGACCTTCGCGCCAACGCACCGCTGTGGACAGCTGATATCAGCGACACGCTTGCGAACCTGAGCCTGGCCTCGCAGCAGGTCGACATGTTGCTGGTTGAAGTGCGCAATGCGCCTTGGAAACTGCTGTACCAACCATCGGAGAAGGAAGTGACCGGCGAGTTGCTGTATGAAGCATCACGCAACTTCGTCTTTGGCGCGGCGGATCTCAAGTCGGCCTCGGCGAGTATGGACCGGCTGGTCAGGGCTCGGGGCGATGCGCTCGACACATCGGCGCAAGAGTTCACAATGGTCAAGGAAAACCTCACCGAAGCGGTCCGTCGGTACGAGCGTGCTCAGGAGCAGCTCTCCCAGATTCTGCATGGCGACACCGTGCCTGCTGGCAAGTGAGCGAACCCATACAGATCACCGATCTCGGAGACCCTCGAGTCGACGTGTTTCGAGATGTGCGCGACCGCGATCTACGCGGCCGGCAAGGCATCTTCATGGCAGAGTCCGAAATGGTCGTGAGGCGGCTGCTCCAATCGCCAGGTCGATTGCACTCGCTTCTTCTCTCTCCCGCGAAGCATGAGAAGTTGGCTCAGCAACTGAACGCCTTGCCTGATGACTGCGCGGTCTACACGGCGGATCTGAAGATCATGGAGTCGATCGCCGGCTTTCACATTCATCGCGGGGTGCTCGCTGCGGGGTGGCGGCCCATCGAACACGACCTTGTCTTTGAACGGCTCCTGGAGCGGATTCCAGAGAGGGGCCAATCGACAGAGCTGGCGGCGTCAGGCATCAACAACTCAGATAACATCGGAGGCCTGTTTCGTACAGCCGCTGCACTTGGTGTTGATGACGTGCTTCTCGATGGGAACTGCTGTGATCCGCTCTATCGCAAAGCGATTCGCGTTTCGATGGGGCACGTGCTGAGCGTGCCGTGGGTTGTCGAGAACCACTTTTCGGAGGCACTTCGTACGCTCCAGCAGTCCGGGTTTCGAGTTACTGCCGCAGAATCGTGTGCGCGTGCTCAAGCGCTCGGCGGCCAGCCGGGCGGCGACCGCCGCGTCATCGTCGTTGGGGCTGAGGGGCACGGGCTCGCCGATGACGTGCTCGATGTCTGCGACGAGATCGTCGAGATTCCGATGTCGCGTGAGGTGCCGTCGCTCAACGTTGTCGTCGCTGCGGGCATCGTGCTGGCCGCACTGCGGGAGAACCGCTAGAGAACTTCTGCGGTCTCGATCGACTCTGATGGATTGTGATCGAAGCGTTCGATGCCGGCCCCGAGCGCATTGAACTGTTCCTCGAGGCGCACATAGCCGCGGTCGAGGTGGTACACCCGCTGCACGATGGTTTCGCCGCGGGCGACGAGCCCGGCCATGACCAAGGCCGCCGATCCTCGCAAATCGCTTGCCATCACCGGCGCGCCGATCAGTTGATCACCGCCTTGGACCACAACCGTCGGCCCGGACCGGAACAGGGTCGCGCCCATGCGAGTCAATTCCGAGACGTGCAGGAATCGATCGGGGTAGATCCGCTCGGTCACGATGCTGTTGCCGTCGGCCAGGCACATGAGTGCCATCATCTGGGCCTGCAGATCGGTCGGAAAGCCGGGGTACGGCTGCGTTGTATACAGCACTGGCTGGAGTCGCCGCTCACTCGTCACGTGCACGCTGCATCGCTTCGGATCTTCTTCGGGGTTCGTCCGGGTGACGTGCACGCCGGCAATGTTGAGGCGATCCAGAACTGCAAGGAGATTGTCGTAGGGGAAGTTGGTCAGCGTCGCCTCGCCATTGGTCATGGCGACGCCCATCGCCAGCGTTCCGGCCACGATGCGGTCGGGAATAATGCGGTAGTCCACACTGCCGAGCGACTCGACGCCCTCAATCTCAATGCGTGGTGTGCCCGCGCCGCTGATGCGGGCGCCCATGGCATTGAGCATGTCGGCGAGTCCGCTGATTTCCGGCTCACACGCGGCGCTCTCGATGACTGTTCGCCCTTCGGCGAGGGCCGCGGCCGACATGACGTTGGCTGTTCCAAGGACCGTCGATCCGAATGGGCCACCCAGGAAGATTGTTGCGCCACGAAGCCGTTTGGCTCTGGCGATGATGTCGCCGCCGTCGAGTTCGATCTGAGCCCCGAGTGCCTCAAGCCCGCGAAGATGCAGGTCGACCGGTCGATCGCCAATTGCGCATCCGCCCGGCATGGAGACGCGGGCTTCTCCCCGGGCAGCGAGCAGTGGGCCGAGCACGCAGATGCTTGCTCGCATGGTGCGCACGATGTCGTACCGGGCGTGGGTTGCGGATGTGTCGATTGTGCGGATCGTGCAGTCGCGGCCCTGCCCGCTGACCTCGCAGCCGAGTTCCCGGAGCAACTTGACCATGTTGCCGATATCCGAGAGGGTCGGAATGTCGCGGAGGGTGACCTCGCCGGCCGAGAGAATTGCCGCTGCCATGGCCGGCAGGGCGGCATTTTTCGATCCATCCACCTCCAGCGTCCCTGAGAGCCGCGTTCCTCCGTGAATCCGCAGTGCGTCCATTGCTTCGTCGTCTCCCTTTCGCGCCAGATCGTACAGGCTGTACCTGGCCCTGTTGCTTTCCTGTCATCGTCTCTTTGGGGATACAGACGCGAATCGTACGTTCCTATATGACTTGGGGTTGGCCCCGATCGGAGGATTGACATGCACACCGCTCATCAACATCGTCGCACGTGGGGCAAACTGACGCTCGCCATCGCGCTGGGCCTTCTGATTCCTGCCACCGGGGCACAGGCGACGGATCCGCTGACGATTGATCTCACCGGAACAGTCCGGGACTTCAAGGAGCGACGCACGCACGGAGGCCACAGCGACTTTGAGAAGCGGCCGCGGCGGGGCTTCGGGCAGTACTGCGGCAATATCGATCCGGATATCGGAGCCGATGGCCGACCTGTCTTCGTAGGCGGTGGCAACAAGGTTGATGCCCAGTCCGAGGATGCTGCTGGAAACCCGATTTGCTACTTGCTGTACGACCAGGCCCAGGGCGATTCGCCGATCGACTGGGGCCCGTCTGACACCGGCGGCATCTGCTCGGGGTGGTCGTTCTATTCGTGGTATCGCGACGTGCCAGGAACCAATCTCTCGCAGCCGCTGTCTCTGACGTTCGTGCAGCAGGCGGACGGCAGCTATCTCTTTGATGACTCGACTGACCCGCTCTACTCATCGCTTGGCGGGTTCTTCCCAATCGACAACGAACTGTTTGGAAACAGCGGCGGGTCGCCAGATCACAACTTCCATTTCACCTTCGAACTTCATACGGAGTTCACCTACGACCAGAACAACGACAACTACTTCCGCTTCATCGGTGACGATGACGTGTGGGTCTATGTTGACGGCGACCTGGTCATTGACCTCGGCGGTGTGCACGCTGCAGTCGAGCAGTATGTGGACCTTGATCGACTCGGCCTGACCCACGGAGAAACCTACACCCTCGATTTCTTCTTCGCGGAGCGGCACCGGACCGAGTCGAATTTCCGAATCTCGACGAGCCTTGAGCTTGGAGACGCTGGCATTCCGTCGATGACGGCAGCGTTTGATTAGCAGGCCAGCTAATAGACCTCGACCATGCAGCGCTCAGCCGGTTTGATTCGCTTGAGTGTTGCGTTGTCTGCATCCGCGAGACTGAATGAGTCATCCGGGAGTTTGAGGTAATCGCCTGCGACGCCCAGCGTTTCGAGCAACTGGTAGATGCCGTTCTGCATGCCTTCAATGCCGCAGATATAGAGCAGGGTTCGTTCGCTCGCGAGGACTCGGTGGAACGGATCCTCGGTCTCGACGATGTACTGATCGACGTACATACGCCGGCCCACTTCCGGGCGGCTGATCACGGTGTGATAGTGGAAGTTGGGGTGCGCGTCGGCCAACGTGCGGAACCATGCGTCATACATGAGATCCGTGCCATAGGGGACACCGACGACCAGATGGATCTCACTCTGGCGCGGCCCGTCCGGGTGCTCCAGCAGTTCCTTCACCATGCCACGGAAGGGCGCGATGCCCGTCCCGGTGGCGACGAAGACGTAGTTGTGCTGCGAGGGATCCTGCGGGAGCAGGAACCGTTTGCCAGCCGGACCCGTCACCAGGACTTCATCGCCGACCTTGAGGTCGCAGAGGTAATTGCTGCAGAGGCCGACGAAGAGATGATGGTCGTCAGAGCCTTCTTGCCAATACTCGTCGATCAGCCGTTTGCAGGTTGTTGAAACGACGTTGCCGTCGCCATCTTCGCCCCAGGTTGGTGCTGAGATCGAATAGAGACGCACCGAGTGCGGTTTGCCCTTCTCATTGAGACCAGGCGGAATGACGCCAAATGACTGTCCCGCTCGGAAACTCCCTGCGAGAGGGGTTCCTGACACGTCGATTGCGATGTGCCGCACATAGGAGGCGGATCGTCCCTTGAGGCACGGTGTCGAGTCGACAACGCGGCCCACGACCGGCTCCTTGGGCTTGACGACGTTGAGTTGGCATTCACCGAAGACTGGACTGGTCGTATTCATGAGGGCGTGAAGGATATCAGCAGTCATCGGTCAGTGGCTGCCGCGAAGCGCCTGCACATCCCGGCCACTGGGCGCCTGGAAAACGGCCAGATCGAACTCGGGCACCGCGGCGAGCAGGTGGTCGAAAATGTCGGCCTGGATATGCTCATAGGGGACCCACCGGTTGTCATTGGAAAAGACATAGATCTGAATCGGCAGTCCGCTGGCGGTGGGCTCGAGTTGCCGAATGAGGAAGGTGAATCCCGATTCGGTGTGGATCTTCGGATGCTGCCGGAGGTACGCACCGATGTAGGCTCTGAAGACCCCCACGTTGGTCTGCTGCCTGCCGTTGATTCGTTCGGAGGTATCGACCTGATGATCCCTATTCCACGCATCAACCTCGGCGATGGTCGCATCGAGATACTCGGTGAGTGCCGTGAACTTGCGGTATCGCTCCAGATCACTGCGGTCGACAAAGTGAATGGTGGCGAGATCGATGTTGATCGACCTCTTGATGCGGCGTCCCCCCGACTCAGACATTGCTCGCCAGTTCGTGAATGGGCTCGAGACGAGGTCGTAGGCGGGAACCAGCGAAACAGTCTTGTCGAAGGCGCGAACGCGAATGGTCGTGAGTGTGATCTCTTCGACGTCGCCATCGACGCCCTTACTTGGAATCGTGATCCAGTCGCCCACACGAACCATGTCGTTGACGGTGACCTGAATGCCGGCGACGAGTCCCAGGATCGCGTCCTTGAAGATCAACATGAGCACGGCCATGACTGCGCCAAGGCCGGAGAGGAACCACAGCGGCGATTGCGAGAAGATCACGCTGAGCGTGAGCACGATGGCGACGAACGTCAGGATCACCTTGCCCGCTTGGGAAATGCCGGTCGCCGGAATTTTGTTCTCAAGTCCGTGCTGCGATACAAGCACTTCGCCGACTTCCAGCAGCCCGAAGCATACGAGCAGCATCACGAAGATGACGTACGTTTCCAGCAGTGGGCGGAGCCACCAGTCAACGCCGTACTGCGCAAAGGCCGGAAGCGAGAACGCGAGAATGGCAACTGGAACGAGTTGCGAGAGTCGGTTGAAGACTTTGTTCTCGACCAGCGCCGTGGCGATCGCGGTCTTCCGCTGCATGAGCATCCGGTTGACAACCGCATGAATGAAAAGCTTGCCAACAAGGTTGGCGATGATGCAGAGCACGATGATCGCCGCCACCGCGATCGCACCTGCGACAATGTCGGCCCAGCCTTCGCTCAAGCCCCAGCCCGTCGTGAGGGACTTCAGCCACTCGATGGCGTGTCCGACGAGATCACTCGCGAGGGTCTCGCCGATGAGTTGCTCGGTTGCGGACTTGGCCGGTGCGGTCATGGTGGGGAGGGTACAGAAAACGGGGGCCCGCCTATGCGGGTACCGCGGGGTCAGGTACCGCGTGGTCAATCACCGCCTCAGTACCTGAGCCATATCAGTCTTGATCCCTGATCACCCGCCAGACCAGAAGGCCGACGGCCAGCATGCCGATGATGACGAGGATCCTGGTCACGGCGCGGGTCTGGGGTGAACGCTTGGCGGCGTCTCAGGTAACTGGTTGAGCAGCGTGGTGACGGCTGCCTCAAGCTGCGGGTCGTGGCCCGCTGCCTCGTCGGCGGGCAGCCGCTCGACTCGGACGTCCGGGATCGCGCCGCGGCTCTCCATATCGGTGCCATCGGGCAAGTACCACCCGCGGAAGGGCTGGCGAACCCGGCTGCCGTCGATCAGTGTGAAGGCACCCGTCGAGATGACCCCTCCGTGCGTCTCCTCGCCGATGAGCGAGCCGCGGCCGATCGTCTTGATGGCGTGGCTGAAGATCTCTGCATTACTAAATGAGTTCTCGTTACAGAGCACGACAATTGGTCGGCTGTAGCCATAGAGCAAGCGCCGATCGCGTGGGTATGAGTCGGGACGCACATCCTCAACCCTGGCTCCGCGTGGAACCGTGAAAGCGTGCGCCGGAGCGGTGAGGCTTGCAAGCAGAATGTCTGTTGTGAATCCGCCGCCGTTGTCGCGCACGTCGATGATGAGGCCGTCTTTGTCATGTGCTGCTGCAAACAGATCGCGTTCGAAGTCGTGCACACTCGGCATGTTCATACCGCGGATATGCAGGTAACCAACACGGTCGCCGCTGAGCGACGCGACCGACGCGCGGCGAGCCTCCAATTCCGCTTCGCGGGCGAGCGAACTCATCGAGCTATACGAAATCGGTTTCAGAAGAACTGTTCTGTCTTCTTCGTCCCGCCTGATGTCGACGAGGACCTCGCGGTCGAAGGTGAGTTCCATGACGCTTCGGAGATCACGAAGCCCGTGCTCGCCATCTCGCGTCTGGTTTCCATCGACGGCGAGAATGACATCGCCCTTCTGCAATCCATGCTCACCTCTGTCGGCGGGACCATCCTTCAAGACGGCCGTGACTTCATAGCCGTCTTCGGCTGGCGAGGTCTCGACGCCGAGATATCCCATGCCGGTTCGCGGTCCATTGTGGTCGAACCCGCCGTAAATGCCGGTGTGCGATCCATTGACCTCACCGAAGAGTTGGTTCACGACGCGATTGAAGGCCTGCGAGGTGCGGGTCTGCGCGGCGAGGTCGGCGTAGCGGGCCGAAACGGCATCCCAGTCAAGGCCCTTCATATCGGGGTGATAGAAGGTCCGGCCGAATACTCGTGCTGCCTCTTCGAACTTCTGTCTCTGCTCCGAGGAGACATCAATCTCGGCATCGGCATCGATCGGCCATGCCTTGGCGTCGCCTCCTCCGGATGAGGCATGCTTCGCAGCCCCGGCGGCCGCAAAGGTGACCTTCTTGCCGCTCAGGTTGCCCCTCACATGAGATACGCCGCCCGAGATGAGCTTCTTGCGCTCTTCGCCGTTGTGATCGATCTTCCAGAGTCCCTTGGATCCATCGACCGTGCCGCTGTAGACGATGGTGTCACCTCCCGGGGTCACATACAGATCGTCTTCGCTTCCCTCGTGCGATGTCAGCCGCCGGACGCGTTTCCAGGCTGTATCGAGATCGGTGAACTCCAGGTGCGTTGTTGGGCTGTCATCAGAAGCTGTGTTGTTCTCAGCGGGGCCCTCAGCGTCGGTATCTTCAGCCGCTTCGGGCTTGTCCTCTTCTTCGGTTGCCAGCGGAAGGATCTTCTTCTTGCCCGCTGCCTTGGCGGCCTCCTCGTAGTAGGCGGCGCGCTGGTACTCGGTCATGTCGTCAAGCGATGGATCGAGCGTCATGGCCCACACGTCGTAGTCCCAGTTGTCCCCCATGCGGTTTCGATCGCTGAGGAAAACGAGCACCTTGCCGTCGTCGCTGAGCCGCGGCGCGCGGTCGATGTCTGGATGCCGCGTGAGGTTTGTCGCCTCAGCCGGCGCGAGGGTGTCCATGAGCCAGATGTCAGTGTTGAAGTCGAGATCGCTCACCGAGTACACGATGTGCCGCGAGTCGCTCGCCCACCGCACTTCGGGTGGATCCCAACTCTCAAGAATGACCGACTCTTCGTCCGTCTCCAGATCGCGGAGTACGAGATCGCCAAGCCCTCGCTGGTACAGCAGTTTGGTGCCATCGGGAGAGGGCATGGGCCGCGTCGCCGCAGGGCCGGGGACGCGCTTCTGCGTTGCAAACCGCAGCGAGTCTGCCCACCGCTCGCCACTGGTGTTGGGCTCGGGCTTCTTCGCGCCGTCGTCTGACTCAGCGTCTTCTGACTTGGCGTCACCGTCTTCACCTTCTGGGGTTTCGTCGTCCTCTTGGTCAGCGTCATCGTCTCCTGGCGGCTCGGCTTCGTCCTGCTCATCGTCTGGTTCTGGTTCGTCGGGTTCGGGCGCCAGATCCTCGCGGGCGAGCGTCACGGTGGCTTCCCAGATCGCTTCATCTCCGCCCTCGTCGCTGGTGAACCAGAGACGGGTGCCGTCGGGAGACCACGCAATCTGTTTTTCTCGCGTGTGCCCTTCGGTGACCCGGCGGGTGGGATGGTCATCCTTGGTGCTGCGGACGAGTACTTCGCCCCTCGCGACGACTGCAACCGCATCGCCCGAGGGGTGGAGGGCGACTTCGCCAACCTTGTTGTCGAGCCGCTCAATGCGGCGGTTGAGCGCGGCGGTGTCGCCGCTTCGGCGTATCTCGATTGGTTGAAGGGCAGCATTCGGATCGGTCAGGTCGAGCCACTGGAGGCCGTCCCACAGGCCGATGACGGCAGTCGTGCCGTCTGCAGAGACGCTCAGGTCGCGCGCGCCGTGTCCGATGGTTGCGGCGTCTCCCGGGGTCAGGCGGGTGCGGTTCTCGGCCTCATCGAAGGTGCCGTCCTTGGGGATGATCCAGATGTCGTTCTGTCCATTCGCCGAAGACAAGATCGCCATGGAGCCATCTGGCCGAGGAAAGATCTGTCCCTCATTGCTCCGCGCTTTGGAGAGCCGCGTGAACTCGCCACTCTCGATATTCATCGACCAGACATCGCGGTTCGCGCTGCCGCGGTATGCAGGCCGCTCCCACGCGGCGTTGCCTCGCGAGAAGTACAGCGTGCCATCACGCATCTGCGGCCAGCGGCCGTGGGCGTTGGTCGGTCGCGTGATGGGGCCGCCGTCAATTGGGGCCCGGTAGAGCAGGGGCGCGCGAAAGATCGTGGGGTCGGAATAGGAATGAAAGAGTACGGCCCCCCCATCAGAAGTGAACCCCGAGAGGGCTTGCCATCTATCCGACGTGGTGAGTCGCGTGATTGGCCCCGAAGGTGTCAGCCGATTGCCGTTTGCTGCAATCGGGACCATATAGATGTTCGTGGCACCATCGCGGTCAGACTCGAACGCCAGCATGCTGCTATCGGGGGAGAAGGCGGCCCGCTTCTCGGTGGCCGGGTGGCTTGTGAGCCGCGACGCCGTGCCGCCGCTTCGGGGAACTGCCCACAGGTCGCCTCGATCGGAGTACACGATGAAGGAACCATCCGGCGAGACCGCAGGGTGTTGGGGGAAACCCGCATCGGTGCCGAACCAGGCACTTGGGGGTGGCGATGAGGGCTGTGCCGCCGGGGCGAGAGGGGCTTGAGCCAGCAGGGCGATGAGGCAAAACAATGGCATGCGGGGACAATCTCCTGATAGACCGGGAGGGGCGTTGTAGCAGGTCGGGCGAGGGGCCTCCGAGATGGAGGGGGCCAATCTGGTGGATTGGTGGGTTTATCAGGCCTCAGGGGGTTAGAAAGACAGTTCGGCCGGCGGATGGTCATGCACGGGGCCATATGGCCAATAAGCCGTTGTCGATACGCTGGGAACAGCGCTCAACGAGGTTGCAGAAACTTGAGAAGAACCTCGAAAAAATGCATTGACGCCGCCGCAAGGGTCTGGCATTGTGCTGGGTGGAGATTCCCGGTTCGGAAGCTGGGATGGAGAAGAAGAGAGCGGGAGAAACACCCACTTCATTCATTTTTAGACGGTTGGCGTCGCAGGCGTCGCGATCGGTCACGTGCAGTTGCATGGATCCGAGCCGTGCGCCAACCAGAGTGCATGCACCCGTGTCGATAGTCACTCGTGGTGGCTGGGAAGATTTAGG
>CAZRBV010000019.1:0-57062 GCA_964598425.1 uncultured Isosphaeraceae bacterium | reverse complement strand
CTCCGACTACCGACCTGTTGGCCAGGTCCAGTTTGCCTACGAAACCATGATCGTGGCCGGCCGAGGGCGTGTTCAGATTTCGCTTCAGGCCATGCAGGCCAACGTGTCGATACCGGCCTGCTTATTCGATACGCCGGATGGGGATACGATCGAGCCGACCGTCGAGCAACCCCGTCAGGTACTTGAGGCCTTCATGAGGGCGGATGTCAACACAATGACCGTTGCCGAAGCACGGGCATGGATACAGCGATTGGAGGAGGCTCGCCGCCGCATTCCCAAGGACTTTGAGCAGGCAGAGGCGATGGATCATGTGTTTCGCGAGTGCCGCCGAGCCTGTGTGCAACGGATTGCCGCCATCGAGTCGCAGGGCGATGCCGGTTCCAACCCGCAGCCGTCCGAAGAGGATCAACCCTCTAGCAATGAGCATCCGTCCAGTTCCTAGATCGCCATATTGAAATCTTGGCTGGCAGAGACCTGCCCTCCCGTGCCTCTGCGCCGCAGCCTCTTGAGTTGGCGCGACGCAGAGCCGGGTCGCCACCGAGTCAGTCTGCACCGCCTCTTCCCCAATCCTCGCAGATGCCTGCAAGGTGGATCGCCGCAGGCGGAGGCTGCCTCGTGGCAGATGGAGAAGCGACCTCTGTGAGCGATACCCCACAAGAAAGCGGGTGCCGGTCTGAGACCGGCACCCGCCGTCAAGTCACACTCAGATCAGATCAGATCACGGAGTACATCCGAAGTCGGCGATCGCGGTGAGCAGATCGTCCACGTTGTACTGGCCTCCGAATCCGTTGATGATGTTGAGGATGTCATCGACATCCGTGTCACCATCACCGTCCGTGTCACCTGAGCAACCACTGTCACACTCATCCGGGACTCCGTTTCCGTTGGAATCCTCACTGGTGCCGTTTGCGATGTCGCACGCATCAGGCACCCGGTTGAGGTTGCAGTCCTGCTCGCCCTGATACGCGACCATGCCGGTCATTGGCAACTGCCAGACGACATTGTCGGCGTCTCGGCCCTGGAAGAGGGCGTCGAACATGATCTCGGATGAGAGATCAAACGTCGTCAGGCGGGCAATCCAGACGCCATTGCGTACCGTGCAGTCCTGGCTGATGAAGTCAGCAGGGCCACCCGCGGGGTCGTCTGGAATCACGAACCACACGCCGTTGTCGGCCGACACATCGCCACCGTTTTCGAAGTCGGTGAAGTCGATGCCGATGTGGTTCAGATCGTTGCTGTCATACGGGTTACCGCTGGAATCAATGGCGCCGATTCCGACTCGGCTGTCCCACTCCAGATCCGGGACCATGTCATAGAACCCAGGATTCACATCCAACGTTGTCGGGCCACCGAGGTCGTCCTGATAGAACGTCCCGGTGCTCGCAATCGTCTTCAGCTGCGTCTGGTTGCCAGCGACGGCGTCGAGTCGCCATCCGTCCGGCGTTTCCAGATAGACATCCACGGTGTAATGAGGCTGATCCAACGCGGTCAGATCGACGCCAATCACGCGCCAACTGATCGCGATATCAGATCCACCGACATCACACGGATTCGGATCGCATGAACTTCCCACGCCATGGAAGGTTCCGCCCTGAATCTCGCACTCGGCTGCCGAGTACTGATTGCAGCTCGTCCCGACACAGCATGCACCGAGGTCACTGGACCCGCAGGGATCGCCCGCACAGGTCGTGTCGTCACCCTGGTAGGCGCCGCCCGAACTGGTGCAGGTCAGCTCATCCATGACTTCGCATACATCGCTGAGGCAGCATGCGCCCTGAGCAGGTGCTTCGCACGGATTCGGGGAGCAGGCGACACCGTCGCCGATATACATGCCACCATTGGCCGCGCACGTATTCGCTGCGAGGTACTCGCAGGTCTCACCGAAGCAGCAGGCGCCTTCCATCGGCGTGCCGAGATCGGCATCGATGGTCAATGTGCCAGCACCAGCTGCGCCCAGCCATCCACCAAGGCGGATGTAGTAACTCTGGCCGCTGGAGACTGTCACACCGTCGATCTGCGAGTGGTAGGCCTGACATCCGGAGCTGTCGGCGTAGTCGCCATTGCAGGCGATCTGGCTGAGGCTGGAGCAGGATGTGCCTTCGTACAGAACCATCGACGTGTCGTAGGAGGAAGTGTCGCATGTGCTGAATGAAGCAGTGCCGTCTGCACCCGGCGTCCAGACGAACCAGAAGTCAGGGCTGCCGTCCCAGTCGAGATACGTGCCATCACACTGTGACTCGTCGGGATCGCCATAGCCACTGTCGGACATGGACGACGTGTCGAACGCGTTGCCACCTTCTGATGCAACCACTGCGTCGCCGCAGCTGTCGCCGTCACCGCCGCCGCCACCACCGCAGGGATCGCCTGCGCAGTTGGTGCCGTCGCCGAGGTAGGAACCGCCAAGGCCGCCGCACTCCGACTGCGTCACCACTGTGCAGGAGGTGCCAACGCAGCATCCGCCCGTCGGGTCGCCGCCGCCGCAGGGATCGCCCGAACAGTCGGTGTTGTCGCCGAGATAGTCGCCGCCACACTCCGCTTCGGTTGTAACCGAGCAGGACGTGCCGACACAGCATCCGCCGGTCGGATCGCCGCCGCCACTGCAGTCTGCAGGATCGCAGTCGCCGCCGTCGCAGTCGAACTCATCGCAATTCAGATAGATCGCGACACCATTCCAGGAATAGCTGCCGTCATCGCAGTAGCCGTCGCCAACCCAGTAATCGGGGCAGCAATTGCCGAAACAGTCTTCGATTTCGCCAGCAGCGCAGTCGCCGCCTCCACCATTGCCGGCGCAGACATTGTCACGCAGTGTTTCGAAGCCGGAACGGTCAATGCGGGTGCCGTAGTTCTCGCAGCTGTATGAGCAGTGCGTGACCACGCCAACGATTTCGCCGTTGTACAGCAGGGACGAACCCGAATTGCCATATGTGACGTCGAGGTTGTACATGATTGCCGTCGAGTTGACGCTGAGAATCGGTCCTTCGCAATACTGCTGGATCTGAGAACGGGTGCATTCTGAGTCCACGCCGTAGCCATTCACGGTCAGCGTGCCGGAAGTGGGTACCGAACCAGCGATGTCTACAAACGCTCCGTACTTCTCGTACGGCGTCTGTCCGTCACCATTGGTTCCAGCTTTGACTGCACCGTAGTCGTTCCCAACACCGCCATTGACGCCGTCAATCGACGTCAAGGGGAACTGGTCGCTGACCGGGGGCTGATTGGTGCTGCAGTCGCTGTTGGAATTGGGGACGTTGAACTGAATGACGTCGCCCGAGGCGATGCAGTGGCCAGCCGTAACCATGCAGGAATCCGCGTTGTACAAGGTGGCGCTGCAGCCTGTGGGCATGAGGCGACCGAAGCGGTTGTCACTCGAGGGCACGCGATCGTCGGTGTTGCAAATGCCGCAACTGTCGCCGCGCTCTGTGGCGATCGGCTCCCAGGTCGCGGTGTCAATTGCGAGCCCGTTGGCGGTGAGACCGCCAGCGATCAATTCGACGCGAAGAGTGTTGCCATTGAAATACGCCGATGACTCGTTCCACATGGCAAGTGCCTTGGAATCGAGTTCCTGCACCTCGCCATCGCGAAGGCTGGTGATTCGGATGAATGACCCTTTGCCGAGTTTGGTGTCCGCACCAAAGTGCAGCCTGAGCCAGGCCGCGTTCTGGACCGAGACAAACTCATCAAACACGACAGCATCTGCCTTGGATTGATTCGCCATGTCTGTCGACGCCACGCCAATCCAGGCGTGATTGCCGACCGGCCAATCGAGCGTTGATCCGCTGGGTTCCTCTGCTGTTGCTGTTGCGACGGGTATCGCCAACAGCACCGCTGCCAAGGCAGCGTTTTTCATCCGTATCGCCATGTGTAGGACTCCTCTCCTGGTTTGGTAAACCCGCCCCTGTCCCATGACCCTACCACATCAGACTCGGCTCTCCAGCATGAATCTTGAAAGCGAGTGCCCGTACGTGAGCCTGATCTACCTCAAATCGATAGGTCCAACGTATCGGGGGCCGCCTGGTGCCCCTTTTGGGGGGGCTGAGGGCCGGGAATCGAGGTCATCCGGATGTTGCGGCCCGGAGCCATCCTGTACTACGCTCCACATCTCAATGAGGGAGGCTCAGAAGACATGCTGCTGACGCTCGCGACGAATGGTGGATTCGAACACTTCGTGGGGAGGCTTCACCCGCTTCTGCTCCACTTCCCGATCGCCCTCATTCTGCTCGCTGCCGCCATCGAGGGCATCAGATACGTCCTGGGCCGCCGCGACCAGCCGTCGACATCCGCAACAACCTGCATGTGGGTCGGGCTGCTCACCGCAGCCCTCGCCGTGTGGGCTGGCTGGGAACTCGCTGAACAACAGGGGGATACCGGCGGTCTGGTCGCGTTGCACCGCTGGACAGCGATCGCGTGCCTTGCTGCAACCGCACTGGCCGCGGCGGCCTGGATCATGCGGCGAACCAAGGGCCGAGACTGGACCGGTACTCACGTCGCAATGCTGCTGCTCGCAGGCGTGCTGGTAGCCGTCAGCGGGCACTTCGGCGCCGAAATGGTGTGGGGCGAAGGGTGGATTCTCTCCGGCCCTCAAGCCGCTGAGACGCCAGAAGCCGACCGGGCAGCAGGGGAGGCCGCCACCTGGGCACACGTCGAACCCATTCTTGTGTCGCACTGTGAGAAATGCCACGGCGCGAAACGACAGAAAGACGGATTGCGGCTCGTCCCGTGGACCGCGATCTTTGTCGGTGATCCGACAGAATGGGTCGTGCATGCTGGCGATGCCCAAGGAAGTCGCCTCCACCTCGCGATCACCATGCCCCGCACCGAGGATGGCGCCATGCCGCCCGAAGACAAGGGCGAACCACTGACTGCCTCCGAAGTAGACACCATCACAACATGGATCCAAAACGGCGCGACCGGACCGGATGGCCAATCACCCCCGGAAGTAGCCGCACCCCCGGAATCCGCCACACCCCCGGACGTAGCCGCACCCCCGGAATCCGCCACACCCCCGGAATCCGCCGCACCCCCGGAATCCGCCGCACCCCCGGACAACCAGCCGCCCTCAACTCCACCGCGTCAAAGCGGTCAGGACGCTTGACCCGCCGCCTGTGGTGCGTGACTATTCCTGCATGCGCCGCCCAACCGTACTGATGATGTGCCTGACCGCGGTGGCTGCTGCGGGCGGATGTGGTCCGGAAGAGACAGACTCCATGCGAGCCGATCGAGCAGCACGGGCCAGTGAGGCGACCGAGCAACGATTGCTCCTGCAGCAAGGCAGAGACGATACGGCTGCCCAGCTCAGGGAACTTGGTGTGGGTCGCCACTGAATGACCGCCACCCTTGAGATTGACGTGCCAGGTCGGGGGCTGCATGAGATCACGAGCCGAGTGACCCGCTTCGTTGAGAATGCGAATGTCACCGACGGACTGTGTGTGGTGTTCATTCAGCACACGTCTGCAAGCCTGACGATTCAAGAAAACGCTGACCCGTCAGCGCGGCGCGACCTTGCTCATTGGCTTGAGCGAACGATCCGAGAAGATGACCCTGCGTGGACCCATGTGTCTGAAGGCCCTGACGACATGCCCGCGCATGTCCGCGCGATGGTGACGGATGTGTCCCTGTCAATCCCGGTCGCTTCCGGCCGGCTCACGCTCGGTACGTGGCAGGGAATCTATCTTTGCGAACACCGCAATGGGCCGCACCGGCGACGGGTGGCGGTTTCGGTAATCGCATCAGGCTGACCCTTCGGAGTGCACCCATGTCCCAACGCAACATCGTCGGTCTTCTTGTCTTTGTGGGCGTTCTTGTGCTGCTCAATGCCATCTTTGCCGGACTCGGCGTTCACGAGCACATCGACATCGTCGGCAGTGTGCTCATCACGATTGCGTTGTCCATCGGTCTGACCTGGATGTTCAACCGCCGCGGTGGAGGACCGACGCGGGGCTATTGAGAGCCAGCACTACAGGCGATCCACCAGCTCATGCAGGTCCTTCTTGACGCCCGCCCGACCGTGCGGGCCAAGCTTGTCCATCAGGCTGGTCAGCTCAAGAAAGCGATTCTTGAATGAGGCAGTTGTTGACCGGGCTCGTGACACTGTCACCGTGCGTCCTGACTGGCCGGTGGCGGAAGCAGGGCCGTTCTTGGTGGTCGGCCTGCCACGCTTGGCCTTGATCTTGAACTTTTTGAAGGCTTTGCTGATCGTAAGTGTTGAGCAGCCGAGCTCCGTGGCGATCTGCTTCTGGGTGCGACCATCTTGCTCATAGAGTTTGCGAACGACCGACTCGTCGTGCCAGAGCTTGGCGGCCTTGCTGCGGGCGTTGGCCGTCGGCATTCGTTGGAGTACTTTGGAGCGTTTCTTGGTCATTGGGAATTGCTTTCGCTGTTGCAGCAGCAGTTGCACTGCTTCCATTTGATGTTGCATCCCAGCGAGGGGGTCTGGGTTGCAGCTAGTGGTTTGCCATTGATGACCGCATCCAGGGCGCCGCGAAGATGTGACCCGGTGACGGGGATGTCATTGCCCGGTCGACTCGCGTCGAGCTGACCACGGTAGACCAGCCTGCCGTCGGCGCCATAGAGGAAAAAGTCCGGTGTACAGGCGGCGTCGAAGGCGCGGGCTGTGGATTGTGACTCGTCGTACAGGTAGGGAAATGTGATGCCGTGTGTATCGGCAAATGCCTGCATGTGCGAGGGGGCATCCGCCGGATACTTTGAGACGTCATTGCTGGTGATGCCGACGATTCCGATGCCGCGATCGGAGTACTCCTTCCCGAGCCTTCCGAGTTCATCCGCGACATGGACAACATACGGACAGTGGTTGCAGAGGAAAATGACAAGCGTTCCTCGCTCACCGCTCAGGGAGGCAGATGTCAATGTCGTTCCCTCGGCATCTGGCAAGGCAAATGCAGGCATCTCGCGGCCAAGCGGAATCATTGTCGAGGGGGTTTCGGCCATTGGGCTTGCTGGGACCTTTCATGGTCAAACTGCCCGGAATCGGAGCGGCATCGTATCAGGCGGACGTGCACCCCTGCCGGTGATCGTTATGATTCGCAGCCCACGATGTGTTTCGCACGTGGCCAAGAGGACTCCCATGAAGATTCACGAATATCAGGCCCGTGCGCTGCTCGCAGGTGCGGACATCCCGGTCCCGGAGGGCGACATGGTGGCCAGCGTTGAGGATGCTGTCGCGGCGGCCGAACGGCTTCTCGCTGACGAGCCACCGGTGATCGTGGTGAAAGCACAAGTCCACGCCGGCGGCCGTGGCAAGGCCGGGTTCGTGAAGGTCGTTCGCACCGTGGATGAGGTCCGCGAAGCAGCGGAATTCATGCTTGGCAACCGCATGGTCTCACCGCAGACGCCCGCTGAAGGCCTCGAAGTGGACAGACTGCTCGTTGCCGAAGGTGTCGACATTGACCGGGAGATCTATCTGGCCATCACGACCGATCGCGCACGCCGTACCAACACGATCATCGCATCGGCAGAAGGCGGTGTTGAGATCGAGCAGGTCGCTGCCGAGCGGCCGGAGGCGATCCACAAGGTGCCGCTGCATCCGCTTGATGGCCTGTCCCCCTATCAGGCCCGCGATCTTGCGTTCACGCTCGGGCTCAAGGGTAAGCAGGTGCGGCAGTTCGTCGCGCTCGCGCTGAACCTCGCTCAGCTCTTTGTTGAGACCGATGCTTCGCTTGCCGAGATCAATCCACTTGTCGTGACACCGGCGACGGACGAGCACCCCGATGGTCAAGTGATCGCCATCGATGCCAAGTTCAACTTTGATGACAACGCCATGTTCCGACAGCAGGCGATCGCGGAGCTCTTCGATGCCAAGGAAGAAGATCCCGACGAGCTGCGAGCACGAGAGTTTGGCCTCAGCTTTGTCGCGCTCGATGGCGATATCGGATGCCTCGTCAATGGCGCCGGTCTGGCCATGAGCACGATGGACATCATCAAGCTCCACGGTGGTGATCCTGCAAACTTTCTTGACGTCGGCGGTGACGCTTCTCAGGAAGCCGTCACCGAGGCATTTCGGATCATTCTGGCCGAAGAATCGGTCAAGGGTGTTCTGGTCAACATCTTCGGCGGAATCATGCAGTGCGACCGAATTGCTCGCGCCATTGTGGCCGCTGCCGAGGAAGTCGGCTTTGAGGTGCCGCTGATCGTTCGGTTGGAGGGCACCAACGTCGACGCTGCCCGGGCTGTGCTTGAGGAAGCAGGCTCGCGGCTGCCGACAATGCGGACCGCAACGGACCTTGGCGACGCCGCGAAACAGGTGTGCGCTGCTGTGGCTTGACCGCAATGCTGGTGCTTTTCGACATCGACGGAACGCTCCTGCAAACGGGCGGTGCCGGTGTCTCGGGGTTCTCGCTGGCGGGCAAGCACTTGTATGGAGATCACTTCTCGCTTGAGGGCGTCGTGCTCGCGGGCAGATTGGATTCCGCGATTCACCTTGACGCTGCTGAGGCCGCAGGCGTTACCGATCCGGGCGAGTACCGGTTTCGCGAGGAGTACACACAGCGACTGCAGAATCTCTTTGACTCCGGCGCCCGCCACAGCGGACTGCTCCCCGGCGCCCGGGCATTCGTCGAGTACATCGCGCGGTCCGGTGAGCACACATGCGGTGTCTTGACCGGGAACTGGTCGCACTCGGGGAAGCTGAAACTTGAGGCCGCTGGGCTCGATCCGCGAGTATTTGCAGTCCAGGCATGGGCAGAGGACGCCAGCACGCGCCCGGGCCTTGTGGACGTGGCACTTCGTCGGTGGCGCCAGGCCGGTGGCTCAGGCGAGGGCGCGAGCGCGGTTGTTGTCGGTGACACGCCGCACGATGTGCGGTGCGGTCAAGCTCATGGATGCAGGACGCTCGCCGTCGCAACAGGTCCGGTCCCGCGCGCCGAACTTGAGGCCGCTGGCGCCGATCGTGTTGTTGACGATCTGGAGGATCTCGCAGGATTGATCGATTGGCTGGAAGGATGACCGCAGTGCGCTCGCCTGTACTCTCGCCAACGGTTGAATCTGATCGGATTGAAACGATCGATGTGCTTCGAGGGGTTGCTGTGCTCGGCATCCTTCTGATGAATGTGCGGACCTTCGCACTTCCGTCGGCAGCCTACAGCTCGCCTGCGCTGGTCGGTGGCGATACGTCGATCGACCTGCTGGCCTTTCTGTGCGTCGAGGCCGCGGCGTCGCTCAAGTTCATGGCGATCTTCTCGTTTCTCTTCGGAGTTGGCGTCGTGCTTTTTACATCCAGACTGGAGCGCCGGTCGGGCCAAAGTGGTCAGTATTGGTATCGGCGGATGCTCTGGCTCCTGGCGATCGGACTTGCCCACGCCTGGATCCTGTGGTGGGGCGACATTCTGGTTGCCTATGCAATGTGTGGAATGCTCGTGTATCCACTGCGAAGATTGTCTCCTCGCCTTCAAGCCGGGCTTGGCATCTCTCTGCTGCTGGTCGGAACGATGGTCTGGTGGGGGCTCGGTGAAGCGGTGAAGATGGCGGAGGCGAATGGGGCACTGGAGTTTGCTGCAGAGATGTCGCCGTCGGTTGAACAGTTGAATGCCGAGCGCGCGGCGTGGAGCGGATCGTGGCTGGAGCAAACCCCAAAGCGGATCTCGCTCGCGGTGGGGCTTGAGACCTTTGTGTTTGCAACGTGGCTGCTCTGGCGGTGCTGTGGCCTCATGTTGCTTGGTATGGCGTGCTACACGTGGGGGTTGTTCAACCGAGAGGTCAGCAGATGCGTGCTCAGTTGGATGGTGATTGCCGGCGTGTGCATTGGAGCGCCGTGTGTGGCAACAGGACTGGTGGCCAACATCGCGGATGAGTGGAGCGGAGTCGAGGTGACCTTCGGAAACAGCCTATGGAATTACTGGGGGAGTCTGGGCGTTGCGGCGTTCTGGACGGCCCTCGTGCTGCTGGCGTGCCGGTGTGGTGCGGCGGTTGGACTGTGCCGGGTCCTGGCGAGCGTGGGCCGTATGGCCTTGACGAATTACCTGGCGCAGAGCGTTCTTTGCGGCTTCTTCTTCTTCGGCTGGGGGCTCGGGTGGCATGGCGCGTTCGGATATGCCTCGCAACTTGCGGTTGTGTTGGCAGTTTGGGTACTTCAGCTGGCATGGTCACCGCTCTGGCTTCGGGCTTTCCGCTTCGGCCCTGTGGAGTGGTTGTGGAGATCGCTCACGTACTGGCAACTGCAGCCGATGCGACGAGGCTCGTTACACTCCGAAGCGTGAGCACCGTTTCAACATCACTTCGCGCCCTGTGCACCGACTTCTACGTCAACCAACGGGTGGGTCTGACGCTGGACCTGCCAAGCCACCGCGAGTCTGTGCTCGACCTCTTTGACCGCCTGCGGCGGGAGATGCCCGAGCTCGACCGATTTCGCAGGTACTCCACCGAACTGGCCCTTGAGTCGCCTGAGATTGCGGGGCGGTACGCGTGGGTCGCGTTGCAGCGAACCAGTGTGCGAAGTGGCTGGGTCAATCCCGATGATCTGGATGGACCGTATCGGCTGCACCGGCTCCTGCTGGAGACGTCTCCGTATTTCCTTTCGATTACGCCGCTCGACATCGAGTGCATTGAACTTGTGTTCGGATTCGACCTCGACGTCGCGGGCGACCGCAATGAAGTTGTCTTTGATGCGCTGCTGGCCGGATCAGCAATGGCTGAAGTGGTGGAGCAGGGACGCGAGCATCTCGCCGATGTCCAGCCTTTCATCGGACTCTCGCTCGATGAAGGTGGACGTACGCAGGCCAGTGTGGAAGTGAAGACGCGGGGAGGTCATCGGGAGGGGGCTCCCGTCGATGCGCCCGACCCACTGAGCGTGTATCTGACACTCCGGAGAAACGGGCCATTCCGTGATCTGAAGGAGTTGCCGGATATCTTTGCGGTGCTGGCAGGTCATGCCGAACGCATGGTGGAAGACCGCGTGATACCGAGCATCCTCATGCCACTGCACGCGAGGATCATGTCGGGCTGAACCCCCTCAGCCGCGACCGAGCATGTTTCGCACATGCTCCGGATCCTCGACCTGACGCGTCAGGCAACTGAGCCGCGCACTCTCAAGCACAATAGCTGCGTTGAGCGAAATCGCTGGCGTGTCTCCGCCTGCAGCAATGCGTCGGAGGTGCCAGCCAGCGAGCTCACCGGCATTGGCCTGGCCCTCGGTTGGAGGCGCCTCCTGCGCTTCGCCGGCGGGGTCAGTCCAGGACACACCTTCATCAGTGACAATGATGCGTCCGCCCTCGCCAAGAATCACCGCGCGGCGAATCCAACTGCCGCCGCCGTCGCTGACCGTGATCGATGCTGCTCGCTCTGTGCCAAAACGCATTGCTGCCGTGAGGTGGCCGCTTCGCTCCACCGTCGGGTCCGGCGATACCGGCAGTGGGCCAGCGTGTGCTGCCCAGATTTCGTCCGGGGCACCCATGAGATGGGTGACCAGATCGAACGCATCGAGCGCAAGGGCTGCTCGTGATGTCTGGTGATCACCTGCGGTCGAAGACACGTGAATGCAGTGCACAGCGCCGAAGTTGTCCAAGGCAGTCGAGGCCGCGCGAAACGCTTCGCCGGAGCGCATCAGCGGGATGAACAGCGCGGGCATCCCGCCGTCCGGCTCGCCGAGCAGGTCTGCAAGGGCCGCGGGGGGCGGCGCCGATGTGGCCACCGGCATCGGTGCGGCTCGGACAAGGGAACGGGTGTCGGTGTCGAGGGTTCTGGGGGCTGCGAGCCACACGAGATCGACGTCTGCCTGAAGGATGTCACGCACATCGCGTGTGGCTGAGCTCGCGCTGAGGGCGTCCGCGAGTGATTTGGCCGCGTGCTCATCCTCGCAGCCGAGGATGATCGGCTCGAGCCGGTTGTCGGGCGGTCCTGTGGCGAGTGCTCGTTCGATGAGGCGAAGCTGATTGTCGGCAGCCCAGATGGCGATGCGTGGCATGCCGGGAGGATAGGGGCAGTGGGGGCCCGGCGACCATCCGTAGCACGCGGGCAATCTGCTCTACAATGCCATGGTGGACAGGTGACCGCCGCTTCGCATCGCGGGGCGGAGGAAAGTCCGGACACGACAGGACACGGTGGTGGGTAACTCCCACCGGCCCGCGTTGGGCCAGGGAAAGTGCCACAGAAAAAATACCGCCTGCTTCGGCGGGTAAGGGTGAAATGGTGCGGTAAGAGCGCACCGCTCGGCTGGTGACAGCCGAGGCAGGGCAAACCCCACCGCGTGCAAGCGCAAGCAGTCCTCGCGGATGGCTTCGGCCTTCCGGCCCGTGGTCCGCGGGATGAGGACGGGTCGCGTGCTCGAGGCGTTCGGAGACGGGCGCCCTAGATGAATGGTCGCCGCCCAGCCGAGCCGTCAAGGACCGCGAGGCAGGGAACAGAATCCGGCTTACGTCCACAGACGAGCGTCGGGGCGGGTGAAAGCCCGCCCCGATGGCCTTTCCCTGGCGAGTACCACACCTGAGCCCCGGCAGCCTGACGCCCCGGGGGGAGGTACGAGGCCCTACTCGCTGCTTTTGAGGGTGACCGGCAGATCCATCGTCTCGCCGTCCCGTTCGATCGTGATCGTGACCTGATCGCCCGGCTCGTGCGCCCGCAGATTCCGCATGAGGTCCGCCCCGCCCTCAATCGTCTCGCCGTTCCAACCCACGATGATGTCGCCTTCCTTGATGCCGGCGTCGTGGGCACTTGTGCCCTCGCTGACACCGTCGATCAGGACGCCGGGCTCATCTGCCGTCGAGTACGAGGGCATGACTCCGAGCCGCACGCGACTGCCCGACTCTCGCCCCGGAGTTCCCGCGGTGGCCTCGGCGAACGTGAGTGGCGATTCATTGTGCAGCGTCTCATTCAGGATTCGCTCGCACAGGTCGATGATCCGAACCGTGCCCTCTGGATTGACTCTGGACGCGATGTCGCGCGGGGTGTGGTAGTCATCATGAATCCCCGTAAAGAAAAACAGCACCGGAACGTCCTCGCGGTAGAAGTTGGAGTGGTCCGATGGCCCTAAACCGCTGGGCGTGGTCTTGACGACGAGTCCGGTTGGCTCGACGAGCCTCGGAAGAAGTTCATCGAACTCGGCGGCCGTTCCACTTCCCGTCAACGCAACCGTTCCGCCTCGGAGGCGTCCCATCATGTCGAGGTTGAGCATCAGGTTGGTTCGGCTCAGGTCAATTGGGGGTTGCGCCACAAAGTGGGTTGAACCGTGGAGTCCGGCTTCTTCACCGCCGAAGAATGCGACGATTGCAGACCGGCGTGGCGCCTCATCGCTGCGGGCAGATGTTGCGAGTCGGTCGGCCAGAATCAGAAGCGAGCCGACTCCAGAGGCGTTGTCATCGGCCCCGGGATGTACCCGGTGGTCTCCCGGAGTTCGTGACCCGGTGTAGCCATGTCCGAGGTGGTCGTAGTGTCCCCCGAGTACGACCCACTCGTCTTCGAGCCCGCCCTGACCTGGAAGGATGCCTGCAACATTCCATGTGTTGTAGGCATGCGGCGCGACGTCGGTGCTGATGCTGATTGTGTTGTCATCGCTGAAGTGCACGACGTCACCTTCCGGCGTATCAAGCGCATTTGCAGCTTCTTGCAGATTCGCGAGCGTGGACTCGCCGCCGGCGCAATACCTCACGGCTTCTCCTGCGGTGCCAGGTGAAATGTGGAGAATCGGAATGTCGGATGGGGGACCGAATCCAAGCGAGGACTCCGGAGTCTCCAAGTCCGTGGACCCGTGGGCTGTCTCTGGGTTGACCAGCAGAATGGCCGCAGCACCGCGGTCGGTCAGCGCCCGCACTTTGGCTCGAATGCCGCTGTGACGCGAGAAGTCGCCCGGTGTCCACAGGCTGTCGCCGTCTGCATCAAGCGGCTCGTATCGCAGCAGCAGCACGGCGCGTCCGGTGAAGTCGTCACTCTCGTCAAAGGACGTATAGCCGTCTCGCCCTGATTCGATGCCGTAGCCAGCGAAACTCAGTGGCAGCCTGACATCCCCGCTGCCGCTATTGGCGAGGACGTCGAAGTCTTCGCCGCGTTGAAGTGGTTCAGCGGCGATTGACAACGCTGCACCCCGCACGTCAGGCGGCGTGTTCTGCAGCGTGAAGGAGAAGGGCTGCCGCCAGGACATCTGCCCGGCCTCATCGGCGAATGCTGGCTCCAGGCCCGCTTGCGTGAGATTCCAGACGATGTACTCGGCTGTGAGGTCATCGCCGTGGCTTCCCGGGCGTCGCCCGCCAAACCACGGATTTGCGAGGGTCTGAACATGCTGATACCAGACTGCGGCATCGGGATCGAGGCCGTCGAAGTAGCCAGCGAGATCGAACTCGGAGTCATCCCACTCGGGCGAGAACCCTGTGATGCCCTCGCGGTTCGGGACAACCTCGCCGCCGCCAATGTCATCGGCACGGGTTGCAAGCGGGGCTGCGGCAAGAACACACACCAGGACGGGAATGCGGAATCGCATGCGTGGGAGCTCCTTCGTGAACCGGGCATGGTAATGCCAGATTCAATGGGTTCAGAATGCGAGCAGCACGAGCCAACCCACACCGGCCGCGGCCAGCCCGGCGAGGAGGTCGTCAACCAGCACGCCCCAGCCCCGCGGCAGATTCTGGCTGAGGCCGATGGGTGGTGGCTTGGTGATGTCGAATGCCCGGAAGGCCAGAAACACAATTCCGCTTTGGGCGATCGGCCACCATGGGGCCGCAGCATCAAAGCTCCAGGGCATGATGAGGAGGGCCAGCGACATCCCTGCCACTTCATCGCATACGACTTCCCCGGGGTCATGGCGGCCGAAAAACTCCTCGTACCAATCAGCCAGGAGAATCGATCCGGCCGTGCCGAGGACCAGAAGGGTCACCATCGCGCCGATCACGAGCGATTCGCCGACGTAGGCCAGACCTGCGGCAATGACGGCAGGAGGCAGCGATCCCCACGTTCCGGGCGCCGGCTTGAGCAACCCCAGGCCGCCCGCTGTGGCGAGCAGGAGTTTGCCCCTCATGCCTTGCTCTGGCCACGAAGAAGGGCGGGCAACGCGGCGACGTACGGAAGGCCGGACACGACCGTCACAGCCACGGCGGCCCACATGAAACCACGTATTGTCCAGGCAGACCATGGATGGGCGGCGGGCGGCGCCGCCAGAATGAGCACCATGGCAACGGGAATCGCGACGGACTGCAGGACCATTTTGGCCTTGCCGCTCCATTTCGCGCCGAATTCCATCCCGGCCGCTTCAGCCATGCCCCGAATGCTCGTGACGAACAGTTCGCGGGCGATCACAATGACGACCATCCACGGCGTCAATGCCGAGGCCGTGGACACGAAGTATTCGGCGGTGGACCACTCCGGCACGGCAAACCGCGGTCCGGCAAGGCAGATCATCGCCCCGAGCACCAGCAACTTGTCGCAGAAGGGATCCATCACCCGACCGAACCCGGTGACCACTTTCCATCGCCGCGCCAGGAAGCCGTCGAGGAAGTCGGTTGCCGCCGCGAGAATGAACAGGATCGTGGCAACGACAAGCCAGCCGATTCCCTCATCCGGATACCGGTACAGACTGATGGAAATGAAAAACATGATGGCCATGAGCCCCCTCGCCATCGTCAGCAGATTCGGAATGTGGCGAAGCACGGATCTGGGCATTGGTGGGATCCTACTCGGTTGGCCGGATTGGGCCATGCCCCCACCTTGCCGCGATCACGTGGGGGCTTTATCTTCCGCGTCTTCACGACGCCCACGCCTCCGGATCCCCCCAGATCGATGTTCCCCAGGCGACTTCCCTCGCCGCATCAGAAGGCCTCGGATGGACTCCATCCTTCCCTATATCGCCACCGCCGTGGCGGCCGCCGGACTGCTGATCGTACTTTCGTCGAGTGCGGGTCCAGCTCGCGCGGGCGGGGGCGTGATTGGGCTGGCGGGGCTTGTGTGGCTGTTCCTGTTGGCCTCGACGATTCCGGGCGGAGTCGGTGACGTGACCATCGAAGTCTTCTTTCTGGTCTTCGCTGCAACAGCTGTGTCCGCGGGCGTGCAGATGATTCGGTCACCCCGCCCGGTCTATTCGGCCCTGTTCTTCGTGCTCGTGGTAATGAGCGTCTGCGGCATGTTGGTGATGCTGGAAGCCTTCTTCATGGCCTTCGCGCTTGTCATCGTCTATGCCGGCGCCATTCTGATTACATACATGTTCGTCCTCATGCTCGCGCAGCAGGCTTCCGACGCGTCGCATCAGGGAGAAGCGCCCGAGTATGACCGCAGCCCACGAGATCCTGCAGCAGCGGTCTGTGTGGCCGCACTCTTCATGGCTGTCGTGGTCAATGTGACGTTCACCGGTTTGAATGACCTGGCCCCGGCAGCGTCCGACGCCGACAGACTTCGTGCTGACGCGGCACTCCTTGCGAAGACGCCACGGGCCGTGCAGCGCCAGATTGGAGCGGACATCGTGCTGCCAGAGTCCCTTGACGGCAGTATCGCTGTGCAGGGCAATGAGCTTGTACTCCATGCCAGGTCGTCAGCTGGCGATGCGGTGGACGTGCCGCTGACTGCTCCGGGTAACACATCGCATGTTGGATGGAGCCTCGTCGCTCGCTTCCCGGCCAGTCTGGAACTGGCCGGCGTCATTCTGCTGATGGCCATGTTCGGCGCCGTGGTGCTCGCTCGCCGCCAGATCGATCATGCTGAAGAGGATCTTGCTGCGGCGGTCGCCGCTTCCGAATCGGGCGAGGTGGACGCATGATGTGCCTGCTCGCTTCGGCTATGGGATCAGTATCACTGGCTCACGCACTGCTGGTCAGCGGTGTACTCATGTCGATCGGTCTGGCTGGATTCGTCTCGCGCCGCAACCTGATCGTGATGTTCCTGTGCACCGAACTCATGTTTCAGGCAGTCGTCGTAGCCATGGTGGCATTTGGCCGCTGGTATTGGGATTTCTCGGGACAGGTCTTTGTGATTTTCATCCTGACCGTGGCTGCTGCCGAAGCGGCACTTGCGCTCGCGCTGGTTGTGCTTCTGCACCGCCGCCGCGCCACGCTTGATGCAGAAGCGTGGACGGAGCTTCGAGAGTGATGCTCCACGGACTGCTCATGCCGCTTGTGGCACCTGGAACACCTGCCGTGCCGGTGTCCGAAGTTATTGCTGCGCCCCAGCTGGCATGGGCTGGGTTGATCCTTCTGCTGCCGCTGGTATCGCTGGTGCTCTGCGGTCTGTGCGCCGCATTGCGAGTGCGATCAAAGCTGCCAGCCGTCATCACATCGGCTGCGCTGGCAGGAGCCTTCGTCACTTCGGTGATGCTCTATCTCAATTACGAACCACCTGGCGAAGTCGTGCATCTGTTCGACTGGATCAACGTCAGTTGGGGCAGCGGCGTTCTCGAGTCGTTCTCTGCGAACTTCTCGCTCTATATCGATTCGCTCTCGCTGCTGTGGATCATGTTCGTGACGGGCCTCGGCACGCTCATCACGATCTACGCCAGCGAATACATGGAACCCGATCTTGGCAAGGGATACAGCCGGTTCTTTGCTGGTGTCAGCGTCTTCCTGTTCGCCATGGCCTCGCTGGTTCTGTCGGACAATCTCCTGATGCTCTATCTGGGCTGGGAAGGCGTCGGGTTCGCCTCGTATTGGCTGATTGGCTATTACTACCAGCGGCCCGCAGCAGTCGCGGCTGCGAAGAAGGCGTTTATCGTCAACCGGATCGGAGACCTTGGCCTCGCCTTGGCTGTTTATCTCATCTGGGTGACTTTCGGGACGGTGCAGTACGACGAGTTGACGACGGTTCTGCAGAGTGAGCATTGGCGGGAGTCTTTCGAAGGCTGGACGACATCGGCCATACCGTTCCTCCTTATGCTTGCCGCCTTCGGTAAGTCGGCTCAGTTGCCGCTCTACGTATGGTTGCCCGACGCGATGGAGGGACCGACTCCGGTGTCGGCGCTGATTCACGCTGCGACGATGGTGACTGCAGGCATCTATCTGGTTGCCCGGACCTATCCACTCTTCCTTCTGGAGCCGGTGTCGCTGCAGGTTGTGGCATGGGTCGGTGGTCTGACAGCGCTGCTTGCCGCGACGATCGGCATGGCCCAGTACGACATCAAACGAATCATGGCCTACTCGACGGTCTCGCAGCTCGGGTACATGTTCCTCGGCCTTGGCGTGCTGACGACATACGGCGCCGCCTACCATGTGTTCACACATGCGTTCTTCAAGGCGCTGCTCTTTCTTACATGCGGCGCGATTATGCATGGGTTTGCCGGGCAACTTGATCTTCGCAAGCTCTCAGGGCTCAGGCATCTGCCCGGGTGGCGCATCGTCTCATGGACCATGTTGATCGGCGCACTGTGCCTCGCAGGGTTCCCACTGACATCAGGCTACTTCTCGAAGGACGCCATTCTGGCCGAGGCGTTCGTGACGCAGGGCCCTGGATTCCGGATTCTCGGTTGGTTGGCGATCGTGACGGCCGGGCTGACGGCCTACTACACCTTCCGGGTCTGGTTCAGGGTCTGCGCCGGCCCCGTGGCTTTCGAAGCTGGCGACGATCATCATGGTGATGATGACCACGGCCACGCAGGCGAATTCCACCCACACGCGCCACGACTGGCAATCAACGGGGTCCTGGTCATTCTCGCAATAGGTGCGCTCGTGGCGGCCTTGCCATACTTCATGTCAAATCAGGCGGACGAGCGATTGGCAGGTGGCTGGGTGGCGGACATGGTGCATGACTCCACGGCCCGCGAGGGCATACCCGGGTTCCACCCTGGCGATGCCGCTCACGGGGGCACCGGAGACGCTGGAGTACATGGCCATGGCGACTCGCATGCTCACGCCCTCATCTTCGGGATGGATCCGCACGTTGCGATGTATTGGATTTCCGGAACGGTTGGGATGATCGGTCTGTTCTTTGCAGCCTGGCTGCACCTCTGGAAACGTGACCATGCCGATGCGCTCCGCCGCTGGATGCTTTCGCAGGTGTGGCTGGGATGGCTGCCACGGGCGATGGAGCGGAAGTGGTATGTGGACGAGTTCTACCACGCCGTCATTCGAGCGCCGCTGTGGATTCTCGGCCACATCTTCTACGCTTTCGATCGCTTCATTATTGACGGCATCCTGGTTGACGGTGTTGCGAGGATTCCCAGGGGAGTCGCCCGGTGGCTCCAGCCGCTGCAGGCTGGTGCTGTGCAGTCGTTGGCAGTGGTGATGGCAGGCGGGGCGATGATCATTCTGCTTCTCATGGCCCTCTTTATGCAATTCGGTTGGCCAGGAGGATCCGTCTGATGTTGGGCGTCCTTCTGCTCCTGGTGCCGATTGCCGCTGCGATTGCGGTCTGTTTTGTGCCGCTCCGCGTCGTGCGAGGACTCGCACTGCTTGCGTCGCTCGCCACAACCGGAATCGCAACAGCTGCAGCAATTGAATTCAGCGGGTGGGGGACCGGTGGCTGGGGGCTCGAATTCACGCGTGAAGTACTTCCCCAGTTTGGAATCACCTTCACCCTCGGAGCCGACTCGGTTTCGATGATGCTCGTGCTCCTGACGGCGCTGCTGATGCCGCTGGCGATACTCGGCTCATTTACGGCGGTGACCGAACGAGTTCGCGAGTATTACGCCTGGCTGCTTGTACTGACGGCGGCGATGACAGGCGTGTTCCTCGCGCGTGACCTGCTCCTCTTCTATATCTGCTTCGAATTCACGCTCGTTCCGATGTATTTCCTTATCGCCATATATGGCAGCACGAATCGCACGTGGGCGAGCATCAAGTTCTTCATCTACACATTCCTCGGTTCGATCCTTGCGTTGGTCGGCTTCCTGTATGTTGCCTGGGCCTCTGCGGAGCACTCCGGTGTCTGGTCATTCTCGATTCCGGTGCTGACACAGTTTGCATCGACCGCCATGACGAGTACCGAGGAGGCGTGGGTACTGCTGGCATTGATGGCAGGCTTCGCGGTGAAGATTCCACTCTTCCCGGTTCATACCTGGCTTCCTCTTGCTCACACGGAAGCGCCGACGGCGGGTTCCGTCATTCTGGCCGGCGTCCTTCTCAAACTTGGCACATACGGCTTGTATCGATTTGTACTCCCAATGGTCCCGGCGGCGGTCGTCGACTGGGCACCCTTTATTGCAGTGCTGTCGATCATCGGCATTCTCTACGCCGCGCTGATCTGCTGGGTGCAGAGCGATGTCAAGAAACTGGTGGCCTACTCGTCGGTCAGTCACCTCGGGTTCTGTGTGCTTGGGCTCTTCGCCCTGAACCCGCTCGGGCTTCAGGGATCTGTGCTCTACATGATTAATCACGGCCTCTCGACTGGCGCACTGTTCTTTCTGATCGGCATGATGTACGAGCGTTATCACACGCGGGACATGGGCGAGATTGGTGGACTGGCGAAGAAGATGCCGGTCTGGTCGACCTGTATGGTCTTCTTCGTGTTGGCCTCCGTTGGGCTGCCGGGACTGAACGGATTCGTCAGTGAATTTCTGTGTTTGATCGGCGCATTTGCTGCTGGAGACGCTGGCGCATATCCGGGCGTCCTTGGACCATGGTTTGCCGCGGTCGCCGCCCTCGGAATGGTATTGGCAGCGATGTACCTGCTGATTATGGTCGGCAAGGTCGTCTTCGGCCCGCTGCGTGAACCGGCTGGTGATCATGGTCCACTCCCCGCCGACCTGTCGATGCGCGAAATCGTCGTACTGGTTCCGCTGGCGATCGGGTGCACTCTGCTCGGCGTGCAGCCTGACATCGCCATGGACGCCATGAGTGGGGCGATCGCAGACACACTGGCAGCCTTCCCTGATGTGGTTACGAACTCCACCGAGACACTTGCTTCAGCAGGAGGGATGCCATGATTGATCGGCTGTGGTTCCTCCTGCCAGAGTTGATGATGCTTGGCGGCGCCATTGCGTGCGCCATCATCGGGCTCTCCCGCAATGTCGGACTTCGCCGGACGCTCCCGGTCATCGTGATACTGACGCTGGTGGCGGCCTGTGGTGCATCGTTGGCTGTCTATGACGCTTCAAGTCTGGAATCAGCGGTTGGGGACGGCGCGGTCGCATTGCCGTGGCTCGGACGCGCGGTTGTCCCGCTGGTCGCACTGATCGGTACGGTTCTCGTTCTTGTGCAAGCGGGCTTTGTGGACAGGAGATACGAGTCGGCCGTTGAGCAGGGCAAGCTTCGGTTTGATCCGTTGCGAAGTGCGCGAGGCGAGTACTACGCGTTCTTCCTGTTGAGTCTCGCGGGCCTGATGCTGACGTGCGCTGCGCCGGATCTTATCTGGTTGTTCCTGGCGCTCGAACTGACGTCGCTACCGACCTACATCATGGTGGCGATCGGGCGAAGCGAGCGGCGAAGCCAGGAAGCGGCGATGAAGTACTTCTTCCTCGGCGCACTGGCTGCTGCGGTCTTCCTGTTCGGATTCGCCTTGCTCTACGGAGCGACCGGCACGATGGATCTGACCGCGATGAAGGACGTGCTGGTTGCGCGGGCATCAGAAACGGGGTCTATTGGCTCGCTCGCGACGCTCGGGCTGCTCATCACCGTCATCGGAGTCGGATTCAAACTCGCTGCGGCGCCGATGCATCTGTATGCCCCGGACGTCTACGAAGGCGCCGCCGCACCTGTGACGGCGTTCATCGCCTTTGTACCAAAGGCGGGCGGCGCCGTCGCGCTCATGCTGCTGCTCTCCATCACCGGGTGGGCAGGGGAGGGGGGAGGCCTGCCTGCTGCAGTGCTGGTCACGCTGTGGATCATGTCGGTATTGACGATGACGCTCGGGAATATCGGCGCGCTCCTGCAGCCCAATGTGAAGCGGATGCTGGCATATAGCTCGATTGCGCACAGCGGGTACATCCTCATCGGAATCATCGCTGGCCCCGGAGCCGGTTTCGCGGCCGTGCTGATCTACCTGCTTGCCTATGGCCTTGGCAACACGGCGACATTCTCTGTTCTCGCCAGTCTTCGCCGCGGCGGTGAAGAGGTGGAGCGGATCGAAGATCTGGCCGGACTTCGAGAACGTCACCCCGGACTTGCATGGGCGATGGCAATTTCGGCCGGCTCGCTGCTGGGATTCCCGCCGCTTCTCGGTTTCTGGGGCAAACTGCTGTTGTTTATTGCCGGCGTGGTCTCCGGGCATCTCGTGCTTGTGATCATTGCAGGAGTCAACAGCGCGATCAGCGCCTGGTACTACCTGCGGCTTGTCGCGTTGCCCCTGACGGGATCAGCAACCGGTAGCAGTCGGGCAGTCGAAGGGCGTAGAGAGATTGGCCCCCGGGTGGCAGGTGTGTTTGCCTGCATTCTTCTCATCGGCCTGCCGGTGCTGCTGGGTCCCATGCTGCGTGAGGCCGATGAGGCCGTTCGTGATATCGATGCGATGCGGTCCGATGTGACCGTGGCGGGCGAGCAATCGCAGTCGGGCGACTACGACTTGCCGGGTTGAGCCCCGCCGGGCTGCGGCCGCACCAAGGCCTGAATGACAAGCCCGAGCACCGAGGCCGTGAGCCACGCGAACACCATCACACTTCCGCCCGAACTTTCGTGAAGCCAGTCGGGCGCCATGTCCCAGTGGGCGAGTATCCGCGGCGAGGCTGCCAGCATCAAACCTGCTCCGGTCACCGAGGTCAGCAGCACCGCCGCAAGCGAACTGAGGAGCGTGAAGACGACCAGTCCGGCGAGGGCTGAGCCACCCGCCACCGCCAGTACTGCAAGCCTCGCGTCAACTGGGAGCAGGCTCCAGGATTCCTTGAAGGGGATCAGGCGTTCGTCCTGCGCCCAGTTATTGCCACCCAGAATGTCGGGCGTTGGAAGGGACACCAGCACAACCTCGGTGGGCTCCGGCTCTGGCTGATGTTCCAATCCGAAGATCATCGCAACTGGAGGCGGTGGGACCTCTGGTTGCGTGACGTGCATGAGGGTCCAAGCCGTACAGGCGCCGAGCAGGGCAAGTGAGAGCGCAAGCAGTGTTCCAGCCAGCAGCTTGTAGGCCAGCAGCGCCACGCAGGCCACGATGATGGCACCGACGAGCGGGGCGGCCCATGGTGGGCCGATACCGGTCTGCATCCAAACAAGCAGTCCTCCCAGTGCTCCCAGCCCGAGGCCAAGTGCACCGACTGCGGATCGCAGCAGGCAGCCACCTGTCACCCAGAGAATGAGTCCGACGGCCAACGCGGCCAGAGCCCATATGAACTCGCCTGACTCAATCGGGATGGGGGAGGTTGAAATCACCTGCATGTCACGGTCTATCGGATGCTCAGTCCTTGGGAATCGAAGAATGGCGATTTCAATGGGCGGGAAGGCGATAGGGGGGGATCAGCGGCGGTGGTGCCGAAAGCGGCCCTGATATAGTCCCCGCCATGCCGACTCAGGAATCAGTGTCCAGGGCCGCGGCGATGGCGCTTGCCGCGATATGTATGGTGGCACCCGCCGCCAGTGCGAGTGAGGACAGGGAAACGAACGCGAAGCATCCAGCCAATCACCTGGTCAACGAGACCAGCCCCTACCTGCTCCAACATGCCTATAACCCGGTCCATTGGTATCCGTGGGGCGAAGAGGCGTTTGAGGCGGCCCGAAGTGAGGATAAGCCGATTTTTCTGAGTATCGGCTACTCGACGTGCTATTGGTGCCACGTCATGGAGCGGCAATGCTTCGAGAATCCTGCTGTGGCCGAGGTGCTCAACGCCTACTTCATCCCCGTCAAGGTTGATCGTGAAGAGCGTCCAGACGTTGATGAGATCTATATGACGGCCGTGCAGATCATGACCCGGCATGGAGGCTGGCCACTCTCCGTGTGGCTTGACCCGGACACGCTCATGCCATTCTTCGGGGGCACGTACTTTCCGCCCGAGGATCAGGGCGAGCGACCCGGTTTTATCACGTTGCTCCACGCCATTCACCAGGCATGGCTTCAGAAGCGACCCGAAATGCGTGAGCAGGCCGATCGGGTTGGCGCCGCCGTTGCGAATCGGCTGGCTTCGATCCCGGAGCTGGTTCCGTTGGAGCCCGGACTGCCTGAGGCAGCCGTGTCGCAGCTCATGGCCAGTTACGACGCCAGGGACGCGGGCTACGGTCAGGCTCCCAAATTTCCGATGCCGGTCCACCTGGATCTGCTCCTGGAAGCGGGCTGGGAGCGCGACGATGTGCAGCGATCGCTCACACATACGCTCGATCGGATGGCGATGGGCGGCATGTATGATCAGATCGGTGGCGGGTTCCACCGCTACAGCACTGATTCAAAGTGGCTCGTGCCGCACTTTGAGAAGATGCTCTACGACAACGGCATGCTTGCGTCCATCTATGCAGAGGCAGCATCGCGAACCGGCGACGGCTTCTATGCAGCCATTGCCGCTGAGACGCTTGACTATGTGCTCCGCGAGATGGCTGATCCAACGGGCGCATTCTGGTCTGCGCAGGACGCAGAGTCCAATGCCCGTGAAGGTGCGTCGTATCTCTGGACGCCAGCTGAGATCCGCGAGGTGCTGGTGGCGGCCGGACTGCCAGAGGAGTGGGGCGACTTTGCCTTGACGCTCTACGGTGTCGATCGTGGCACGAATTTCCGCGATCCACACCATCCAGACGAACCGGCATCAAATGTGCTCTACCTCCCCGACCATCCACGCGCACTCGCAGAGGCGGCGGGGCTGACCATTCCCGAGTTCCATGACCGAGTGGTCGCCATCAACGCGGCCCTGCTCGACCGCCGCGATACGCGGGATCAGCCCATCACCGATGACAAGATTCTGACGGGCTGGAACGGGCTCATGATCGGCGGCATGGCAGATGGTGGCCGCCTGCTTGGTGATCCGAGGTATACCGCCGCCGCGAGGCGAGCTGCAGACTGGATCAAGTCATCAATGTGGACTGCCGAGGGCGGCCTTCAGCGCACGGCGCGCGAGGGCCGAGTCAGCGAGATTCCGGGCTTTCTGGAAGACTATGCGTTTCTTGTTCGAGGCCTGCTGAAGCTCTACGAGGCTACTGGTGATCAAGCGGATCTGGACTGGGCCGTGCTGCTGATGCAGCAGGCCAACGAGCGATTCTTCGATGGAGATGCGGGGTGGTTTGACGTCGAGGATGGCGATAGCGCGCTCTTCGTTCGCGGGAGATCCCTCTACGATGGAGCCGTCCCAAGTGCAACATCCGTCATGCTCGATAATCAGCGCCGCCTGCATCAACTGACCGGCGACGACGCGTGGCTGGATGCCGCTTCTGAAACAGTGAGCCCAATCGCATTCTCCTTGAATCAATCGCCTCGTGGTGCTGCTCAGGCCATTGCTGCCTTGCACCATCTGAATCAGGTTGATCCGGATCGCTTCGGCACGCATCCCAAGCCTGCCGCCGCAGATGCAGCAGTTTCGATTCATATTCAACCTGATGTGGCGAAACTCGATGCGTCAGGGACCGCCATGGCAGCCGTTGTGTTTGATATCGGCACCTCATGGCATATCGGCTTGCCGGGTGGTGGCGACGCTGTTATCCCGGCTCGCATCGAGTCTGCGACTGATGGTGTTGTCGTGACGCCCCAATGGCCGAAAGGCCGCAGGTTCGAGGGGCCTCTCGGGGCCGTGCAGGTGATGGAAGGCACAGTATCAGTGCCGATTCAGTTGTCATGCGAAGGGACCGTTCCCTCGCACGTGGATGTTTCGATTTCATGGCAGGCGTGCGATGATCGGGTTTGCCTCAGACCTGAGACGAAGGTTCGCTCGATCACGCTGAAGGCTGCTCCGGGATCATGAACTCGGTGGCATCAGGCGAAGTGCGGCGTGTGTCACTTCTGACGACCGGTGGCACGATCGAGAAGACGTACGACCCGTTACGTGGCGTCTTGCAGAATGATGTGAGCGTGCTCGACGTCATGTTGTCGGGGCTGGAGCTTGAAGGTGTGATGCTCGATCGTGAGTCCGTCATGAACAAGGACAGCCTTGACATGGACGCTGCGGATCACACCGTGATCGCCGAGGTGGCGATTGAGCGATCCACCACGCACGATGGAGTCATTGTCGTGCATGGGACCGACACGTTGGCTGAGACGGGCGAGGCGGTGTGTCGGCTTGCCCGAGGCGCGTTGCGGGTTCCGGTAGTTCTGACAGGTGCCATGCGGCCGTGGATACTCCGAACGAGCGATGCGCTCCAGAATCTGACAGAGGCTCTGTTGGCTGTGCGGCTGCTGCCGCCCGGCGTCTATGTGTGTATGCACAGCAATGTGCTTCGTTTTCCAGGTGTCGTCAAAAATCGAGCGGCGCTCAGATTTGAGCGATCGACTGCAGTTCAAGTAGAGGAAGGTCAATGAGCAAGAGTCATTCAACCGCCGCTTCGGCTCCGCCTGTACTCGGTAGGTATCGAACCAAGCCGCTGCCCATTCCCGGCATGCCAGCAGGCATTCCATACATCGTTGGCAACGAGGCAGCGGAGCGATTCAGCTTCTACGGCATGAAGGGCATCCTCGTCATCTTCATGACGAGCTATCTGTTCATGCTTCCTGGTGCAACGGGCCACGAGCCAATGCCGGAACCTGCGGCACTTGCCAATTACCATTGGTTCACGACGGCTGTGTACATCACACCGATTCTCGGCGCGCTCCTGGCCGACATTCTGCTCGGCAAGTATTTGACGATCATTAGTTTGAGCATCGTGTACTGTCTCGGGCATGGCGTGCTTGCGCTCATGGGGATGGGCGATGGCATCAATCCGGCATTGATGCTCTTTCTGGGTCTGGGACTCATCTCGCTGGGGTCCGGCGGAATCAAGCCCTGTGTTTCAGCGCATGTGGGCGATCAGTTCGGAGAAACCAACAGCCACCTGATTTCGAAGGTGTTCGGCTGGTTCTACTTCGCGATCAATACCGGCGCGTTCCTCTCGACGCTGATGACGCCATGGTTCCTTCAGTGGTATGGCCCGCACCTCGCATTTGGTATTCCCGGTGCGCTCATGGTGATTGCGACCATCATGTTCTGGATGGGCCGCAAAGTCTTCATTCATGTGCCCCCCGGCGGTATGAAGTGGGTTCGCGAGACTTTCAGCTGGACTGGGCTCAGCGCGATTCTGAAACTTGGCGTCATCTATATCTTTGTGGCCGTGTTCTGGGCGCTCTTTGACCAGACAGGTTCCTCATGGGTCCTGCAGGCGAAGGATCTGGATCGCTATTGGCTGGGTGTGCACTGGTTGCCCTCCCAGATTCAGGCTGTGAATCCGATCATGATTCTCATCCTGATCCCGACCTTCTCATTCCTTGTGTACCCAGCGATCAATCGTGTCTTCAAACTCACACCGATCCGAAAGATCGGCATCGGATTGTTCGTCATGGTCATTGGATTCGGAATGGTCGCGATGTTGCAGGAGGCGGTCGACGCCGGTGCCCGCCCAAGCATCGGATGGCAGATCGCGGCCTACGCAATCCTGACTGCATCGGAAGTCATGGTTTCGATCACCTGCCTTGAGTTCTCTTACACGCAGGCACCACGCACCATGAAGTCGCTCATCATGGCAATCTTCCTGATGAGCGTGTCACTTGGCAACGTCTTCACAGCGGTCGTAAACCACAGCATCCTGGTCGATTCATCCGCAGAAGACGCAAAGAGTCTGGCGGGTTCGTTTGGAGCAGATTCCGATCAAGCCGACGCGGCACGAAGGGCAACCGTGGCAGAGGACGCGGGAGTGAAGTACGAGACCATGCCCGGCGAAGGTTTTGCGATCAGCCTGAGCGGTGTTGATGGTGTCCTGGGCTCCGAAGATGACATCAAACTCGGCTTCGCAGAAGACGGCACCATGGCGGGGTTCGTGAACGATGAAGCTGATGCAATTGAGGCCGCGATCACTCGCATCGGTGAAGTGTGGGAGAAGGATGGGCGTCTGCCCCTGCCGGAAGCGGGCAATGCGATCGTCTCAACCCTGAAGGACCCGTGGGGCCAACCGCTTCACTATCAGCTGAAAAGCCGCGACGAATTCATCGTGAGCAGCGACGGCCCGGACAAGATCTGGCAGAGCGAGTACGACATTCGGGGCGAAGTCACCGTCACGTCAAAGACCCAGAGTCAGGTTGATGCTGAGGAGGCGCAGGCAGGCGGCGGCGACGCATTGGCTTGGGCCCATCCCGACACGTCGTGGATTGAGCGCCGCAAGAAAGAGATTGCGTCCCAGCGTGCCGCATCAGGCGACGGGGATCAATCCGAGGAAGCTGCGAGCGAACCGGGTGTGTTCTCATACGACGTCCGCTGGGACGTTGGTGGGGCGACAACGCTCACCGGGGCGGCATACTTCTGGTTCTTTACGTGGCTGATGCTCGGGACCGCAGTGGTGTTTGTGCCCGTCGGATGGATGTACCGGCCGAGGACGTATCTGCAACTGGAGGAAACGGACTGATCAGTTGCCCGCTGTGAACTCGGCCTGCTCGGCTGGCTTCCGGGCAGGCCGCATGCCGCGTATCCGTACAACTTCTCTGCCCGGATCCAGAAGCATGAATGGTCGCATGGGATCGACAGTCGGGCGGGCATAGACCGGAACATGATCTACCCGCACGACATTTCGCAGGTCGGTGAGGCTTTGCCAGTGAAGCCCACGAGGGAGCGTCAGCAGGAAGTTGCCCTGCGCATCGTGAACGGCATCGATCGAATCGGGAGCGAGTGAGACGAGCTGGTCGGAGTTGATACCGGTTGGCATCCAGACGCTCATACGTCGCTGGGTTGGGTGGTAGAACACAACTTCCTCGACCGGCGGCGGGGCGAGACCCTGCACCGAAGTCCGGTTCCCCGTAGCCGTAAAGGCGTCCCACCGAGATGCGCCCGTCATGACCGTGATCTGCTTGGCGGGCTGCATCAATGTGTGAGCGTTCATGGCGTCCATTGAAATGAGGCTCAGGATGCCCTCCGGCGTCAGACGCCAGACCGAGAGCCGCATGCTTCGTGGACTCCAGGCGGGAAGCAGCCAGTCAGAGCCGTTTGAAGGGATGGAAAACTCACGGCCATCCTGAAAGCGCACCGCAAGCGAGAACAGTCGCTCGTCGCGTGGTCGGGTCGACCATGCCATGCGTCCTTGAGGTCCCAGCGTCGGCATGGCATTGACCTGATCATCCTGCACGAGCCATGTCATCGCGCCTGTTCGCCAATCGACTTTCCCGATCCAGCGAGTGCCATTGGATTGGGGCGCTTCCACGAGAAACCCCTCGGCGTCTGCTGCATTGGTCAGCAGAAGGGGGGTGGTCAGCGTGGTCTGGTGCCTGGCGCCAGAGGATCCGGGGAGCAGTTCCCAAATCTCGATCTCGCTTCCGGCGGGGAGGAGGGAGCCATCGAGGGCCATAATGCTTGCCTTGCTGGGAGCCGGGCCACGGGCTGTTGCAATCCAGCGTCCATCGGGGCTGGCAATCGGCATGACTGTGGCATTCCACGGGATGGCCCCAATGGTCCATGCTTCTCCTCGGAAGGCCCCTCTGGTCGCATCGTTGATTGCGTTCTGTCTGGCGGCGATCTCATTGATCGCTTGAGCCTGCTGCGGAGTCAATGTGGTCCGCTTCGGCCACGTCGACGTATGGCAACTCGGGAGTGCCGTGGCAGCGACAATCAGAATGCAGCAGCCGCGCTTCATCACTCGCTTCCGTCTCCATCCTCGGTCGTGTCGCCGCCACGGGGCGTCAACTCGATCAGGTTGGGTTGGAATGCGTCGATATCGGTTTGTGTTGCCGACTCGCCGGGAAGGACGACCCGCGACCCGCCAGGCTGGACGGAGCGGTGTTGCAGCCGCTCGTGAATGTTGAGATCTACGATCTTCTGCCCTTCCTCGATCTGATCTGCCAGCGGCTGAGCGACTGACTCAAGTCGCTGAAGGTCATCAAGATTGAAGTTGTCGAAGTTGTCGACGGGTCTGTGCACGACGGTCGGCGTAATGAACGCGATCAATTCAGTGCGTTCGAGTTTCTCGTCATTGAATTCAAAGAGCTGGCCAATGAAGGGAATGTCTGCCAACAACGGTATTCGGTCGCGTTGAATCTGCTCAAACTCGCGCAGCAATCCACCAAGTACGATTGTCTGGCCGTCGAGCAGAATCGCATGGGTTGTTACCTGCTTGCGATCGAAGATCTCGCTGCGTGTGTTTCCCACGTTGACAGCACCCTTCGCTTGTGAGAGCTCAAGACTGATGCTGAGGTCAACAGCGCCCTCCTCGGTAATACGAGGTCTGACATTGAGGAAAACGCCAACGTTCTTGTACTCGATGGTCGTCGTGAGATTCTGCAGGCCGGTACCGCCTTCGACGGATCCGGTTGCAATGGGGTACTCCTGCCCAGAGAAGAAGACAGCTTCTTCGTTGTCGGCTGTAAAGACACGGGGCTCCTGAATCACGCGCGTGTTGGTAATCGAGTTCAGCGCTTCGATGATGACATTGATGCCAAATGGGCCGAGCGTCAGCGTATTCGACTGCGAACCATCCAGCATGTCAGTGATAAAGCTGATTGCGCCGAGGTCCAGATTGACGCCGCCCGAGACGATCGCACCAGTGTCGGGTTCCCAGCCGGTTCCGAGTCGCATGCCCAGGTTGAGCGCGTCCCCGAGATCAACTTCCACAATGGTTGCTGAGAGCATGACCTGGCGGCGGGGCTGATCAAATGCTTCGATCAGTTTGCGCATCGGCTCTCGGTAGGCTGTCGGGGCAAGGATCGCCAGTGCATTCTGTCGCACGATCGGTACGACGCGGACCTTGCCGATGAGGGTCGATTCGGGTGACTGCTCGTCAGTGTTTGCTGTTCCCCAGGGGAATTGGAGGTCACCGGACTGGCCGCCGGTATCCGGACCGCTGACGTCAGACCCCCCCTCGGCTGAGAATCCCTCGGCGCTGAGGCCGGTCGCAGGGCGGGGCAGCGAAGCTCGGGCTCCGGCCTTGGCCAGCAGAATATTGAGTTCTTCGGTCAGCGCGACTGCATCGGCGTACTTCAGCGGGATGACTTCCGGAAGCCCTGCGTCGGTTGGCTTGTCGATTTCTTCAATGACGCTTTCGATAAATGAGAAGCTCTCCACCGTTTTTGCGAGCACAAGCAGAGCGTTGCGGTCAGGGAAGGCTTCAAACTGATAGACGCCGGCGATGCCTGCAGTCGCGTCGGTACGGGATCCGCTGCTTCCTCCTCCCCGGTTATTGCGGCCTCCGGTTCGCCCACTGGTTGAGGAGGACCCGCCACCAAGCACGGTTGTGAGCAGATCCTTGACTTTGATGGGATCTGTGTATTCGAGAATGAACAGTCGCGATGTTCCCTCTTCGCGGGGTTTATCCCATTCCTCCTTGATGAGCTCAGCGATTTGGTTGACCGTCTTCTCTTCGCCTTGAATGGTGACGGTATTCTGCTGTTCGTTGACAGTAAGTCGCAGCTCTGCCTCTGGGACGCCCTCAAGCGAAGTGGCCGCAGCATTACTGCGATTGCTGCCTGCGCGATTGCCTGATCGGTTTGAAGATCCCCCCCGCGAACTGCCGCCCGATGTCCGTGTGCCAGATCCCTGCTCAAAGAGCTCGGTGATATTGGTTTCGATTTCGCGGGCGTCGGCATATTCGAGCCGGAACGTCTTGATGATTGGCTGCAGCCACTTTCGGTCAAGATCGCCAATGATGGTCTCGATCTGTTGGCACAGGCCGACATCGCCGAGCACCATGATCTGGTTGGAGAGGTCATCTTCGCGGAACTTCGCCCAGTTCTGTGGGAAGAAGTCATCGAGGTCATCCTTGATCTGCCCGGCGTCGGTGTTTTCGACCTGAAAGATCTTGAAGACCAGGGTTCCGCGATCCAGTCTGTCTGCAATCGATTCCCCTGCCGGAATGACTTCAATCTCGCCGAGTTGACCCACCATGTCTTCGAGCTTGCCGATGAAGATGACCTGGGGTCGCTCGATGATTCCGATGTCGTTCATCCGCAGATACGTGAAGATGAAGTCGAGTGCCTCGGTTCGATGCATCGGTCGGTCTGCAACAATGTTGTACGTATTGCGGCCCGCAGCTCCTGCCGTCTGCAGTTTGATCGGCATGACGACTTTGCCTGTCTCAAAGGCGATGAAGTCAATGAGTTCATCCAACTTGACTTCTTTGAAAGAGAGCACCACAGGCTCGTCTTTGATAGCGCGGCGACCACTCTTCACATTCTCGGTACTCCAGACGGTGACATCCGCCGGCTCTTCGTCAGGATCTTCTGCCGGGAGCGCTGGTTGAATTGTCTCCTCGGTCTCGAGTACTTCGACATCCGTGACCTCAACCTCTTCCTCAGCTTCACGTGCTGGAACAGCAGGGGCAGGCTCTTCCTCAATAGGAGGAACGGCAGGCACTTCAACTGCCGGGTCCGGTTCAGTCACAATTGGTTCCGGAGCTGGTGGCTCCGCAGGTTGCGGACGCCCGTCCTGAGCGATTGCTGAGGACGTGAGCACCGCGGCCATGAGCGAGCCCAGAAGGCAAGATGTGATGGTGGGGTTCAATGGCACGAGCATTCCTCTCATCAATCGGGGCAGGCCAACGCGGCATCCCGATCTGTATTCCGTGGAGATCCTGTCATGTGCGGTCATTCAGGACGCCCTTCATTGATGACGGACAGTGGTGGTGTGGTGGGGAGCTCAAGAACCCCGCGAAGGGGGTTGTCCTGCCAGGGGTCATCTGGTTTTTCAATCAATGGGACTGTGAAGGGGCCACCCTTCTTCCACATCAGATCAGCGCTCCGTGGAGCGTTGACGGACACGACTTCGATCTCATCCATGCCGTGACCAACTGGGATTACCAGAACACCTTTGGTCGAACGGAAAAACACGTCAGAGCCATAGATGGCGATAATGTCGGGGCCGTCATAACGCTTTGGCCGGTTGTCGACTTTCGGCCGCTCGACCGGCTTGGGAACTTCTTTGGGGGCGCATGTGTCAGGGCCGCAGGTGGTGTCGGCACCCTGGAAGCGCCCGTTTCGAGTGCGGCAGGCATCGCGCCGCATGATCGTGCATTCTTCTTCGACACAGCAGGCCCCGGTCGGCTCTGGTGGCTTGGGCTTCGGAGGAGCTTTGGGTTCAAAGAAAAAGGATCGTCCGTGGATACGGTTGAGATCCGTTCGGTGCGCCGCATCATGCGATGCGATCAGATTCTCATAGGCGGCCTCGTCGAGGCTATTGCCGCCACCAAGGGAAGTCAGTGATCCGAGTACTGGCACAAGAAGCCAGAGCGAAACAATGACAAGCCCCGCCGCGCATGCCAGACTGACTCCGAGAGGACCACGGAGCGCATTGCGATCAATCATCGTCGCCGCCCTCCCTGAATCCAAGCTTCGATCGTGAGCTGTACTGAGAGACTCCGCGCCGACTTGCCAACCTGCACGCGGGCATTGCTGATGGCCTCAAGTTCGGGGCTGTCTTCGAGTGCGCCGAGAATCTCAATGGCCTTCTCGTGTTCAGCCTCAAACTCTAGCGTCGCTTTGATGCGATCAATGCCCTGCAGTGCGGCACCTCCTACGCTGACCGCGCTGGATGCCTCATTGAATTCGTAGTCACGAATGTCGTACTCGGCCATAATGGCGTTGACAGCCTCGAGCATCGCCTGCGACTCGGGAGCTCTCTGTGATGGTGGGATCAGCTCGCCGAAGGCAATGACATTCGATCGCTGGGCGCTGGCCTGGGCCTCTGCGCGATCCACGCGATCGACCTGTTCCGCGATCGAAGCAGCGGATTCACCCCATGCAGTTGCGACTGGTGAGATGAACTCGGACCACACAACGAGCAGCAGCAATGCGCCGCCCAGCACAACAATGAGACGCCCACCTTGGGACATCGCGCCGAATTCGGCTTGCGCTCGTTCCATCAGGCCCTGCTGCTCGCTCACTGCTGGCCTTCCTGCGGGAGGTCTCGCAAGTGGTCGAAGAGCGTGTCCCAATAGGCCGCGAGTTTGTCAGCCATCTCTCCCTCGGGGACGTGTTGCCGAGCGGCTGAGACCTCGCGGACTCGGGCGAGCGTCTCTTCGCGGGACAGAACTGCGATCTGCTCTTCGCTCAGGATTTCAGGCATGGCGCCGAGATCTTCGGCTGAGAGGTCTCCACTCCTCGCTCCTTGATCAGCAACGCTTCCAGATCCCGTGTCGCGGGCAGAGAGACCTCCTCCTGTCCGGTCCGGGCGATTGCCGCCCGCGATGCCTCCTGAACGCCGTGGAACGGTTGTCGGAGGAGTCGTGGAAGCAGGCGTATCTGCCCGTGGTGCCGGCGCCGATGTGCCACCATTCAGCGTGGTGGCCGTGGCATGAGGAGTTCCGCTGTCGCGGGGCGTTGTGGGGCCCTCAGCGGCGGGGTTCGGGGGCGAACTGCTGGCTGGCTGTTCGGTGTTTGTCGTGATGGCAGCAATCGAATTTGGGTCCCAGCCCGCAGCGTCGCTCGGACGCGGAGCGGGACCTCCCTCGGCTGTCTTCGGGAGGTTGTGTCGTCGCTGTTGAAATGTCCATGCAGCAAAGTCCTGATCGGCGCCGTAGCGGGGACGCATTGCGGCGGCGCCGACTTCGGCGGACAGCGAGAAAGACCGTTCGCCGAGATTCGTCTGCCCGTCCCATTCCACCGTTACATTTTTGAACACCCGAGAAGTTTGCATGTGCGACTTCATGGTTCCGATCAACTCAGCAGCTGACTGGCCATCGTATGCAGTCGCATCGCCATTGATACGCACCGGCTCGCCGGCACCCATCTTGATGCTGTCAATCTTGATGCCAAGCGGCGTCGCCGCTGCAACATCTGCGAGCAACTTGGTCACCGGGAGCGCCCCAGTCCCCAGATTGGCATAGAGCCTGTTTCGCTGCTCTACCATCGCCGCAGTCCCGACGGCCTCGTCGAGCTCGCCGTGAAACAGGCTGAGCAGCCCGTACCGAATGCCATTGGTGACGAGGGGCCCGAAGAGGATGAGCAGAACGAGAATCACGGCCAGTCTGGTGGCAAATGACCGATCTGAGAACCGTTCAATGACTCGCTCGCTACGCGTGGGTTCATGTGTGGGAAGCGAAGGACGAAGCACCGTCATGGCGACGTAGTCATCCGTCGTAGCGAGCGCACACCCAAGGGCGATTCCAAAGTATCGAAGATCCTCGGGAACAGGTCCTTGGAATCGCTGCATGCTGGCGGTGTGAATCGAATCCGGGATGAGCAAGGTCGGGCCCTCGGGAAAGATCGCCTCGGTCTGATTCGCAAGCGATCTCATTTCATCCGCCGACCAGCCAGCCTGTAAAGCAGACTCCATAATGAAACGCGGCAGGGCTTCTGGATTGGAGAGGCCATCGACGTGCGTTGATCGAACCGCCATACGCCCCAGTCCAGCCAGAACCAGCGCGGTGCTCCCGTCTGACGCGTCGTGCCACAGGATCGGCAGGTCGACGCGTTGACTTCCCATGAGCGATAGCAGGGCGGTGATATCCGGTACAGCAAGAAACTCGTCATCCTGCCCGGGAATCTGGATGGTCTGTCGCTCGGGCCACGCCACGGCCACGCCGAGCCGATCTTCCTCGCCTGCGACAGCGGGTGCGACAGCGGCAGCCATGCGATGCAGTGGCACAGAGTCATCCATGCGGTCTTGCACCAGCGTCTGAAGACGATGGTCCAGTACAGCTTCGCTGCCATGCCCAAGGCGCATGGAACGGGCGACAACGGCTCGCGCCGGGATGACGACTCGGGTTGCCTCAGCGTCATTGCCCAGCCATGCAGCCGCTTCGTGAGGCCCGAGCCGGGTGCACTCAAGAACACGGATCCCAGCAGCGGATGGTTCAAAGCGAACGGCACTCCACCCCCCGTCAACCCAGTGGAGGACGGCGGATGCGGAGGCCCCTGAAGGGCCCAAGGATGACGACTCGGGGCTCAGCCTGCTCATTGGGGATTGGAGGATATCCGAAGAGGACACGCCGCGATCAGCCGCCGAGGACCATCCACCGGGCGGGGCAGGCGACCCGTGATCAGTTCTCGCGGTATTCGAGGATTCTCACAGGCAGCGTGGAACGGTCGACCACCAGATTGATTTCCGAGACCTCATCGGTTGTGGCACTTCTTCCACGAGAAGTGATCGAGAAGACGCTGCTTTCGGTACAGAACAGGGGGAGCAGTTGGCTCAGGCTCTCCTGGGTGGCCCCTGGGAGATCCCAGAAGTCGACCAGACTCGTGAGGCCATTGGCCCTTCTTGTTCGGAGGCTCAGGAGGGCTTCTATCAGGCGTTCATCGCCGTCATATATGGCATAGAGCGTCTCAGGGCCCACGGTATTGATATTGACGGCACCCCAATCTCTGCGATGGGGGGCTGTCAAGGAGGTTTCAGAGAGGATTGTGGCAACTTCGTCCGGAGTCCAGACGACTTCCTCCTCGCCCCCTTCGTCCTGACTTGACTCTGTTGAAGCTGGCTCGGTCCCGAGCATCGTCGCGAGCGTCGTGGAGTCCAGCGTCCCTGCAACCGCCTCATTGACAAGGGCTTGGGCTTTGTTCTCGGTGAGCTCAATTCCAAAGAGGTCGAAACGCTCTATGAGCTCGTCCACATCGGTGGCCATCAACCAGATTCGGGGTTCGCCGCTTTGGGTTGCGCCGTCGGCCATCGACCTGACGGTCAACATCTGGGCCCAACCGCCGTCGAGGACGCCGGACTCATTGTCCCAGGGAAGCGTTTCATCGCCATCGTCTTCGGAGGCGTCGAGCATGGAATTGAGGTTCCAGTCTTCTCCACGAATGTCATCGGGCTCGATTCCAGCGATCAATTCGAGTTCGGCGATGCTCTGCAGGGGCGCGTTTCGTGGCTCGTAACGTGAGTCGAGCGACAAGTAGTAGTCTCGCTCCACGCCGAACTCTGATGGGTCATCGTCATCGTCGATCCAGTCTTCAATTGCTGCAAAGACGCCCCAGGCCAAGGGGCCAAACATCACATCGATGTATCCGCGGTACGGACCATTGACGTTCAACTTTGAGTGTTCGTCCATCGGTCCTGCGAATGGGCGTGATGTTTCGCCGCTGGCGTGCTGGATCATCCATGAGCCGCCTGGTACCTCGCCCGCGTGTACAGCTTCGAGATCGCGAACAAGCGCGTACGCGTCATCCGCAATCGGATATCGCGTGTGGTAGGCCAGCGTAGCGATTGTGGCCTCGGCCCCTGCACGCGCCGCCCACCTCGCTCGGATTCGCTCCATTGTGTCGCGGCCGAGCATCGACATGCGTGTCGTTCCGACAAGCAGCGCCGACACGAGAAGGGCGGTGATCGTGATGCCCCAGAGCACCGCAACCATGGCAAGGCCTCGCTGTCGATGCTTCATTGGCGGCCTCCGGATCCAACAGGATCACCATTGAAGGTTGGCGTGCCGCCATCTCCGGGAATCGTCACCTTCCCCGCAGGTGTATCGATAGTCGTACCTGCTCCGCTTGAGGTGCCACCTGAACCAGCGCCCATGCCTCCTGCAGGAAGTTCGCCGGTTGAACGTGGAATGGGAGGGGGTTGGCCCGATGCGATGGCCTCCACGACTGCGTCATACTGGTCTTGCCCAAGTCCGAATCGATCCATGATTTCATCGGCAAGTCTTGCATCAGCGACCTCCAGGGGCATTCGACTCCTGTCGATTGGCACGACGGTTCGAAGAACCGCGAACGGGTGGTCAGATGGACGCTGTCCGAGCGCCGCGCCGGTGGCAGTCACCGTGACACGAAATGCCCAGGGAAGGCCTTCTTCGTCGCTGTCCCACTGGTCAAACCAGTTGACGCCGTTCCATGCCTCGATATCCAAGCCGACAATCCCCTCGACAGCAGGCGAAATGATTCCACCTCCGCGAGGGAAGGCATCGGGCATCGCGTCTCGTCGCTGCCAGAGCGCCGGACCGAAGTCATCAGTTTCAATCCGGTACTGGGTCTCAAACTCCAACCCATCTCCGTTGTATTCGATGTCGCGCGTTGCCTGCAATCGATTGTTGAAGACGAGGATCTGATCTCGCCCATACTCAATTCGATCCTGTTCAATGGTCTGATCTTCGAGGAGGACTCTGGTGTAGTACAAGTCTTCGCGGCGAAGCAGCGAGACAAGATCGCGCCGCAACAATCTGACGGCAGCATCGGCACGGATGTATGCATCGATACGTCCCCGAGCACGGTTGCGAGCTTTGACCACCTGTTGCATGGCGACAGTCATTGCAAGCAGGATGAGCGCGAGTAGTACGGCTGCGAGAATGAACTCGACCATTGTGAAGCCACGGCGGTTGCGCTGTGACCGCCGATTGGATTGGCATCGGCGAATCACGAGCCGCCCCCTTCGAGTGGCTTCGTGTCTTCTTCGTCCCACGTTCTTGCTTCCCGATCAAGCATCTCAATCGGCTTCCAGTTGGTGGCCTCATCGGCCTCTCCCTGACGCGGCGCGATGCGGGTATCGATGGTCACAGACATTGGGCCTGATCGATCCATCCATGTCACGGTTGCAGCCGCGTTCCATGCCTCCCAATCGCTGGGCTGGTTGAGCTCCAGCATCCATTCGAAGTCTTCGAATGGTGGTTGGAATCTGCCTTCCATGGGTTCAGTGAGCATGTACTCGCGTGGTCCGTGGGCCAGCACGAGTGCCAGGGCTTCGTCTGCCAGCCACGATGCCGTCAGCCGCCGCTCACCTGTCACCTCAGCCCGGAGCGCCTGGCTTGCGGTGGAGAGGGTCACAGCAAGGCCGACCCCGAGCATGAGGGCAGCGATGATGACTTCCAACAGCGCAACGCCCCGTCGCACGGACCGAATGGCATGTGCCGGTTGTTGGGGCATCACCAATCCTCCTGCCACTGCCCCGACGTATCAAGGTCTATGGGAGTACGTGCGATGGAATCAATAGGTTCATCCCGGAAAGAATCCGTGCGTGTTGGGCGCCACGCATTGGACTGTAAGGAGAATCGGATCGTTCGAGGGGCCCTTGGGTCAGTGCTCTGCATGGTGACGTCGACCCGAGGGCGAGGTTGGCCCGGCAGGCTCGTCAGTGGGCGATCCGCAGGGTTGATGTAGTCGCCGTCTGCGAGAAACTCCATGTCAGCAGCTCGGACAAACTCTGGAAGGCGAATCTCAGCGACGGAGCGATCTGGTATCCAGCCGCCAAAGGCATCGCTTCGCTCGCCCCGTCGAACCAGTAAACTCAGGCTGTTGCGATCCGGGTCCATACTGATGCCAACGGGCTCGTCGGCGAACTCGCTGCGAATTGCGTACATCAAGAGCAGATCGCCAACCTTGTCCGCGGCGACATCAAACTCTCGATTACGGGCGCCGCTGAGCCTGGATATGAGGACCACGGCCAGCATCGCCGCCATGACCGTGACGACGATGATCTCAATCATCGTGAATCCGCGGCGGCTGGGCATGACGCTACTGGGTGATGTCCGCGTTGGCTTGTTCTCCGCCGGGGGCACCATCGGCGCCAAGTGAGAGAATGTCAAAGTCAGCGTTGATTTCGCCCGGCACGACAACGACGAAGGGATTCTCCCATGGATCGAACACATCGGTTCGCTTGGGAAGGTATGGGCCTCCCGGGCCGCCGCCTTCGTCCGGCCTCAATGTCAGAATTGTCAGGTCAAAGTTGTCTTCGGGCATGGGTTGATTGGTATCGATGAGATACGCCACGAGCGCCTGATGCAACTTGGCAGCCTGCGCTTGAGCGATCTTCGACTGGCCTTTCCCAAGCGTGGGCAGGACATTGGTCGCTACGACCGTCATGAGAAGGGCCAGGATCGTCACGATGACGATGACTTCAATTGTGGTGAACCCCCGGCGGGCCCGGCGGAGGTGACGTGTTGGCGTGGTATGCATGGTGAAGTTCCTCGGCGCGGGACGGAGTGTCATCCGGCGATGTTCTGAAGTTCCAGGAGTGGCAGGAGAATGGCTGCCAGCACGAATCCACCCAGGCAGGCCATGATGATGATGAGAAGAGGCGGGAACGCTTTCGTGAAGATCTTGATTGATATGCCGACTTGCCGGTCAAAGGCATTTGCTGCGTGCGAGAGCATCTTCTCAAGGCGCCCCGATCGCTCGCCGAGGTTGACGACCTGAATCAGCAAGGGGGGAAAGAGCCCCGAACGCTCAAGGGGTTCGGCAAGCGGACGCCCTTCGGTGACTTGGGTTTGTACCTCATCGATGGCACGCATCATGGCGGTATTGACCAGTGTGTCGCGTGTGATGTTCAGACACTCCAGCAGTGGCAGGCCAGCTGAGGACAATGTTCCCATGGTGCGCGTGAATCGGGCAACGGCGACATCGCGAAGGAGTCGTCCGAGTACGGGGACCTTGAGTTTCCACGTGTCCCATCGAAGTCGATTCTCTGAAGTCTTGATCCACGACTTCCAGACGAAGGCGGCCGCAATGATCATCGCAATGCACACGATCCACCAGTCTGTGACGAAATTGGATGTGTCGAGGATGATGCGGGTTGGGAGAGGTAACTGTTTGACGCCTGCGGCGATCAAAGGTTCCATCAGTCGTGGTATGAGCACGGTCACGAGGATGATGGCACTCACAAGAATGAGGGCGGCGATGATCATCGGATAGAAAATTGCTCCGAGTACCTCTCGCCGCAGCTCGATGCTTCGATCAAGAAGGTCAGCCAGTTGATGCAGCACAATGCTGCTCTCGCCCGAGGCATCGGCAGCTCGCAGCATGCCGCACATGAGATCATCGAACGGCGCGCCGTACGAGACCGCAGCCTTGTGCAGTGGTTCGCCAGCTTCAACTCGCTCGATCAGGTGGTCGAGAATGGCGGGGGCGCCTCGTCCAGTCGCTTGACGGCGCATCGTGTGCAGTGACTGGACGAGCGGAAGTCCAGCTTCCAGCGCGGTTGCCAATTCGCGAATCATCGTGGCGACTTCAATTCGTTTGATCGAGGGACGTCTTGAGTGTGCGGATCGGCCGTCGCGGATACTGGTTGGGGCGCCTCTGTCCGATGCCGCGATCAACGATGTCGCCGTTTCGCCACGTTGGAGCAGTGCTCGCGTGGCAGCTGCACGATTCGCTGCTTGAATGACACCGCGGCGTGGTTTGCCTGTGTTGGTGACAGCTTCGTATTGGAAGGACGGCATCGGGGGGGCTACTCCGGAGGCTACTCGTAGACTTCCTCGGCGTCCTGCGTTGCTCGCAGCACTTCGGGGACAGTCGTGACGCCCTCGATGGCGCGGGACATACCGTCTTCTCGCATCGTGCGAAAATCATCCGGCAGGCTTTGGGTGAGGGCCGCGGCACTTGCCTCACTGGCGATCGCCTGTCGAAGGTCGCCGCCAATGCGAAGAAGCTCAAAGAATCCGACGCGGCCGCGATATCCGCTTCCATTGCACTTTTCGCAACCCTTCCCAGTCCAGATCTTGCCCTCGAATTTCTCGCGTTCCGCTGGCCGAATTCGGGCTGCGACATCTTCGGGCATGGGGATCTGGACGCGGCAGTACTCGCAGATTCGCTTTCCGAGCCGTTGAGCGAGCAGGCCCTCCAGCACCGACGCGACCAGATATGGCTCGGCACCCATGTCGATCAGGCGGCCTACCGAACTGATGGCGTCATTTGTATGCAGGGTTGACAGGATGAGGTGTCCTGTGAGCGCGGATCGAATGGCGATGTCTGCGGTTTCGCCATCGCGGATTTCGCCGACAAGTACGATGTCCGGGTCCTGACGAAGAATGGATCGCAGGCCAGAGGCGAACGTCAATCCCCGCTTCGCGTTTACCGGGATCTGGTTGATTCCCTGGAGTTCGTACTCGACGGGATCTTCGATCGTGATGATCTTCTTGCTCGGGTCAAAGATCCGAGTGAGTGAGGCGTAGAGCGTTGTAGTCTTGCCGGAACCGGTCGGCCCTGTATTGAGAAGGATGCCGTGTGGTTTCGACAGAAGGCGATCCATGTCACGTTGGAGTTCGGGCCGCAAACCGAGCGTATCGAAATCAAGCCGAAGCTGGCTTTTGTCGAGAATACGCATGACGACCGATTCGCCATAGAGCGTCGGAACGGTTGACACGCGGATATCGATCTTGCGACCTTCATATCGAAGGGAAATCTTTCCGTCCTGAGGCACATATCGCTCGGCGATATTCATGCCTGCCATAATCTTGATGCGGCCGATGAGTGCGGGTTGCAGATGCTTGGGAGGCGGTGGCTGCATGTGCAGTACGCCGTCAATTCTGTACCGAACGGTCAATTCTTCCTCGAATGGCTCGACGTGGACATCGCTCGTTCGCGATTGAATGGCCTCGATCAGTACCAGATTCACCAGATTGACAAGGGTGGGCTCCTCTGCCATCCGGTGAATGTCGTCAGTTTCGAAAGCCGCCAGATTGTGCTCTGCGTCGGAGTCATCGGCATCGGTCTGCCCGCCGAGGAGATCAGCCATCTTTGAAGCGGTGGTGCCGTAATGCATCCGAAGCAGCTCGGCGAAAATGCCTGGCTCCATGCCTTCGCGTTCGACAACGCATCCGGTCAGCACGGCAATCTCGTCGGCAGCTTCGGTATCCAGCGGATCGAACATTGCCAGTATCAGCCGGTCATCCCGGAGCTCGATCGGTACGACTCGGAGCCGTACGGCGACATCTGGGTCAACCAGATCGATCGCATGCTGCTGGACTTCGACGGGTCGCTCATGCCACGTGAGGCCGAGCAGGCCGGCCCGCTCCCGGATGGCTGCGGCCTCCTCATCGATGGTTCGGCTGGCAGTCAGCGTCTCTTCAATATCGTCGACTTCAACGGTCTCGTTGAGTTGCGTTGGCTCGCGATCCATACTCAGTTGTTGCCTCCTGAGAGTCCGCTGGGCTTGGAGGGCTGATGGCCACCTTGCTTCTTGCCGAGGAAGTCGCCGGGGCCACCCGGACGTACCTGTCCCGACGCCTTGATCGATCCGCCGGCAGGGCCATCCGCGTTCTCGTCTCGCGGCTTTCGTTCACGAGGAATGAACCGTGCTGCGCCGTCAAGAGTGGCAAAGATGTCATCTCCGAGGAGGTCGCGGAGCAGCTGGGCGTACTTGATGCCCAGCTCGCGGCGCTTCTGCTTGAGTGGCCGAATCGGGTCGTCGATCTTGACCCTGCTCTCGCCTTGTGCCCGGCGAAGGCGGTTATCGATTTTCATGGCTTCGAGTTCAGGCTCGAATGACCGGGTGGTGGCAAGCAGGTGGCGATTGATATCGCCGAGCTCGGCCAGGTAATCGCCGTACAAGGCATTCACTGCCTCGAGCAGCACTGCATCCGAGGTGACCTGTTCACTCTCAAGTGCGGCGACGAAGAGTCTCTGCACAGGGGTTGTCCGGAACACGCCGCCATACCCCCGCTTCAGCGCTTCCTGGCGGAAGACAGGTCCATGCTCCCCGAGGAGGGAAGTCATGTGTTCGATCGTTGCGTCGTTGATGTCCCGGATTTCGATGCGTGCCCTGAGTTCGGCGCGCCGTCGTTCAACGTCCTGCTGGCTCGCGGTATCGCTCTCGATCTGCTCGAGGATATTGAATCCCTGTGAAGTAGCCTCGGCTCGACGAATCAACGCCTCTGCAAGGGTGAGATCCCAGTTGTAAAAGGCCTCGGCGAGTGCCGATCCTTCGGCAGGTTGAATGTTCAGATCGCGGAGAACGTGCTCGATGTTGGTCATTTCGCCAGAGAGCGTGCCATCCGGGAGATACTTCTCTCGCTCAAGTCGTCGTGTAAATGAGGTCCAGGCTGCCTGCTGTTCAGCGTCGAGGATGATTCGGATATTCTCGATGAGCTGGCGGCCCAGGACATCTCGCTGCCTGGCCCAATCCTGAATTGGGGAGAGTACTGCGGTCACGATGGCCCGCTTGTCATCGCCGTGCTGCTCGATAGTTTCAGCTACAGCGGTGACATTGTCGTTCATGCCGTCGAGCCCGGCCTGGAAACTCCGCTCATAGTCCTTGAAGATCATCTCAGAAATCGCAGCTTGCTCGTCGGTCAGACTGAGCCCCTCAATGAACAGCAGCAGGTCCCGGCTGAAGTACTCGGGCTTCATAATCTCCGGCAACGTTCCGAGGCCTTGGCCGAACGCGGTTGGTGCTATCCAGAGCACGGCGCAGGCGGCGATGCGGCGGAGTAGGTGGTGGCGGGGCATGATGCGGTTCTCCAGGCTCTCTGAGCGGTGTCTGTGAACGTGTTGGTGAAAGCGGGCGGAATCTACCGCCGAGGGTTGGCTCCAACGAGCCGCTGCAACGTTTATGGCAGGAATGTACCCCGCCGCGGCGAGATTGTACCGCTGAAGGGCTCAGGAACTGGACGGAGACGTGGTCCGCTGCTCAATCCGCTTCTCAGAGTCGGTCTGGACGATCCGATTGACGTAGATACCCGGTGTGTGAATCGCGTCGGGGTCCAGAGAGCCGGTGGGGACGATTTCCTCAACTTCGGCGACCGTGACACCGCCGCACATGGCTGCTGCGGGGTTGAAGTTCCTCGCCGTCTTGCGGTAGATCAGGTTGCCGGACTCATCGGCCTTCCAGGCTTTGACCAGCGAAAGGTCGGCTCGAATGCCAGATTCGAGAATATGGGTGTCCCCGTCGAAGTCTCGGTGCTCTTTGCCTTCCGCAACAATGGTGCCGACTCCTGTTCGCGTATAGAAGCCCGGTATTCCGGCGCCTCCCGCTCTCATCCGTTCGGCCAGCGTCCCTTGGGGCGTGAATTCCAATTCCAGTTCTCCAGCGAGGAACTGTCGTTCAAACTCTGCGTTTTCGCCAACGTAGGAGCTCACCATTTTGCGAATCTGCCGCGATTGCAGGAGCAGCCCAAGCCCCCATTCATCGACGCCAGCGTTGTTGGAGACGGCGGTCAGCCCGGTGACTCCGGAATCACGAAGCGCGATGATCAACTGCTCCGGAATACCACACAGGCCAAATCCCCCGACGGCTACGGTCATGTCGTTGCGAAGCAATCCTTGCAGGGCCTCAGCGGGCGTGGAGAAGATCTTCTGTGCCATGGTGGTACGATCGCGTTTTCGTGTCTTAGTGGAGCTCAGTAAGCCAAGGATCCAACACCATGCCGGTGCTCACGAGCGACCCGCAGGATAGCGTGCGAGGGCGGATGGCGAGGTGACGATGTCATTGCCCTCAACCGAGACAAGAAGTGGCCGAGGTTCGGTCCTCATGGTGTGTCTGCTCGTCGGGCTCGCCGCGATGCCCGACGCAATGGTGCCCCTTGCGCTCAAGGCAGGCGTCATGGATCGCTGGGGGGTGTCTCCATCTGCGGCGCACTGGTTCGTGGCAGCTTCGCTCGTCGGCGCCTTCGTGATGGTTCCAATGCTGCGCAGTCTGCAATCGCGATTCGGCCCCGGACACCTTGTGGCTGGGGCGGCCATGGTCAACGGCCTCGCCCTGATTGCCTTGTGGAGCCCGATCGGCTTCGGCACAGCGATGGGTGTTCGGGTTGTCGAAGGCATGGCGGACCTGCTCTCGCTGGCCGTCCTGCTCGGCCTGCTTGAGGCCGGGAGCCAGAACCGCGCCGGTCGTCGATTCGGGCCTGCCGGGCTTGCGCTCATGCTCGGACTGGCGTTTGGGGCTGTCATCGGCGGGGTCAGCGGGCCGACGATCGGCAGCGGCGTGTTTCTCATCGGAGCTGCGATGTGCCTTGTGCTGGCACTTGCTGCAGCAGGGTGGTCCGGCCCGCTTGAGGGCATTGGTCTGCGTCAGGCGAGGGTGGCCGAAGCAATGGCTCGCGCGGGGCGGAAGGGACCACTGTGGCCAGCCCTTGCCTTTGCCTTTGGCGATCGAGCACTCGGCGCCGTGGTGTCGGTGACGGCGACCTTGTATCTGGTGGATGAACTGAATCGTTCCAGCCGCTTCGTTGGCGCTGCTGTGGGACTGTCGCTGGCGATTCTGGCGATCGGAGCGTGGCCTGCGGGACTACTCGCCGATCGAATAGGTGCGATTCCGGTGCGAGCGATTTCGGTCATCGGCTATGGGGGGGCATTTGCAGCGATTGCGGCTGCACCCTGGATGACGATGACTTCGGTCCTGCTGGTACTCATTGTGCTCGGCATCGCGGGTGCCGGGCTCTACCCAACGACGCTCATTGTGGCTGGCCGCGCGGGGGGTGGTTCAGTAGACATGGGCGGCGTGCATGCGATGGGGTCGCTGGGGTACCTCATTGGCATTGTTGGCGCAGGCGTGATGTTGACCGGTGACTCGGGAGCGGCCGAGTATCAGACGGTTCTCCTGCTCTTTGCAACCGGATATGTGCTGCTCAATCTTCCCGCCGTTGCGGTCGCCGCGCGGCGTGTGTGAGCTGCTACCGATAGCGGATCCATCGCAGCAATTCCAGCGGCGAGGGCGGCTTGCCCTGCATCAGCACACCGACCCTGAAGATGCGCCCCGCTGCCCAGATCATGGCGCCTGCGCAGATTGCTGCCCAGGCGAGCGCCGCCAGAACTTCAAGCAGCGGCAGTGGTTCGGGCGAGGCCGCAATACGCAGCACCATGACATACGGTGAGAGCGGGGGAATGAAGCTGGCGACAACGCCGATGGTGCCGTTTGGATCTTCCGTAATCACTGGGATGAGTAGGAGCGGCAACATGAGAATCAGCATGGCGGGGCCCATCAGCGACTGCGCTTCGGTGACATCACTGACAGCGCTGCCGATCCCTGCCATGATCGAGGCCATCATCAGATACGCGATCCCGAAGAAGGCGACGCCGAGGACAATATCTCCGACAGACACGATGTCCAGCGCGGCAAAGAGTGTGAGCATGACGATGGCCACGATGAGGTACATCGCGAGCATGACTGCTGACACGCCAGCGAACCCTAGAATCTTGCCTCCAAGCAGCCCCGTCGGGCTCGTGGCGCTGAGCAACACTTCGATGACCCTCGTTGACTTCTCTTCAATGGTTGACATCAACAGGTAGTTGCCACCGGTCATCACCACAATCCACATGAGACCCATGAAGGCCACCGGCACGAGATAGCGGGTCAGTTTGGACTCGCTCTGCTCACCACCCTCGCTTCCGATGCGAATTGTCTCGATCGACGGGCGATCGACTGCGGCGCGAATGATCTCTGGCGACATGTCCATGCCACGGAGCCGAGCGTCGACAACGGCTTGTCGCGTACTCTTGGTGAGAAGATCCACATGGCTCGACGCGGCTGCGGGCGCAAGCCAGATGACGGCCGATCCACCCTGCGGGGCATCAGGCTCGAGACTCCCCGCTTGAACTTCCACGGCCCCGACCCAGGTTCCATCGCGAATGCCCATTTTGATGGATTCGAGCTCGCTCGCTGGTCGCGTCTCAACGACCAACTGCGACGTGTCGGGCCGCGATTGGGCCTCGGCCTGCCTGGTCGCGTCCTCAATCGCTGCGCCAAGCACTTCTTCGGCTCGCTGGTTGGGCTGCGATGGCGTGGCGGATCTGGGCGTTGGCTGCGCGAGGTTCTCAGCGAGCGCCTCAACGAGCGCGTGGCTGCCATCGATGACCGCAAGCGGTCCTTTCATCGGTGGGATATTCGGTTTCAGGAACACTTCCGCCCCGATCGAAATGAGGACGATCAGGACAGGCACTACAACAGATCCAATGAAAAAGGCCTTGGTCAGGACGGTATGCCTGAATTCTCGAATGGCCACAATCAGCAGGCGATTCATGGCATGTGGCCCTCAGTGACGAGTCGAGTGAAGATGTCGTCGAGCGATGGGTCTCGGAGCGAGACTGCCCGAACGCGGGCGGCTTCGATCACGCGCCGCATGATGACTTGTTCATCGACGCCTTCGTCGACGTGCAGCTCCAAGCGATCGTTGGACACATCACCTTGGATGTGCGTCCCGGGGATAGCTGGCAGGCTCGTTCCATCTGCGAGTTCGACGTTGACGATGCGCTCGCGAAACTTCTCGCGTATGTCCTCGATGCCATCATCAAGAAGCTTGACACCGCGATCAATGAGGAAGATCCGATCGCAAAGCTGCTCTGCCTGGTGAAGCACGTGGGTCGAGAACACGATGGTCTTGCCCGACTGGTGCATTTCGCAGATGACGCGAGAGAGCAGTGCTGCATTGACGGGATCGAGCCCCGAGAATGGTTCGTCGAGCACGATCAGATCGGGGTCGTGCAGGACGGCGGCGACGAATTGCACCTTTTGTTGTTGTCCTTTGGAGAGTTCTTCGCATCGCCGCGTGAGCGCTTCGGGAAGCTCCAGCCGTTCGAGCCAGCGAACAGCGGCTTCGTCGGCAGATCGGGTCGACAGACCCTTGAGCCTCCCAACGTAGCGAAGAAAAGCGTGAACACGCATTCGGCGGTAGAGGCCACGCTCTTCAGGGAGATAGCCGATGCGGTCTTTGGCATCGAGCGCCGTACGACCGAGGACCTGGACCGAACCTGTGTCCGGATAGATGATCGACATGATCATCCGGATCGTCGTGCTCTTGCCGGCCCCGTTTGGGCCAAGGAATCCGATGAGGCATCCCGGCGGAACAACCAGATTCAGGTCATCTACTGCGGTGACGTCCCCGAACTGCTTCGTCACGCCTCGAATCGAGATGGCGGGAACGACGGTACTCATTCTGTTTCGACTTTCGGGAGAGTTGAAGGCTCGGGGGGCGTGAACGCGGTTGCGGGAACTGGCTCGAGTGAGACCCTTTCGAACATGAGTTTCAACTGGATGTCGGCATGGTCGATCGTCACGCTGTGAAAGAGGTTCAGTGGTCCGACTTGTCTCCAGTCCGAAAAACGGATCGTGACATCGGCCGGGCCGAGTGGCCCGCGTTCGATCAACCGAACACCGAGCAGGAGACTTGACTCAGCTGCGAAGAACAGATGGTGAATCCTTCCTCCGGAGTCGGTCATTCGGACCTCGAAGGAATCGGTTCCGTCAAAGCTGGCTCGACCGATCGTGTGAAACTCGGTGGCTCTGGCTGGAAGCGTCAAGGCCAACTCAAACCAATTCGCCTTGCGTCTGCGTCGATCGATTTCGACAAGATCCAGCGTTTGCGTTTCTTCTTCGCCATCGAGTTCGACGGTCTCCCACCCGACAGTGCCGTCGCTCCCGAACGAACGCCGTCCGAGTTGTGGGAACTCCATGTTGAATCGGCACCGATTGTTGTCAGCCACGATCCAGTCAAAGGAGCCCACCTGATCGCTCTTGGGAAGGATGATCTTCCCCCGGGCGGCCATCGCGCTGATGTCCCGAATAGCCGCCTCGCCCCCGACCGCGCGAATGAATCGTTGGAGGAGTGTGCCGCCGTCGGGCAGCGTGGCCGGCAGATTCGGGGAAGCTGCGAGGCTACAGATCACCAGGATCATCAGGAGAGACCCCGGGAATCGGTCGAACATGGTGCGTGGGTGGGTCAATGAGGTGGGGATCATACGTCTCGACTGCCCCAGTGGCGAGCATCCGTCTAGCCGGATATGCGGTTGAAGCAAATCAATCGTGGCGCTATGCTGCTCGGCATGCCAGACCAGCTCCGTGACGTCATTGCTCGCAGGCCACTTGTCCTTGATGGTGCCATGGGGTCGACGCTTCAGGGCATCGATTTGGATGTGGAACATGACTACCTCGGCCACGAGAACTGCGTCGATCTGTTGGTGCGCTCACGACCGGAGTTGATCCAGTCCGTCCACGAGTCATATCTCAAGGCCGGGTGCGATGCTGTCGAGACGAACACCTTCGGCGCGAACCGGCTCGTTCTGGGGGAATTCGATGCGTCGCTTGCCGAGTGGACGATTGATCTCAATCGAGAGGCCGCAGAAGTTGCTCGAGCGGCATGCGACGCCCATGCATCCGCGCAGTCGCCGCGGTTCGTCTTCGGATCGATGGGGCCCGGTACGAGGCTCATTTCGCTGAGCCACGTCGATTGGGACACCATGCTGCATTCATATGCTGATCAGGCCCGAGGCTTGCTCGCAGGGGGAGTGGACGCCTTTCTCATTGAGACTGCTCAGGATATTTTGCAGGTCAAGTGTGCGATCAACGCGTGTCTGCGAGCACTTGATGAAGCCGGTCGATCTCCGAACGAGAAGCCGATCTTCGTGAGCCTCACCATCGAGGCTACAGCGACCATGTTGCTTGGCACGGATATCGCTTCCGCTGTTGCGACGCTTCGGACGTACCCCATTGCGGGATTGGGGCTCAATTGCGCCACGGGGCCCCGCGAGATGCTGCCGCATCTCGAATACCTCTGCAAGCACTGGGATCGGTGGGTGTCCTGTGTGCCCAATGCGGGGCTGCCTGTATTGGTCGAGGGGCGTACGGAGTTTCCGCTTGGCCCGGATCCGTTGGCCGAAACGGTTGGAGAGCTGGTGGGGCGATTCGGAGTCGATCTCATCGGAGGGTGCTGCGGGACGGGGCCGGCGCATATCTCGAAATTGGCCCATCTCGCTGCCGCGACATCACGCGGGTTGCGAGCGTTCGAACCGCCGCCCGCATCGTGCGCAAGCCTCTACACAGCGACGCCTTATCGCCAGGAACAGTCGTTCTTCATTGTCGGCGAGCGAATGAACGCATCCGGAAGCAGACGCTTCAAGAGGTTGCTTGAGGACGATGACTTTGACGAGATGATCTCGCTCGGTCGTCAGCAGGTGCGCGAGGGCGCCAATTGCCTCGATCTCAATGTCGACTACGCGGGACGTGACAGTGCCGCGGACATGGCGAAGATCGTCTCTGAGCTCGTGCGCCAAGTTGATGCGCCCGTCATGATCGACTCTACGCAGGTATCCATCATTGAGGCGGGTCTCAGGCATGCCGGTGGGCGGTGCATCATCAACTCTGCCAACTTCGAAGATGGCGAAGAGAAATTCGACCACCTGTGCCAGCTCGCTCAGACGTTTGGTGCGGCGCTTGTCGTTGGAACGATCGACGAGGACCCGGAAGAGGCGATGGCTCGTACGGCGGATCGCAAGTTCGAAGTCACCCGACGGGCCATTTCGCGGGCCACCGAGGTACACGGCCTGGCAATCGAAGACATCTTCATCGACCCGCTTGTGCTGCCTGTCTCGACAGGAATGGACAGTGATCGGCGAAGCGCACTCGAGTTGGTCGATGCTGTCCGTCGGATTTCATCGGCGTGGCCCGATGTCCAGATTACGTGCGGTCTCTCAAACTGTTCGTTCGGCCTGAAGACGGCGGCTCGTCAGGTACTCAACTCGGTGCTGCTGTGGGAACTGCTCGATGCCGGGCTGACCAGCGCGATTGTGCATGCTTCAAAGATTCAGCCGATGAATCGAATTGATCCTGAACACAAGCAGGCCGCGCTTGATGTGATCTATGACCGCAGAGCGCTCACGCATGGTGGCACCGGCCTTCCAACCGAGGCGACCGATGAGAGCCATGACCCGCTTCAGCACTTTGTCGATCTCTTCGCAGAATCTGAGGCGACCGGCGAGCACCATGCGGCAATTGAGCGATCCCTGGAAGAGCGTCTGCAGACGCACATCGTTGACGGTGAGAAGCGTGATCTGGAGACGCATCTCAACGAGGCATTGAAGCACTACTCACCATTGGAGATCATCAACGAGCACCTGCTCGCTGGTATGAAAACGGTGGGGGACCTCTTTGGTTCCGGCCAGATGCAGCTTCCGTTTGTATTGCAGTCCGCCGAAGTGATGAAGCGGGCGGTCACACACCTCGAGCAGTACATGGACCAAGTCGGCGGATCGACCAAAGGCCGTGTCGTGCTGGCGACAGTCAAGGGCGACGTGCATGACATCGGCAAGAATCTCGTGGACATCATCCTGACGAACAACGGATGGACGGTTCAGAACATCGGCATCAAGCGAACGATTGACGAGATCGTGCAGGCGTGGCGAGAGACCGGTGCCGACGCCATCGGCATGTCCGGACTGCTCGTCAAGAGCGTGATGGTGATGGAGGAGAATCTCAAGACGCTCAATGAGATGGAAATCGATGTGCCCATTCTGCTCGGTGGCGCAGCACTCTCACGTCACTACTGCGAGTCGCACTTGCGAGAGGTGTACGGCGGCCCGGTCTACTATGGACGCGACGCGTTCGCCGGCTTGGACATCTGCAATGCGCTGGCGGAGGGACGAAGCGGAGCGATCGATGCCGAGATTGACCGGCGACTCTCGGTTCGCGCCGCGGCTGCAACGCGAGTTGAACACATGGAGACTGCCGAACGGAACGAGGGAGACGTTGCGACCATCGAAGTCGGTCGCAGCGACGTCGCCCCGGTTGAGGAGGTTCCCGACCCGCCGTTTTGGGGCAGCCGTGTTGTGACCGACATTCCCTTGTCCGAGATTTATCCATACATCAACACGACGGCGCTGTTTCGCGGGCAATGGGGCTTCAGACGGGGCCAGCGGAGCCGCGGCGAGTTTCACCGCGTACTGCACGAAGAGGCGGAGCCAGTCTTCGAGCGGCTCAAACGCGAGCTCGGCCACTCTTCGATACTGGATCCTGCCGTCGTCTACGGATGGTTCCCGTGCGCATGCGAGGGCGACGACCTCGTCATCTTCGACGCCACCAACACCGATGTGGAATTGGAACGATTCACGTTTCCACGCCAGAGCAAGCGGAGGAAGCTCTGCATCAGCGACTTCTTTCAGTGCATCGACTCGGGTGTGCGTGATGTCATCGGACTCTCCTGCGTCACAATGGGGTCGCGGGTGAGCGAACTGGCGAGCGATCTCTTCGAGCGAAACGAATACACCGAGTACCTGTATGTGCACGGCATGGGCGTCGAGTGCGCGGAAGCGCTGGCTGAGTTGTGGCACAAGCGGATGCGGCAGGAGCTGGGTATCGGGGGTGGCGACAGCCCGCACATCAGCAGGTTGTTTCAACAGCATTACCGTGGCAGCCGGTACTCATTTGGATACCCCGCGTGCCCTGACATGGCGGATCAGGAAAAACTATTCCGTCTCCTTGAGCCCGGGCGAATCGGATGCGCGCTGACCGAGAATTGGCAGATCGATCCTGAGCAGAGCACCAGCGCGATCGTCGTGCACCACCCGGACGCGCGGTACTTCAACGTCTGATCTGCACCGCGCGACGGCGTTTGATCTTGAGCCACGCCAAAAACGAGCCAGCCGCCGCACTTGCGTGCGACGGCCGGTCGATGTTTCTGAAATGAAACGGTCTCAACGCGTCTTGGCGTGTGCCTCGTTGACGTTGATGCCACGACCGTCCAGGTCGGAGCCATTGAGTGCTTCGATGGCTTTGCGGCCATCATCATCACTCATTTCGACGAAACCAAAGCCACGGGAGCGGCCGGTGTCGCGGTCCATCACGACGTTGGCCGACGTGACATGACCATGCTCGGAGAACATTTCGACGAGATCGTTATCACGAACGCGCCACGGAAGATTTCCAACAAAGAGCTTCACGGGAGTAACCCTCGAACCAGAGCAGTCACAGGGGAGGAAGAACTCGGTATCCGCCTGTGACGCCAGAAACCGGGAGAGCGACCACATGGCCGCGCCGCGTATTGTACTCGACCTCCGCTTCGTTCGCGTACGTTCTGCCAAAAGTCATGGATCTGTCAGAGAATGGCGAAGAACGGCGGCGGAGAGGCCATCCTCAGGGTTTTTTGGCGTCCATACTGCGAGCACCGCTTTTCCGACTGGGACAAGTCGTGGATAGCCACTCCGGCGTCCGGCGGCGACCTCGGCGATGTCATGCACCAGTTCGGGCCGCCCTTCACCCGTCAGGCGGCTCCACCGAAGCGTCGGAATCTCGCCGACGAGATCAATCCAGCACACCCACGCATGGCCTTCATGCCAGCAGATGTCCGGCCGTCCTGCGGCATCGGGTGACCCGACACGAGTCGGCGCACCGAATGATGTGCCGCCGTCGGATGACAAGGCGACCCGAATGCCGGGTGGCTCGGCGCCAGATGACCATGCAGCGACGACGCGTTCGCCATCGGCCGCGATCGCCGGCCCGTTGACCGGGCAGCCTGCGATCTCCCAATCGTCGCGGTGGATGTCTGCCGGACTCGACCACGCGCCGTTGGTGAGCCTTGTGACTGACATATCTCGGCGCTCCGAGTCATCGCGGTCCCGGTACACCGCGCACGCCGTATCACCTGCGCGGACAAGTGCTGTCGGGCAGCACTCACAGGTCCGTGGATCGACGAGTGTTGACGTGCCGACGTGATCGGTGATGACCGCAGTGCGAAGCGACATGTCGCCACCACCTTCACCAGAGTGCCCGTCGCCCGTCATGGCGCGGCCGTCCAACCAGATGGCGCGGACGCCGTCGCCTTCTGGAATCATCGATACGAAACCATGCTCAGATTCGGTCCGGTCATCATTGAGCGTGCCCAGCATCGTCCAGTTCTCGCCCCGATCCGTTGAGCGGGCTACGCCGATGTCGTAGGCGTAGGTGCCAGGACCACTTTGCTGCAGCCACGTGGCAACGATGGACCCATCGCCTGCGACGGCGATCTGGGGCGTGTCTGCCCAATTCACGAAGAAGTCTCGACGCTGCGTGATGGTCTGCGGCGGCGACCACTTCCCGCGCGATGCGTCGAGGTGGCTGACGCGAAGCCGCCAGATGTCATCCGAAGTTGCCGTTGCATGAACCGGCGCGGGCTCGAGCCAAATGAGCCAGGCGCCCGAGGTGTCCGGGCACAGCGCAGGTGCCATGGAGAATGGCTGGCAGGGTGGCGGCGGCGCGGGTACGACATGAAGCACGGCGGCCATCGCGGCAATGATCATCTCGGAGCCTCCGGGACATCGTGGACGTGTGTGCGCTTGCCAGCCCATGCGCTGAGAATCTCAACAGCGACCTGGGCGCCGATGCCTGCGGCGATCGCAAACTGGCTGGAGCCGCCGCCGAGAAGACCGGCGACGTGCAGGGAGTCATCGACTTTGTACGCGCCGTCATGTCCGAGCATGATGCGATCGGGTTTTCCGCCGCGTGGGTGCGGAGCCGGGCGGCACGGGAGGCCTTCAATCTCCCACCGTTTGTAGCCGGTGGCCAGGACGAGTTCGCGCGCTCCCCACCCCTGTCCGCACGCGGACAAGACGCGCCACCCATCCTCGGTCTTCGTGACAGCCTGCGCGGTCACCTGTTCGATCGACGCAGCGCCGTACTGCAGCACCTGTGATCGCATGTTTGCGAGCACATCTGCGCCGAGTGATCCCACAGGTACGCCTGGTACGTTGCAGAGCCTCGCCTTGGCCAGATCGCTTCGTTCATCGTCAAGTACAACGATGGACCGCCCGCCGAACCACGGCTTGTGATGCGCCGAAGCCAGCGTCATTGCGCAGGAAAGACCTCCCACGCCGCCTCCGATGATGAGTACGTCTGTGGCTTGCACCGCCGGAGGATACCTGCCAGAATCGCCTGCATGGCCCACCGGCACAGCGATCCGGAGTGGATCCAGGCGGGGGGACCCGGAGGGACGAATCATGACGTACAGGAAGGTGCTGCCGGCCCTGGTTGCAGTATTGGGGGCATGCGCCGCCGCGGTCGCGGATCCGCCGTTTGTGTCGATGTCGTTCGATGCGGCGCTGCAGCAGGCCGGGTCAAGCGGGCGAGCCGTCTTCATCGATTTCTACACGACCTGGTGCGGGCCGTGCAAGATGCTCGACCAGATCACCTGGAAGGACGCCGGTGTGCAGGCCTGGCTTCAGCAGCGCACCGTGCCGCTCAAACTTGACGCCGAGAGGTATGTGTCGCTCGCGCAACGGTTCAAGGTCAACGCGTATCCGACGATGATTTTCGTTGACCATGACGGCACGGTGATCAATCAGCTGGTCGGGTACAGGGATGCAGCGAGGTTTCTCAAGGACGCTGAGGCGGCGCTGACGAAGTGGTCGCCGAAGGCCACCCCGTCAAGCCTCGACGTCGCTCGTCAGGCATTCCAGATGCGTCCCGGTTCGATGGTGGCGAGGTTTGCGTATGGACGGGCGCTCGCCGAAGAAGGCCACCGCGTTGATGCGCTGAAGCACTTTGAGGCATGCTGGGTCGACGGTCGCGGCGAGGCCGAATTCGCTCCCATTCGCCGGTCACTTCTGTTGACCGACATCGCCGCGATGGGCAAGCGCTACAGCACTGCGGCGGCGCGGCTGAGCAAGTGGCATGACGCGCTCAAGAAGTCGGTGCGGGCAGGCTCGGCAGATGCCGAAGAGGCGATGGATTGGGCGAGCCTCAGTGTGGCAAAGCGGCGACCGCCTACGGAGCGGCTCCGCATCGTGGATGCCATGCCGGTCGATACGCCGGCCCAGCAGGACACCAGGCAGGCGGTCAATCTGTTTCTGATCGATGACCTCTTCGCCACGAAGCGCATGGAGGACTACGCAGCGATGCGCCCCATGGACCAGATGCTCGGAGACTTGCGTGCGCCGAAGCTTCCGGACGAGGCGCCGGGCCGGGAACGCCTCGCCGCCGACCTCGGGGCACTTGCCGCCGAGCGGGGGATCCGCGATTGGGCGGTGTGCCTGGAGGTGGGCAATCACGCCAGTGCGCGGCGGGTTCGCGCGGCGCTTCTCAAGCTCGACTTGACTGACGAGTTGTGGAAGACCTGGAAGCGGACGGCAGGAAAGCTGCGTAACCGCCGCGTGGACGGCGCGCCGGGCGAGGTGGAAATGGGTGCGTGGCGTCGTGAGTCAACCGGCTGAGCGGACTCGGGTCTCGGAGGGACTGTGCGCATCAGGCCGCCCGGTACCGGCTGCGGCGGAGGGGGGGAGGAGAGCCGATGGACTCGGCCCACCGAAATTCATGCAAGCCCCGGTGGAGCCGCATTACGGGCCCGTGTTGATCCAGTACGTGGTGCCCGGCAGCCCGTCGATGCTCTCGGCATTGTGCGCTGTGGTGAACGACCGCACCTTCTCCTCGCCCCACTCGCGGGCGTAGTGGGGGAGGTCGGTGCGATGCCCTTCGAAGGTGTACTTCGGCACGCCGAAGCCGCATGAGGTGGAGGCGCGGGAGACGTGCAGGCGGATGATGGCGCGTGTGCCGGGCATCTCCGGAAAGTGAGCGCGGAGCGCTTCAAACTCGGCGTGATCGGGCTCGACGACCTCGCCGCGTCCATGCAGCCGCAGCGACTTGGGCTTCTCGCCGAACGAGCAGAACATGATGCAGAGGCGGCCATTCTCACGCAGATGCGCCGTCGTTTCGATGCCGCTTCCCCAGCAGTCGAGGTAGGCGACGGTCGTGTCATTGAGAATGGCGAACGTGCCTTGCAGACCCTTGGGCGAGACGTTCACATGGCCGTCAGCCGCGAGCGGCGCCGTGGCGACGAAAAACATCTCCTGAGCCTCAATGAGGCTGCGGTGGGCGTCGGTGATCCTGGCGTCGTCGGACATAGCGGGCTCCT
>CAZRBV010000018.1:0-57938 GCA_964598425.1 uncultured Isosphaeraceae bacterium | reverse complement strand
TCCACATCATCCCCAAACACGCCGACGGCAGCGGGCTCGTGATTGAGTGGAATGCAGGCGAACTGGTCGGTGGCGAGGCGCTTGCCGAGGCAATTCGACTAGCCGTGTGACCCGCCACCCGGGGAGTTGTGCCCTCCGTGCAAGCGGACGCAACCGGATGCACGGAGCGAACCCCTCTCTGTCCGCGAGGCGCGGACATCTCTCCCTTGGGGGGAGAGAAGAGAGGGCAAGGTGTGTGTTCTGCGCTACTTCTTGCCGATGACGGCCTGCGCCGCAGCCAGACGCGCGGTCGGCACGCGGAAGGGTGAGCAGCTCACGTAGTCCAGGCCGCATCCTTCGAAGAAGACCACGCTTGCCGGATCACCGCCATGCTCGCCGCACACGCCGAGCTTGAGTTTCGGCTTGCTGATCCGCCCCTTGCGGCAGCCAGTCTCGACCAGCGCGCCAACACCGTCGATGTCGATTGACTGGAACGGATCCTTCGCAAGAATGCCGCGGTGCAGATAGTCAGGCAGGAAGCCGTTGATGTCGTCGCGGCTGTAGCCAAATGTGAGCTGAGTCAAGTCGTTGGTGCCGAAACTGAAGAAGTCCGCCACCTCGGCGACTTCGTCCGCCGTCACGGCGGCGCGTGGGATCTCGATCATCGTTCCGATCGGAATATCAAGCTTGCCGGTGTACTTCTTGGCCTTCTTGACTTCCGCAATGGTGTCCACCGTTTCGGCGCGAAGCATTTCGAGTTCGGCCCTGGTTCCGACCAGCGGAATCATGATCTCGGGTTTGGCGTCGATCTTCTTTTTCTTGCACGCAATCATCGCTTCGACGATCGCCGTCACCTGCATTCGCAGGATTTCGGGGTACGTCACCGCCAAGCGGCAGCCGCGATGGCCGAGCATTGGGTTCGCTTCATGCAGCGCTGCAACGAGTCGCCGCACTTCCTTCGGCTTCACAGCCAGCGCTGCCGCCACTTCCTTGACTGACGACTCTTCGTTGGGAAGGAACTCGTGCAGCGGCGGATCGAGCAGCCGCACCGTCACCGGAAGGCCCTTCATCGCCGTGAAAATGCCGATGAAGTCCTTGCGCTGATACGGAAGCAGCTTCTTGAGCGCCTTTTCCCGCTCGGATCGCCCCGTCGCAAGAATCATCTTCCGCATGTTGGTGATTCGATCGGTGTCGAAGAACATGTGCTCGGTTCGCGTCAGGCCAATGCCCTCGGCGCCGAACTGCCGGGCTCGCTTCGAGTCGGCTGGCGTATCCGCGTTGGTGCGAACCTTCATACGCCGCTTCGCGTCGGCCCACTTCATGAGCGTGCCGAAGTGCTTGGACATCTTCGGGGTTGAGCCCGCGAGCTCACCGGCGATCACTTCGCCGGTTGACCCATCGAGCGAGAAGCTGTCCTTCGGTCCCCAACTCTTCTTCCCGATGCGAACCTTGCGGCCCTTCTCGTCGATCTCAAGCTCGCCCGCACCCGCGACGCAGCATTTGCCCCAGCCCCGAGCAACAACCGCAGCATGCGATGTCATCCCGCCGGTGCTCGTCAGAATGCCGACTGCGTGGTGCATGCCCTCGACGTCTTCGGGCGAGGTCTCGCGGCGAACGAGAATCACCTTCTCACCGGCCTGCGTTCGCTGCGTGGCCTCTTCCGCGCTGAACGCAAGTTTGCCGGAAGAAGCGCCAGGCGATGCGGGAAGGCCCCTGGCAATTACATCGGCGCCCTTCTTGTCTCTTGTGGAATAACTCGGCAGCAGCAACTGCACGAGATCGCCGGCAGGCACGCGCATCAGCGCTTCGTCCCGCTTGATGAGCCGCTCTTCGACCATCTCGACGGCAATTCGCACCGCCGCGGCGGCCGTCCGCTTGCCGCCGCGAGTCTGCAGCATCCAGAGATGACCACGCTCGATCGTGAATTCGATGTCCTGCACATCGCGGTAGTGCTTCTCGAGCTTCTTTCTCACCTTCATGAGCTGATCGAAGACAGCCTTGTTCCACTTCGGCATCTGCTTGACGGGTTGCGGCGTGCGAATGCCGGCCACAACATCCTCACCCTGCGCATTGATGAGAAACTCGCCGTAGAACTCGTTCTTCCCTGTTGAAGGATCCCGCGTGAATGCAACGCCCGTCCCGGAGTCGTTTCCCATATTGCCGAAGACCATTGTCTGCACATTCACAGCGGTGCCCGCGAGGCCGGAGATCTCGTTGATCTGGCGATAGGCAATTGCTTTGCCGGACGACCAGGAACGAAACACCGCCTCGATGGCGTGCTGCAACTGCTCGTACGGATCCTGCGGGAAGTCGATTCTCGCATGCTTACGGAAGACTTTCTCGTATCGGGCGCAGAGGTCTTCGAGCCCGCCGACAGGGACATCGGTGTCTTCGGTCACACCGCACTTCACCTTGACGGCATCAAACTCCGCTTCGAAATGATGGTGGTCGATGTCAAAGACGACGCTTCCGAACATGTTGATGAGGCGGCGGTAGGCGTCGAACGCAAATCGGCGGTTGCCGGTCAGTTCGGCCAGCCCCTCGACGGAGGCGTCGTTGAGCCCGAGGTTGAGAACCGTTTCCATCATGCCGGGCATCGACACCGCAGCGCCGCTTCGAACGCTCACGAGCAGTGGATCATGTGTCGAGCCGAATTTCTTGCCGGTTTCTCGCTCAAGCCTCCGAACAGCCGACCTGACTTGATCCATCAGGCCATCCGGCAGGCGATTGCCTCGATCGTTATAGGCCTTGCAGGTCTCGGTCGTGATCGTGAATCCGGAAGGGACCGGGAGCCCGATGGACGTCATTTCGGCGAGATTGGCACCCTTACCACCCAGCAACGACTTCATGGATGCGTTGCCGTCGGTTTTCGTTCGGCCGAAGGCGTAGATCATGCGGGGGGTGGTCTTCTTCCGGGGGGTGGCGTTCTTCCGGGGGGAAGTCTTTGTGCGACGAGTCCGTGTAGCGGGCATTGGCATCTTTCTCTGGAGGAGGCAGGAGTTCGAAAGACGGCCATGGTACTGCGGCGCGTGCGCAGCATGTGGCTCCCTATCATTGGCGGTATGCGATTTGAACGTCGTCCCGAACTCGCCAGCGCGCCGCCGCTGGACGTCCTTGCGGCGTGGCCGATGCAGCAACGGGTTGCGGCGCTTCACTCGCATCCTGCCGCTGGTGGGCGATGGAGCATATTCGCCCGGCCCGATGGTCATCTTGAATCTGGAAGCGACTCTGGACGGTGGATCGGACCTCCCGATCCTCATTTTGAGAAGGCCGCATCGCACGGTCTTCGCGCCGCAACCGGCGTGATCGATCGTGCCCGCGCGGCCTGCCACATTGCGGAGGGTCTCCCCCCCTTTGCCGGGTGGATCGCCTGTCTGCCGTATGAACTTGGGACCGTTCTGGAGCCAGCCTGCGGCGACGCGCCGGATCGGCCGGTCGCGTCCTTTCTGCGGTGCCCGGATGCGTATCTGCACGATGGCCTCAATGGAGAATGGTGGTCCGTGGGCACGCCTCCCGCACTGTGTTGGGACCAGCAGCCACCGCAGCCACTCCGGCCGCTTGGTCCGCTTCAAAGCGAACCGTCTGCAGAAACGTGGCGCGGGGCTGTTACCGACGCGATCGAGTACATCCACGCGGGTGACATTTTTCAGGTGAACCTGTGCAGACAACTGCGTGTCCCGGTGCAGGGGCATCCGCGGTCATTGGCGCTCGCCGCGCTGCAGGAACCTCAGGCTGCGTACGGCGCGTTCATCGAGTTTCCTGAATCGGACCTGGCCATCGTGAGCATGAGCCCCGAGCTCTTCCTTGAAGTTGATACGCGCGGCATTGTTCGAAGTTGTCCGATCAAGGGAACGCTTCCTGCTACCGAGCCCGCTGATCGGCTGGCCGAGTCCGAGAAGGATGCCGCCGAACTGCACATGATCATCGACCTGATGCGGAATGATCTCGGCCGCGTGTGCGAAGTGGGCACGGTGCGAGTCGCGTGCGAGCGGCGGATTGAATCCCACCCGACTGTCCATCACGGCGTCGGCGAAGTGCGTGGTCAACTGCGAGCTGGCATCGGGCTGCTGGACCTGCTCAAGGCGACTTTTCCCGCCGGGTCCATTACGGGTGCCCCGAAGATCCGCGCCATGCAGATCGCTGCCGAACTGGAGGGTGTCCCTCGCGGCATGTACTGCGGCGCCATCGGAATGCTCGGGCCGGGTTCGGCCCTCGATCTCTCGGTCGCCATCCGAACGGCGACGATAGACAATGGACTGTTGAGCTACGGCGTCGGCTGCGGAATCATCGCAGACTCCGACCCGGATCTTGAACTCGCTGAATCAGACACCAAGGCTGAGGTTCTACGTCGCGCGCTTGCCGAGCCTATCCCGCGCGGCGAACTGTCATCTGCCGCCGCTGGAGCCCTGCAATCGCCCGCATGATCTGGCGGGCCACGACCTGTCTGTGCGATGGGTTCTGACTGAAGTCAAAGCACAGGCCACAGTAGAGCGATCGGTCGCTTCTCAAATGCCGATGCGCAACACGAGCCGTCGCCCTGATCGGTGTGATGACTGACGGAGGCAACTCGAATTGAATCCACCAATTGGCGTGCCGGCCTATGACGCCCGCGTCCTCAACACCAACCGCCAGTCCAAGCCCGCCGCCGCCAAGATTGACGATGCGCCCGCAGTATTCGGGTCCGAGGGTCGGCATGAGATCTTTGTCCACGCTCGGTGGTTCGGCCCCGCACTGCCCATCGAGCTCGCGGTCGAAGTCGACTGCGGTAAGGCGTTCCGCCGCAACAACCGACGACGGGTCGAGCAGCGGCCACAGCCGGACGTCTGGCAAGTGCAGATCGGCTGTGTCGATTCGGTAGTCTCGCCGCCGCTGGCACCGCTCCACATTCTTCGGCGCCGCGAGTCGCATGCCGGGGACACCGTCGGGCGAACGTTTTGAATCAGGTCCGAGATACTCGGTATGGAACATCCATCGGTTCTGTCCGACGGCAATGATGGCGACGAGTTCCAGGCCCTCGACAAACTCGACGGGTTGCCCAAGAGACACGGGCGTCTCAACCCGGATCACTCCATCTTCGAGTCCCAGAACTCGAGCTCGAAAGAGCAAGTCACCGCGTGGCGCGGTTCCCGGCATGCCCATCGACGGCCGCACGGCCAATTCGATGGAGCCACGTCGGTCGCGAATCTGGTTCAGGCAGTGCCGCCAACCGGCGGTGCGAGATCGTTGTGCAGGCATGTGTGCTGTGGCCTCCGTATGGGTGGAGTGCGGTGCACCGCGTCCATTCCCAACGGGATATGAATCGGCCCTCGCCCCCTCATCCTGAAGCAGGAACGCGGATTCAATGGCCCCACGGGGCCGCGCAGGTCACGCAGGCCGCATGACCAGCACACCGGCCTCGGGAATCCGCGTGAGAGCGAGCCCGGCGGCGGTGGCGGCCAGCCTCAGTGCCCCGCTCGTCCAGATCCTCATCCGGCGGTCGTCTTCGCGGAAGCACCACGAATCGAGGTCGACGGCATCTCCATGCCGAATCGCCAGCACAGCGTCATCATCGGCCCACAGCAGTTGAGACTCACCGTCATCACTGACACCGCTCACCCAATTGCCCTGCGCAACTTCGGGCCAGTGGTCCCCGGGCAGATCATCCAGCACGATCATCCCGGCTGGTCCGAGCAGCGATGCCCACCGCTTCAGCGCCATCACAGCGGCATCAACTTCCCAAAGCAAACAGAACGTGTTTCCAAGGCAGATCACCAGATCAAAGGTCCCGAGACCTTCCGGCAAGCCGCGCATGTCGGCCTTCAGAGCCTCCGCGCCTGGGCAACATGCCCGGCATCGCTCGATGGCCACCGGATCACAGTCAACGGCAACATACCGCGCCGTGTCTCCGCCAATAGCTCGCGCCACGCGTCCATCGCCGCAACCAAGATCGAGCACATGCTGCCCCGCAGCCCGCGGCTGCAGCCAATCCAGTTGCCTTCCGCTGGCATCGGGATCATGAGGCATTGCAGCGCCCAGGTCATCACGATCACTCATGCGCGCGTCCCCAATTGTGTGCGCAATTGCATCAAGTCTCGTCGTGCCCGCGCCACATCTTCAGCGCTCGGCCTCTCATCACCAAATCTTGCAGCGTAAAAACACTCGACGATGCGAACTGCAACCAGCCCTGCCTCTGGGTGCTGCTTCGAAACCTGGTGGCACCAGGCAAGGGGCGGAACATGATTGGGCTTTGCCAGCCCGGCCCGCCGCAGCGCCCGCAGCAGGTCGCCGTAGAGTCCTGCGGCCCGCCGAACGCCGGAAGAGCGCGACCGGCGGCCAAGCCCGATTCGCCGCCATAGCCGCTGCCGACTTCGCCATGCAAACCATGCGACAAGGACGGTCGCGGTCACAACTGCGAACAGTCCAGCGATGTAGCTCGAGCCCAGACGCTTGAATCCGAACGCGACGTCAATGCGGTGGGATGTAGTCACCATCCAAGACCTCACGCTCTCAAGGAATCCCTCATTGCCCGCGAGAACTTTCTCGGCGATGGCCCCCTGGAGTTCCGCATCGAAGCCGAGAATGTTGAGTCTCCACCAGGACTCTGCTCGGTTATAGAACCTCCGAAGCGACACCAACATTCCGCCCGCCTCCAACTCCCGCTCGATCCGTCGTGCAACTGTCGGATCAAACTGCGTCCACCGAGTTCGATCGATTCGCACTTCAGCCCAGGCGTGCGCATCGCGGTCGCGAATGATGTACTGGCTGAAGTCATCTGCCTCTGGAGTCACCATGAACCCAGTCACGATCCTCGCCTGCAGCCCGACCGATTGGGCCATCGCGACAAAGGCGGCCGCAAAGTACTCGCAGTGTCCAATGGGCTCGACCGTCAAGAACCTCGCCACCGGGTCCATCGATCGGACATCCGCATTACGGCCAATCCGGCTCAAGTCGAGTGTGTAGGCAAACCGTCCTGACTGCAGGTACGCGACAAGTGCAGTACACACACGCATTCGCCAGCGGGAAGCGGCCTCAGCCGTCTTCGGCATATCAAGCGGCACGTTGCGATTGACAAGAACTTGATGCGCCACTCGTTCAGCATCGGCCGGCACCGCGCCGCCGGTCAGCCAGGGCCCCCCCGCCCTGCGGTTTCCGCTGGACGAACGCAATTGGAGCGATACGGCGATGGCATCGTCGACACCAATGATCTGGCGCCACCGAAACACCTCAATGTCCATCGCTGTAGAAGTGCGCAGGTCAATTGCACTGTCTGGAATTGGCAGATACTTGAGCGGCCGATCCAGATCCACTCGCAACACTTCGGTCGGTTCCCCTGTTGCGAAGTTGAGCTCGATCGCTTCGCCTGGCTCAAGGTCAACTCGCTGATGTGATGTCCGGTGACTTGGGACCCATCGCCCGCCGCCCGTATACACCGAAGATGTAGCCGTACGCAGATACAGACGACCGAGCGAGCCTTCTGCCGAATCTGCTGTTCTGCTGACGCTGACCCGACCCACAACATCTTCAGATTCAACGATTCGAGTCCCCGACACCAGCGTCACTTCGCTGTCCATCCCCTCGGAGGACTTTGCGATTCTGGCAGCTGCTGCCGAGGCCAGCTGTTCGCTGACACCACGTGGAAAGAGGAGGAACACGGCGCCTGCCACCACCGCGACTGACACGACCACGGCGCCGATCATTCTGCGGAAGTGTTGCCGAACATTCTTTCCGATCGTTGGCTCCTCTGATTCCCCGAGTCGATCAGACCGATGCGTCCAGCCACCGAGTTCGGCGCCGTAGTGCAGTTGGAACACAAGGATTGCGACTACAGCCAGAATCAGCCATACGACAAGAATGACTCCGAACAACAGGTCAAAGGCGTCCATGGCAGCGAGCACCATGAGCAGCACCGACAGCATCAATCGTTCAGCCTCAATCTCGAGCGTTCGGCGCTCGTACATCTTGAGAACCGTAACCCAGACGGCAAACTGGCCCAGCGCATGAACTGCATCGTCGGCCGACGGGTGGGCCAGCAGCCAACCGGCGACGCCGAGAATCACCACCACAGTGAGCGCGAGCGATTGCCGACGACTGAAATGCACACCCCGCGGCCCCTCGGTCACCAGCCGACTTGCAGCAGCAGCGCCGCCGGCGATCAACAACATCAGGATCGAGTCCTGCGCAAGGCACGCTGCAAGAATCGACAACAGCACGATGGCGTGAAGAAGCAGCGGAAGCTTTGTAATCAGACTCATGCGACTTCCCCGGATTCAGGCTTCACGCACAGATCATCGAGTTGGCGTGCGGTCAGATACAGCGATCCCACGCCCTCGTGCAGCGGTCGTACCCGGTCCACCTGCACGACGATGGAAGCGGAGCGGTCAAACCCAGCCTGCGGAGACCAGGCCTTTCGATCTGCGTCCAGATCCAGCCCTGCAAGTGAGCCGAGCAGTCGATGCAGGTGCCACGATCCATTGCGAATCGGTGTCGCTTCGTGAATCAAACCTGGGATGAGCAATCCCACTTCGCTGCCACCCTGGTGGGCAGTCTGCACAATCGATGCCGCCAACTCAATCGCCTGTTCTTCCAGCTCGCGGGCATCCTGATCATCAGCAACAACAAGCGCTTCGGTGGGAATGCGAAGGTCCAACAATACGCGGATTCTTGACGGACTGGGCGCGGCCCGGTCAAGGCAGATGAGTTCGTCCCGATGCGCAGACAGTTTCCACGCGATGTCTCGCAGGGAATCACGTCCCTGCGAGGGGCGGGTGCCGTACCACTCCCGGCCTGCACCCCGATGCCGTCCACCCTGTGGCCCGTCCATGCGGTCCGCAACCGTGGCGTGAATCACGCCACTGCGCAGCTCGCGGCGACGCGGGTACACGACCAGATGCTGCGGCTGATCGAATGTGTACTTTCGGCGAAGGCAGCCAAACGGAAACGTCGTTGAGGCGTAGCCCTTCGACAGCAACAAGCGGCCCCTTCGCAGCGGCAAGATCCGCGCGTCGGCGTGGACCTCCTCGCGTGGGCCGATGTGTACGATCCACGCGGGCCGCTGGACGTCCACCAGATCTGGAAAGGCGTCTTCGCGTATCTGGAGCCCGAATGAAGGAAGCCACCTCGATCGCCGACGGACGCGGTACCGAATGCGCAGCGGCTGCCCGACTTCACCCCATCTCGGCACGAACCGCCTGACTTCGAGCCGGCGAATCGCAATCATTGACCAGACGAGGCTGACTCCCCCCATCGCCACGATGGCTGCAAGCAGAATCAACATGAGATTGCTGCCCTTGAAGATTGCCGTCGGGGCGATCAGGCCAAGTGCAAGCAGGTAGGCGGCGATTGGTTTGACACGAAGCGGCGTGGGTGCTGACTCTCGCGGCGCGGACGCGGCTCCGTCAACACGCGAAGCAACGCTCATGCGTCACTCGGTTGCGAGGGCTCCTCGATCTCCTCGGCGCCAGGCGACTCCGCTTCAGTCGGTTTCGCATCTGGTTTCGAAGGTGACCAGGAAGGTGTCCGGTCCAGACCCTCAACATCTGGAAGGTCATCGATGCCACCAAGCCCGAACGATCGGAGGAAGTCTCGCGTCGTTCCATAGAGCATGGGTCGTCCGAGTTCCTCGGCTCGACCGGCGATCCGAATCAACCGCCGCTCAAGAAGGCCTCGAAGCACTTCGCCACAGGCCACACCGCGAATCGCCTCGATCTCTGCGCGAAGCACGGGTTGCCGGTACGCGATAATCGAAAGCGTTTCCATCGCGGCTTGCGTCAGGTGTGACTGCTGCTTTGCTGCCAGCAACTGAGCGAGCACTGGCGCCACGTCGGGAAGTGTCATGACCTGCCAGCCATCAGCGACCGGAACAATGCGAAAGACACGGCCGGTTCGCTCATAGGCGTCGTTCAGCGAGTCAATCGCTGCACGAACCTCGTCCTTGGACACGTCGGTCGCTTCGACAAGCCGCGCCAGTTTCAGGGGTCGGTCCGACGTGACAAGCGCGGCCTCGACCCGCGATTCGGCGGGCAGGTGCGCCAAGGCATCAGTCGCAACTTCGGTTGGTGTTTCTGTCGGTGCTGATTTGCTCACGCGCACAGTGTAAGTCCACGGCAGTGCAAGGCGAACACGTTCAGGCTGATACGGGTCAGTCGGACTCGGCCGCGTGCTCGGTCAGCAGGGTGAGGCCGTCGCCGCGAACGTGGGCGAACCCGCCTTCGAGCTTCAGGGAGCTTCGTCCATCCTCGGCGTCGATATGGAGGGGTCCTTCGCCGAGCCGCCCCAGCAGCGGGGCCATTCCAGCCATCACGCCATACTGCCCGTCCCAGGCTGGGAACGACACGTATGTGGCGTCGCCTTCGAAGGCGGGCCCTGAGGGCGTGATCACGGTGCAACGAAAGGTCGCGGGCATGGAGGTTCTCCTGCTGAATCGAGCCGCGGAGTGTAGCAGTTCCGGCCCGTACCATCAGGCCCACATCCTTGACGTTTGGGGTCGAAAGCCTGTATTATCCCTTTATCCGGATACACGGATTCATTCCTGCAGGAGCCCCATCGAATGACAGCTACCGCCGCCTCGACGTTCATGAATACTGGCCTGCCTCTCCTCTCGGATCTGCCCTTCAAGGTGAGGGATCTCTCCCCCGAGACGGTCGCCTATGGCCGCAAGGAGATTGAGCTCGCCGAGCACGAGATGCCCGGTCTCATGAGCCTCCGCGCTCAGTACGGCCAGAGCAAGCCGCTCGCTGGCGCTCGAATCATGGGCTCGCTGCACATGACGGTGCAGACGGCCGTGCTGATCGAGACGCTGACCGAGTTGGGTGCCGAAGTTCGCTGGGCCAGTTGCAACATCTTCTCGACGCAGGACCACGCTGCGGCGGCCGTAGCCGTCGGGCCTACCGGCACTGCCGAGAATCCGCAGGGCATCCCGGTCTTCGCGTGGAAGGGCGAGACGCTGCCCGAGTACTGGTGGTGCACCCTGCAGGCGCTCAACTGGGGTGATGAACTTCCCAACCTCATTCTTGACGACGGCGGCGACGCCACGATGCTCGTACACAAGGGCGCCGAGTTCACAGAAGCCGGCGCCGTTCCGGACCCATCGACGGGCGAGTCTGAGGAGTTTCAGGTCTTCCTGACGCTACTGACCGACATGGCCGCCGCCCACCCGCAGTTCTGGCCGCCAATTGCTGCAGCGATCCGAGGCGTCACGGAAGAAACCACCACGGGCGTTCACCGTCTGTACCAGATGGCCGAAGCGGGCACACTCCTGTTCCCCGCCATCAACGTCAACGATGCCGTCACGAAGAGCAAGTTCGACAACCTCTACGGCTGCCGACACTCGTGCGTGGACGGCATCATGCGAGCGACCGACGTCATGCTCGCGGGCAAGACGGCCGTCGTCTGCGGCTACGGCGATGTCGGCAAGGGATGCTGCCAGAGCCTCCGATCGCAGGGCTGCCGCGTGCTCGTGACCGAAGTCGACCCCATCTGCGCCTTGCAGGCGTGCATGGAGGGCTACCAGGTCGTCCGCCTCGACGATGTTGTAGGCGATGCCGACGTCTTCGTCACCACAACCGGCAACTACAACATCATCCGCGCCGACCACATGGCAAAGATGAAGCACAACGCGATCGTCGGGAACATCGGTCACTTCGACAACGAGATCGACATGGCTGGCCTGGAAGCCACGCCCGGCATCGAGAAGATTCGCGTCAAGGACCAGTTGCACGAGTGGAAGTTCACAGACGGCCACTCGATCCTGATCCTCGCTGAAGGCCGCCTGCTGAACCTCGGCTGCGCCACCGGCCATCCATCCTTCGTAATGAGCAACTCATTCACGAATCAGGTGCTCGCCCAGATGGAGCTGCATGCCAACGCGGACGCCTACGAGAGAACTTCGGTCACGACGCTGCCCAAGAAGCTCGACGAGATGGTGGCCCGGCTGCACCTCGATCAGCTCGGTGCCAAACTCACCGAGTTGACGCAGGAGCAGGCCGATTACATCAGCGTGCCGGTCGAGGGCCCATACAAGCCCGATCACTACCGCTATTGAGTACAAACGGGTCCCGCCCAGGCGGCCCTGCGGCAGGTACCGCCTCGGTCCCCGCCCAGGCGGGCCCCTGTTCGCCGCGCACGCATCTGGCAAGGGGGTTCCGCCCCGGCGGACCTGCGGCAGACACCGGGGCAGTGCCAGACCCCTTTTCGATACCATCCCCCATCATGAGCGACCCAATCGGCCACGAATGCGGCCTCGCCTTCGTCCGTCTCAAGAAGCCGATTGCTTGGTATGCGCAGCACAAGCACGACCCGGCATGGGGTCTTCGGCGGCTGCATCTGCTGATGCAGAAACAACGCAATCGCGGCCAGGACGGCGCCGGACTCGCCGTGGTCAAGTTCGACATGCCACCGGGCGAAGCCTTCATGCGGCGGCTTCGCTCTGACCGCGAAAACGCAATCGAGCGAATCTTCGAGGCGGCGACGGCGGACTTTGACGCGCTTCAAGGCGACATGGATGATCAGGAGATCAGGCTCGCGGCGGACTTTGTCGGCGACGCATACATCGGGCATCTCCGGTACGGAACCCATTCCGGCAACAGCGTGGCGCACACCCACCCGCTCCTGCGAAAGGACAACACGGCGAGCAAGAACCTCGCCGTCGCGGGCAACTTCAACATGACCAACTCAAGCGAGCTGTTCGACCGGCTTGTCGACTACGGACTCAGCCCCGTCGGCGACTCGGACACGCAGGTCGTGCTGGAGCGGATCGGGTACTGCCTCGACCTTGAGCATCGCCATCTGCGAGCAACCATGGGCCCCGGATCGTTCGTCGGGCTTGAGGGCGTGGAACTCGCTCACGCGATCTCCCGCGAACTCGACATCGCCCGCGTCCTCAACAGAGCCGCCGAGGACTGGGACGGCGGATGGCTCTTTGCTGGGCTCCTCGGGAATGGTGACTCGTTCGTATTCCGCGATCCGAGCGGCATTCGCCCCGGTTTCTGGTACGAAGACGACGACGTCGTCGCAGCGGCTTCGGAGCGGGCCCCCCTTGCGAGCATCTTCAACGCGGCGCCAGCGCGGGTCACATCCATCGAGCCGGGGCATGCCTTGATCGTCAGGCGGGACGGCACCACGTGGACCGAGCGGTGCGCTGCCGAGCGACCGGTCAAGCAATGCACGTTTGAGCGTATCTACTTCAGTCGGGGCAACGACCCGGAGATTTACGACGAGCGCAAGGAGCTCGGCCGACGGTTGTCGCGGCCACTTTTGGAGCTCGTCGACTGGGACGTCTCGCGCACCGTGTACAGCTTCGTCCCCAACACAGCAGAAACGGCTTACTACGGCCTCGTTGAAGAGACGCAGCGGCTCGTGCGAGCTCGGCAAGCCGATGCGTTGTGGGAGAAGATTCAATCCGGAAGCATCACGCGAGAGCAACTGGAAGACGTCACCACGCCGCTGGTGAGAGCCGAGAAAGTAGCGCACAAGGATCAGCGGCTGCGGACGTTCATTGCGCAGGACCGGGCCCGGCTTGATCTGGTCGCGCATGTGTATGACATCACGCACGACATTGTCGGCTCCGATGACTCGCTCATCGTGCTGGATGATTCGATCGTTCGGGGCACAACGCTTCGCGAGTCGATCGTGACGATTCTCTCTCGCCTGAATCCCAAGCGGATCGTGATTGCCAGCTCAGCACCCCCGATCATGTACCCCGATTGTTATGGCATTGACATGAGTCAACTCGATCGCTTCATTGCGTTCCAGGCGGCCGTAAGTCTGATCACCGAGCGTGGCGACGAATCGATCCTCGCGGAAGTCGAGGAAGCGTGCCGGGCCGATCAGGATCTCCCGCCATACCGCATGACCAATCACGTTCGCAGGATCTACGAGCAGTGCACACCAACCGAGCTTGCCGACCGCATCGCCGCGTTGGTTCGCCCCCGGAATCTTCCTTGGAAAGGGCGCCTGGACGTCGTCTATCAATCTGTCGAGGATCTTCGAGCGTCCATGCCGGAGCACACTGGCGACTGGTATTTCACGGGCGATTACCCGACCCCGGGCGGCTTCAAGGTATTGAACCGGGCCTATCTGAACTGGCGAGAAGGCTCGACCGCGCGGGCGTATTGAGTGAGCATCGAGTTCGGGGCGTCCAACGGGCAGGTGGTTACGACCGGATGAGCTCGAAACTTTGCTCACGGAGTGGACTCGAAATGGGTACAGGCGCACCTCAGGTTCTGTCGTTCGCATGCTGCCCAGTTCAGCCCGGACGGCGATGGGTTCGTGGCGACCGACGATCTGCTGTTGGTGATCAGTCAGTTTGGGCTCAAGGGTGGTTCGGCGGATATCAACCACGACGGTGTCGTGGGCGTGAGTGATCTGCTGACGCTGATCAGTGACTGGGGACCGTGTCCGTAGAGGCCGGTGCTGTGGGCCGATGCGGGAGCAATTGTTGGACGCCCACCAATTCGCCTTCCTGAGGCCGCAAAGGCACTTTGATGGGTGTCCAGCATTGGCCCCAATAACCGCCGTTCTTGAGGCAGATTGGTGGGTAGCCATTATTGCCCCCCAATAACCGCCGTTCTTGAGGCGGATTGGCGGGTGTCCAGTATTGCCCCCCAGTATTGCCAAGTATTGCCACAGGCGAGTCTTTCTTGGGCGAGGGACTCCTCGCCAGTCCATGGGCGACTAGAAGCGTTTTTACTCGACCTAGCCTTATCGTAACCGGTTTTCTTGTCTCGTAACGGTTTTTCTCGTACTGTCGTAATGACTTTTCGTCCTGCAAGCCGATATGTACGCATATTTCTCGTCGCCAACGTGTTTTCCTCGGAGTAATCCATGACGAGCCAAGATCCACAATCGAGTGCCCTGCGGCCAGCTGGCTACACCGACTTGGTCGATCGGTACGGGCTCGAGGTGATTCCGAACTGGCACCGGTCTCTCGTCGCACAGGGCAACACCCACCGCGTGGCGAGGGTCGATGCGACGGTCGAGGAGACCTACCCAGCCTCGTACTGGCCAGGCGAATCGCTCGGCGATCACCTGGAATTCGCGCTGAAGTACGACGGGACCAACCTCGGGATCCTTGCGAAGGTATTTGCGGCCGCTGACGCGCACGACATCGAGGGCTATGTCGAGTCAAAGCCGACCGGCAAGTACGCTCGCCGCATCTGGTTCCTCTACGAGTTCCTGACCGGCGATCGGCTCTCTCTGGATGACCTCGCTCGCGGGAACTACGTCGACCTCCTTGAGTCCAAGAAGTACTACACCGCCTCCAAGACGAGACGAATCAAGAGGCAGAGAGTGAACGACAACCTTCTTGGAAGCCAGCAGTTCTGTCCGACTGTGAGGCGGACCGATGCGCTTCGTGAGTACGAAGCGGCCGATCTTCCGCGCAAGTGCCAACACGTGGTGTCGTCTTACTCGCCTGAGCTCCTCAAGCGAGCACTGAGCTACCTCTACTCGAAGGAGACGAGGTCCTCGTTTGAGATCGAGCACATCACGCCCACTTCGAATCGCACCGAGCGCTTCATCTCGATGCTGCAGCTTGCAGAAGATGAAGACTTCTGCGAAAAGCCCCGCCTGATCGATCTGCAGAATCGGATCGTCGATCCGCGATTCAAGGCTACTGACTATCGCGACAGCCAGAACTACGTTGGCGAGACCGTGGCATGGCAGAACGAACGCATCCACTACGTGTGCCCCAAACCTGAAGACATCCACGGGCTCATGGATGGACTGATCGCATCCCACCAACGCCTTGAGGAAGGTGGTGCCTCAGTTGTCGTCCACGCGGCATCGATTGCCTACGGATTTGTCTTCATGCATCCGTTCGAGGACGGCAACGGACGGATTCACCGCTTCCTCATCCACAACATTCTTGCCCGTCGCGACTTCACCCCGAAGGGCATCATGTTCCCCGTCTCGGCGGCGATGTTGAATACGCCCGCCGAATACAATGCGTCGCTCGAGGCATACGCCCGCCCCATACTGGAGCTCGCCGAATACACGCTTGACGATGACGGACGAATGACGGTAACGAACGACGTTGCCGTCTGGTATCGATACGTCGACATGACAGCGCAGACGGAAGCGCTGTACCGATTCATCGAGCACACGATCGACTCTGAGCTCGTCAGAGAGCTGGTCTTCCTGGCGAACTACGACAGGACCAAAGGTCTGCTTCAGGAAATCGTCGACATGCCTGACCGACGGATCGATCTGTTCATTCGTTTCTGCCTCCAGAACAACGGCGAGCTCTCATCTCGAAAGCGGGCCAGCCAATTCGACTTCCTCACAGATGACGAAGTGTCTCGCATGGAGGCGGCGGTTCAAACGGCGTATGGGAACGGCTCGACCGAGGACGGCACATCAAGAACAGGCCCGATACGGACAGGCGGCCCATGATCCAAACAGGTGCGGCACAATGAAGTTCTTCAACTTCTTCCGATCCAAAAAGGCCGCGGCGATTGACGTTGACGAGCCCTTCGATGCGCACGCGGCTCGCACGATGGCTGATTGTGCCGCGAACGATCACCTGGACACGGCGGCCGTCGCGCGAAACGAAGCGAAGGCCACGCTGACAGAGAAGGCGTTCGATGACGCGAACGTGTCTGGAACATGTCTGGACACCCTGTGGTGGCCCACGAAAACCGAGCACTCCCCGAGACGCCAGACTGGCCTTCAGTGAGGAGTGAATTGAGAGGGCCACGACGAGCGGCCCCCTGGGACCTCCCCTCATAGAGCACCCCGGCCACCAAGTCCGGAGATCCCGATGGGGACCCCCCGAACGCCCCCGGACGCCCCCGGATTCCCCCGGACTCCCCCCGGACGCCCCATGTGGCGCCCCCTCACAGTCCCGCTTGGCTTGACTTCACCCCCCGTTCGTGGTCCACTACGCGACTTGATTCAACCCGCCCTCTGGCTCTGGCCGGGTGGCCCCGGAGATTCCCTGCTCATGGCTCGTTACATCGGTCCCAAGGTCAAACTGTCCCGCCGCGTCGGTGTTCCGATCGCGGACATCCCAAAGCACACCGCTCGGCGGCAACTCAATGCCCCCGGTATGCACGGCTATCGGAATCGTCGCCCCAAGGACTACGGCATCCGTCTGACCGAGAAGCAGAAGCTCCGCTATCACTACAGCATCATGGAGAAGCAGTTCCGCCGCTACGTGGTGGAAGCCACCCGCCGGAAAGGCAACACCGGCGACGTGCTGCTGCAACTCCTCGAAGCACGGCTCGACAACGTTGTCCGCCGCTGCGGGTTTGTGCGAACAATCTGGGCCGCCAGACAGATGGTGGTGCATGGTCACGTGCTTGTGAACGGCAAGCGGGCCGACCGCCCGAGCATCGCCATCAAGCCCGGTGATGTGATCACATTCAAGGATCGGATCCACAAGGTCGTTCGGGAGAACATGGAATCGCTCGCGGGGCACCTCGTCCCCGAGTGGATTTCGGTGAATCCGGCTGACCTGACCGCCACCGTGTCGGGTGCTGCGACGCCGGATCGAATCCCCTTCGAGGTGAACACCAATCTCATCGTCGAGTTCTACCGCTGAGTTCTATCCGTCCCGCCGTTCACTGGGCATGACGCTGATCGGCCTCGACCCGGCGGGCGGGACATGGCCGGCGCCGCATGGCGCCTGAGCGAGAGTCCACCGCATGAATCGTCTGCTCCGCAAGTACAACCGCATCCTTCTGGCCGTGTTCGGCGTCGGACTGATGATCGTCTTCCTCATGCCCCAACTGCCGGACCTCATGACGCAGTTCGGCGGCCGCGGGTCGCAGATCGCGACCATGGGCAAAGACGGCACATCGGTCACGCGCGAAGACTGGGAGATCGTTCGGCAACAGATTCAGGTATTGCAGCGGCTTGAAGGGGCCCTGCCCCCCTTGCCGATCATCGGATCGATCGGAGACGATCCCGAGCGGTACTTCCTGCTCATTCACGAAGCCTCGCAAGCTGGCATGATCGGTGGCGATGCCTCTGCGGGAATCGGACCGGACGGCGTCCTGGAACTCGCCCAGCAGACAGGTCTGCCCCCAGCTTCAATTCGACAGACTGTCATCAATTACGCCGGTATCAAGCGATATCTGACGATGGTCGCATCGGCCGGACGCGTGTCGGACCGCCGGCTGCGGCTCGGCGCACGTCGAATGCTTGATGGCGTCGACGTCACATATGCTGTGGTCCCCGCAACCGCCGATGGCGGGGCGACCCCAAGCGACGCTGACATGCAGTCACACTTCGAGAAGTGGGCCGATGTCAAGCCGGGCGAAGGCGATCATGGCTTTGGATACCGCCTTCCTGACCGGGCCACCATCGAGTGGCTTGAAATCCCAATCAATTCGGTTGAAGCATCCGTACAAGCCGGAATCGATGCCGATGATCTGGAACTTCGCAAGTACTGGCGACTCAACGAGGGCAGGTTCGACGAGGTCGACGCCTCGGCAGGCGTCCCCGATGCCGTCCGAGAAGCCTTTGTCAAGGAGCAGGTCGCCAAGCAGATGCCGACCATCGCCCGCGCCGCCGGCGACGCGCTCCGGACGCCGCGGCGTGGCTTTGCCTCAGCAGAGAATTTCGTGGTCCTGCCGGATGACTGGGCAGCCAGACAGCTCACCCTCGATGCACTTCGGACACAACTCGCTGACCGATTTCGGTTGCCACTCGACGGCGAGAATGCGGTTCCGACAACGGGACAAAGCGATTCACTGGCGGACATGACCGAGATCGGCAGGCTTCCTCGCGTCGCCACAGCTGGCACTGATCGGTACGGCAGTACGTCCACCGGAAGCCGCACGCGCCGCCTCGCTGACCTGGTCGCCAAAGCCAGGGAGTTTGGTGGCACCGGTGAAGTCCCTGTGCAACTCGGCGTCGCGGGGCCAGTGCTTGAGGATCCGCAAGGCAACCTCTGGGTATTCCGAATGACCGATGCCGATGCCGCACGACCTCCCGCAAACGTCGATGAAGTCCGCAGCCAGGTCACCGAGGATCTGCAACGGCTCGCTCAATGGGAGGTGCTTCGCAGTGAACTCGATGCAATGACCGAGCAGGCCCGCTCTGAGGGTTTCGCTGCCGCCGCAACCGCCCGCGGAGTTGATGTGCGTGGACCCCGGTCCTTCCGCCGGTACCTTCACCCCAGGGCCGTTCGCCCCCCGACCGTCTCAGGCCTTGGAACTGATCAGGGCGTGATCGACGCCCTTGTCGATCGGTCGATCGAACTTGGTACCGAACCCCTCAAAGAAAGCGACGCCAGCGAACGAACCATGGTCCTGCCATCTGAGCAGAACATGGCCGTTGTCATCGCCGAGATTCAGCAGCGAACCCCCCTGCTTCAAGAACAATATGACCTCTTCCTTGAACAAGGTGTCATCCTCGGCAGGATTCTGGCAGACGAATTCGGTGGCCCGCAGGCATCGATCCTGGCCGACGCTTTCACCGCCGAGGCCTTGCGTGATCGCCACGAGTTCCGCCGTAGCGGTGAGAGTGAAGATTCCGACGCGTCCACCGCCGACGGAACGGATGACGACGCGACGTCGAGCGACACTGCATCGGCTGCTCAGTAACCGAATCACCTCACCCGACTTTGGAGAGACCCGATGGCCGCGACACCGGAACCACTTCCGAGCGTTTCCTTCGAACAGTTCACCAACCTCGATCTCCGCGTCGCGACGATCACGGCTGCAGAACCACATCCGAATGCAGATCGCCTGCTGAAGATACAGCTCGACGACGGTACGCCCGATGGTCGCCAGGTCTGCGCGGGAATCAAGGCGTGGTACGAGCCAGCCGATCTCGTCGGCACGCAGGTGGTCATCGTCGCCAACCTCGAACCCCGCACCATTCGCGGCGAGACCAGCCAAGGCATGATCATGGCAGCATCAGCAGTGGGCGAAGACGGCGACAAGGAGTCGGTCTGCGTTCTCCGTGTGGATCGGCCTGTGCCGGCTGGAAGCAAGGTCAGCTAGAACACGCAGGGCCTGACACCGCCTCGGTACCAGCCGCAGGTCCGCCTGGGCGGGCCCCCTCTTGCTGTCACGATCGCACAGCGTCCCAGTCGCGATCCGAGAGCCATGAGCCGTTCTCCCGCTCGGCCACCGTTTCGTCGCGTCGCCAGGATCGCTCGCAGGCAGGCTGATCTCGCAGATCGACAACTGTGATTTCGGTCGCGTCTGCGTCCAGCGTCAACCGCGAAACTTCGAGGAGGTCGCAGAGGTCTTCCCTGATCGACTCAAACTCGCCGCCAGCGTCCGGGATGACCAGTCCGGCATCAAGTGATTTCTCAATGCCGTCCTGCTTTGCGCGCTCAAGCGCCCGCAGCGCCGACTCACGCACCGTCATCGCAGCATCCCAGACCGGCGAAACCTCAACTGCCTCCCGAACCGGAAGCGACTCGAGATGCACGCATGATGAATCGCCATGCATACACCGCCAGGCCTCGTCGGCAGTATGGGGAATCATCGGAGCCAGCAGTCGACACAGCGTCTCGGCAACCGATCGCATCGCGGCCTGCGCGCGGCGGCGACGGGGCGAATCTTCCGTGTCGCAGTACAGTCGATCCTTCATCGCCACGCAGAAAGTCGAACTGAGCGTGTCATTGCAGAAGTCGAAGATCGCCAGGTGCGCCCGGCGGAACTCGTACGTCTCCCACGCCCCAGTGACTGTCTCCTGCAGCGCAGCAGCTTTGGTGAGCAGCCACGCCTCCAGCGAGGTGGCAGACAACTCGTCGAGCACGCCCCCAGAAGGCTCGTAGTCGCCGATATTGCTCAACAGGAACCGCACAGTGTTGCGGACCTTCCGGTACGACTCGCCCGCGAGTTTGAAGAGCTCCAAATCGACGCGGATGTCGTTCTCATATGCCAGACTGCTCACCCACCATCGGCATACGTCGGCGCCAACGTCTTTGAGCAGGTCTTCGACATTGAGGGCATTGCCGCCAGATTTGCTCATCTTGCGGCCATCACGATCAACCATGAACCCGTGCGTCAGAAGCGCGCGGAATGGAGGCTCACCGGTCGCGCCGAGCGACGAGAGCATGGAGAGTTGGAACCATCCTCGATGCTGATCGGAGCCTTCCAGGTACAAGTCCGATGGGAATCCAAGATCACGATCTCGCATGACCGCGTTCCAGGACGACCCCGACTCCATCCACACGTCGAAGATCTCATGGGACTTGCTCAGCGCGGGAACATCGACAGCGTTTGGCGCATCCTGATCGGACGCAGCATCCCAATGAGCCAACAAGTCGACAGGCGATTCCTGGAACCACGCATCCGAACCTCGCTCGCGGAACACCCTTGCCACGGCGCGAGTCGTTGCGGCCGTCAGAAGCATGTCGCCATCGGCGGTTACGAATGCAGGGATTGGAAGCCCCCACGACCGCTGCCGCGAAAGACACCAGTCCGGCCGGGAGTCCACCATGCCTCGCATCCGCTTACGCCCCCACGCCGGCACGAAACCCGTTTGGTTGTCGATGGCCGCAAGCCCACGCTCTCGCAGCGATCCGCCGTCACCGAAGTCAGCATTGACATCCACAAACCACTGCTCGGTTGATCTGAAGATGACCGGCGTCTTGCTCCGCCAGTCATGTGGATAGGAGTGTTCGTAGTCCTGCACATGCACGAGATTGCCCAGCTCGCGGAGATGGTCGACAACCTTGGCATTCCCGTCCCAGACCGATTCGCCTCGCAGCCACTCGGGGGCAGTCTCGTCAAATGTGCCATCACCCTGGACCGGACAGTACACATCCAGCCCGGCTTCCAGGCCGATCAGGTAGTCATCCGTGCCGTGACCGGGAGCCGTATGTACCAATCCTGTTCCATCCTCCAACGTGACGTGTTCGCCAAGCAGGATCGGTCCGGTGCGGTCGCAGAAGGGGTGGTCGTAGGTGAGCCCGCTGAGCGCCTCCCCGGCGCACCGACCAAGAATCTCGATTGACTCGGCGCCGCACGTCTTCGCAACTGCCTCAAGCCGGTCTTCGGCAACGATCGTCAGTGCCCCGTCCATCCGGACGAGGGCATAGGTGATTCGTGGTCCGACGGCGATCGCCATGTTCGCTGGAAGCGTCCAGGGCGTTGTCGTCCAGATCATGAAGGATGGCCGCGAGTCGAGCTCGGCGCCAAACGCCGCGCCAGCCTGCTCGGCATCGGTCGCGGCGAAGTCAACCCAGATGGATGGGTCAACGCGGTCGGCGTACTCCAGTTCTGCCTCCGCCAGTGCCGTCTCGTTGGCGATCGACCAATGCACGGGCTTGAGGCGGCGGTACACCAACCCTGCCTGCACCAAGTCGGCAAAGACCTCAAGCACAGACGCTTCATACGAAGCATCCATCGTCAGGTATGGATGGTCATAGTCCGCCAGCGTGAGCAGCCGCTGCATTTGCGTTGCCTGCCGCTTCTGAAACTTCTCTGCGTACGTCCTGCACGCGCGGCGAATCGCCATGCGGCGGGTGTCATCTGGCAGGTCGGCAAGCGCGTCCATCTTGCCAGACTCCACGAGGTTCTGCATCACCATGTATTCAATCGGAAGGCCGTGGCAATCCCAACCGGGCACGAATCGGCACTGCTGGCCCGACATCAACCGGGTCCGAACCACAATGTCCTTCAGGACCTTGTTCAGCAAATGGCCGACGTGAATATCGCCGTTGGCGAAGGGCGGTCCGTCATGGAATGTGAAGACATCGCATCCTTCACGAGCAGCGGTGACTTCGTCGTACAGACGCTCGTTTGTCCAACGCTTGAGCGAAGCCGCCTCGTTCTGGGCGAGATTGGCCCGCATCGGGAAGGACGTTCTGGGAAGATTGAGCGATTTCCGCCAATTCGTTTTCGTGTCTTTCGTCATAAGGGCCAGCAGGATATGGCACGGCGTCAATGAAGGTAGGAGGCGGCCACCGCGACCAGCAGGCCCACGACAAGTGCCCCGCTCAGGAGCAGCCGATCATGCGTGTGGTACTGCAATTCGGGCAAAATATCGCTCAGCGCGATGCACAGCAGCAGCCCTGCGGTCACGGCCACCGCAGGAGCCGCCCACGCCTCGATGTTGGTCTCGGCGCCAATCGCCCAGGTGATCGCGATGCCCGCAGGCGTCACCGCCGCGTAGAGCAGGGTTGCTGTCCAGCGAGCGCCGAGGCCGCGATGATCGCGCCCCATCAGCGTGACGATCGCCAGCCCGTCAAATGGCTTGTGCAGCACGATTGCCAGGAGCATCCCGAGCCCCGGCCACGCCACATCTTCACCGCCCTCAAGCAGGATCGCCGCGCCAAGGCCAACGCCCGCCAGCAACGCATGGACCGAGAGTCCGGTCGCAGCGCCAATCCAGGACATGGTGTGACCGTGACCGGCGTGGCTGCATCCACCCTCGTCCTGTTCGTGATGATGAAAGCAGAAGAACCGCTCGAGAAGGTACATGCCGAGAAAGCCGCCAACCGCCCACAGCATGGCGAGGTGCGGGCCGGACCACTCGGAGTGGCTGTGACCGTGCAGGTGTCCATGGCCGTGGTCGCCATGATGGCTCGCGGCCGCTGCCATACCCTCGATGGCGTGTGGCAGCAGGTCCACCGCTGCGATTCCAGCCATGACTCCGGCAACCAGGCTTAGCAGGACTTGCATCCACCGGTGGGACACTCGGCAGCACAGCGGGATAAGCGCGCCAAGGATGGATGCAGCGGCTGTGAGAGCGCAGGCGGTGAGGAGGGTGTGGAGGGGCATGGGTGGGAGAAGAGAGGTTGAGCAGGCGAACAGGTGATCGGGAGACTGCTGCCCGCCTCTGGCGGGACGCAATGGAGCAGATGGGACTCGAACCCACAACCTCCTCGATGCGACCGAGGCGCTCTCCCAATTGAGCTACTGCCCCAAACGGGGGCGGCATTGTATCAACAGCGACATCCTCGCCGGAGCGATGCGGAACCTCCGAAGCCCCCTGCTACCATCACCCCCCTATGGCCGGATCGCCGCCCTCCAACACGACCTCTCGGACCAGGCGTTCGAAGGATCCGCGTGACACGCCAGCCATGCGTCAGTACCGCCGGTTCAAAGAAGAACACCCCGACTGCGTCCTGTTCTTCCGAATGGGCGACTTCTATGAGATGTTCGATGAGGACGCGCACACCGTCCACAATGCGATTGGGCTGACTCTCACGCAGCGATCAACCGGAATCCCGATGGCTGGCATTCCCTACCACGCCGCCGAGGGATACATCCACAAGATGATCTCCCAGGGGTTCCGAGTCGCCGTGTGCGATCAGATTCAGGATCCCGCCGAGGCCAAGGGCGTCGTGGACCGGGCCGTCACCCGTGTTCTCACGCCCGGCACACTCGTCGATGAGAGCCTGCTTGATGCAGGATGCGCCAACTCGACGGCGCTTGTCCTTCTCGATATTGATCGCGGCGGCGCCGTTGTCGCCTCTGCCGAACTCTCGACCGGACGATTTGAAGTTCTCCGCACGACCATCGGCGGACTCGTCGATGAGGTGGCCCGCCTCGCGCCGTCGGAACTCCTCGTCAGCGAAACGGATGCCGAACATCCGTGCATCGAGCGGGCCGTGACGGCTGCGGACTGCGCCCGCACCGCCCGTCCTCCCTGGACCATCGAGCCCTCAGAGGGACGCCGCCTGCTTGAGTCGCATTGGGGTGTTGCGACACTTGACGGCTGGGGAATCGGTGGCGATGACCAGGTCATTGCAGCAGCAGGTGGGCTGCTGCGCTTCCTGCTCGACACCATGCCGGGCGAAGACTGTCCGCTCTCACACATGCAACCTCCGACGCTGCGCGACATCTCTGAAGTCATGCAGATCGACGCGGCCACGCTGCGTCACCTTGAAATCGAGCGAACAACCCGGACCGGCGGCTCAGATGGCTCGCTCCTGGATTCGCTCCGATGCTGCGTCACACCAATGGGACGGCGTCTGCTCCGCGAATGGCTCTGCTGGCCGCTTACCGATCGGCAGGGCATTGAATCAAGACATGACGTCGTCGCGGCACTGCTCGCTGATGGTGATGCGCTGGCGGACCTCACCGAGACGGTCGCCCGCATTCAAGACGTTGCCCGCATTGCAGGACGCGCAGCAACCGGCCGCATCACGCCGCGCGATCTGGTTGCGCTGGGCCGTTCAATTCAGCAACTGCCGGCGCTGCGCGAGCGGCTTGAACTGATTCCGGCTGCCACGGCACTCTCCTGCGCTGCCGCCGATCTCGCAGACACACTCGGACCCATCGGCCAGACTATTCACCGCTCCTGTGTCGACGATCCTCCCGCTCACCTTCGTGAGGGCGGCTTGTTTCGAGATGGCATCGATGAGGATCTCGATACATCACGATCGCTTCAGAACGATGGTTCGACATGGCTCGCGTCCTACCAGGCAGAACTCTCTGAAACAACCGGGATCCCCTCGCTCAAGGTCGGCTACAACAAGGTCTTTGGGTACTACATCGAAGTCACCCACGTACACACCGCGCGAGTACCGCCCGACTTTGTGCGCAAGCAGACGCTGAAGAATGCCGAGCGGTACATCACCGATCGGCTGAAGACCTACGAAGAACAGGCGCTCGGCGCGCAGGCCAGCGCCATTGCCCGCGAGCAATCGCTGTTTGCAGACCTTGTCGCTGAAGTCGACACGCTGGCCGGGCCGCTCCGTGAACTCGCCACCACCGTGGCCACCATTGATGTGTTGTGCGGATTCGCCACGCTCGCTGCGCAGCGTGGGCTCGTCAGGCCGGTACTGACCGATGGGCTCGATCTGGACATTCGTGATGGCAAACACCCGGTCCTCGACGCGCGGCTGGGCTCGGACTTCGTTCCCAATGATTGCATCACAGTCGGGGAGGACGGCGGAAGATCATCGCTCCTGCTGATCACTGGACCCAATATGGCGGGCAAGAGTACGTACATCCGGCAAGTTGCGCTGATCTGCCTGATGGCGCAGGCCGGATGCTTCGTTCCGGCCTCCGCAGCAACTCTTGGCATTGTCGACCGCCTCTTTGCTCGAATCGGCGCAGCAGACGAACTTCACGCTGGCATGTCGACCTTCATGGTCGAGATGACCGAGACAGCGAATATCCTCCACAACGCGACCGAGCGAAGCCTCGTAGTGCTCGATGAAATCGGGCGGGGCACGAGTACGCTCGACGGCCTCTCCCTGGCATGGGCCATCACCGAAGCCCTTGCCGAGAGCGGCTGCCGCACCCTCTTCGCCACGCACTACCACGAGATCACCGAACTTGGTGATCGCATCGAAGGTGTTGGCAATCGCCACGTCGCCGTACAGGAATGGGATGACCGCATCGTCTTCCTCCACCGCATCAAGCCCGGCGCGACGAATCGCTCGTACGGTGTTCATGTCGGGCGGCTTGCCGGACTCCCGCCCGCCGTCATCACACGTGCCACGGAGGTCCTCGACTCACTCGCCGTTCACCACGCCGCTGATGACGTGCCGCCGCTGAGCCCGGCACCCTCTGAGCAACTGAGCCTGTTCACGCAGTACGTCGAGCATCCCGCCATAGCGCAACTACGAGCGCTTGATCTCGATCGCATGAGCCCTCTGGAAGCATTCGACGCGATTCGCTCGCTGCGAGAATCGCTGAAGGATTCGTAATGCCAACTGACGTTCTGGCAGCGGCATGTGATGCCGCCCTCTCCTACGAGGGCTACCTGGAGGCGTCGCCTTCCAGAGTCGACGATTGGCGGGCGGTCGGCGAGCAGGTCTGCATCACGCCTGCGCAGCAGCGCGTCCTCGATGGCTTTGTACGCGACATGCGAATCCTGGTCGTGTCTGGAAGCTGGTGTGGCGATTGCGTGCGCCAGGGCCCGTCGCTCAATGCCATCGCGCTGGCATGCCCCAGGATCGATCTTCGGTTCATTGACCGCGACCACGAGGCCTCGCCAATCGATCATTTCAATATCAATGCCGGCGCACGCGTCCCGATCGCGATCTTCATGGCGGAAGATGGCGAGTTCGTGTCATGTCTGGGCGATAAGACGCTCTCGTACTTTCGGTGGGTCGCCGCGCAGCAACTGGGACCGGCGTGCCCGCTGCCGGGCGCGCCGATCCCTGATGATGTGCTCGCGTCAATCACGCAAGACTGGGCGGATGAGTGCGAGCGTGTGCAGATTCTGCTTCGGCTCAGCCCGAGGCTCCGATCTATTCACGGTGACTGAGTGGCATCCGCCGCATCGGTTGACTTGAGCTGCTCAAACGCTTCCATCCACGCTTTGTTGAAAGCTACGTCGGAGTCGCCCACTCTCGCCCGAGCGTTTGAGAGATCCTTGAGTCGCTTCAGGAGTTCCCACGCGTGGCGGATTCGGCGGCATCCTGCTCGCTCGTGGCGGGCGAACCATGACGGGAGGGAATCATACTCAGCAGTTCACTGCACGCGCCGAGCTGTTGCGCACTGCCATTGACAGCAATCAACCCCACATCGGGCATCATGGCAACCTTCGGCATCTGTCCACCTCCCAATAGGCACACCGATTCAATGGCGTCCATCAGTTGGATGAGGCCGTCCTGATCTCGATATGCGGCGGGGATCTGGAACACAGCCGTCCCGTCGACAGAGGTCGTGTGTGTTGTTCGGCCTCTGGCCCGAGTCCAATGAGCCTGTGGCCCGGTCCCACCATTGGCACCCGCGTCAATGACCCACACCGATTCACCCGGCGAGTCCCCTCCAACCTCAAAGCAGTCGGCGCCAGGGAGATACCGCACCAACTGCACGCACGTCTGAACGGTGACATTGTGAAGCGACAAGGCCGGCATCAAGATCGAGCCATCGCCGGCGTGCACCATGATGTTGCTCTGCGGCGCCTCGGCTTGCACCGCCGCAACCCACTTGGCAACACTGCCTCCCTCAAAGTTTATGTCAAATGTTGCCGGCTCCCCGGCTAGCGCAGCGGTCGTAACTCCCATCGCCAGTGCTGTTCCAATGAGTGATTTCATGCCTACATACTCCTGAGTGTCCGGTTTCGATGAACCGCCGCGGGCTGCGCGGCGGCGTGATCCCTGCATTCGCCATCAACGCGCCCCATCCTATTTGATTGCATCGCCATGGCACCACTGTCCCAATTATTCCTGAGAACGCGCCGTCGCAGCGATCAGCCTGCCGTCCAACCCGTTTCAGCTGGCGGCCGTGCGACATTCCAGACCCGCTCCATCACGTCACCAACCCCGTCGCCAGTCATTCCCGATGCGGTCATCACCTCGCAACCGGTGCCGGCTCTGAGCGATTCCACGAGTTGCTGGCGGCTCGCCTCGTCGATCAAGTCGCACTTGTTGAGCAGAATCAGCTCCGGCTTGTCCACCAGCACATCGCCGAATGCTTCAAGTTCGCCGCGAATGGTGCGCCAGTTGTGCAGCGGGTCAGATCCGTCAACAGGCGCCGCGTCGAGTACATGCAGAATGACCGCGGTCCGCTCGACATGTTTCAGAAAGTCATGCCCCATGCCCGCGCCATCTGCGGCCCCCTCGATGAGCCCCGGCAGGTCCGCCACAACGAGACGCCGCTCCCCGGACAACTCCGCGATGCCAAGATGCGGCGATTTGGTCGTGAAGGGATAGTCCGCAACCTTCGGCCGCGCCGCGCTGATTGCGGCCAGCAGTGTCGACTTACCAGCATTGGGCAGACCAACGAATCCGACGTCGGCCAGCAACTTGAGTTCCAGGTCGAGCGTCCGCTCTTCACACTCACCGCCCGGCGTCGCTTCCCGCGGCGTCTGATTGGTGGCGGACTTGAAGTGCTCGTTGCCCAGCCCGCCCGCACCGCCCTTTGCAACAACGACCCGCTCAGCGTCTTCGGTGATCTCCGCGAGTACATCGCCGGTCTCTCGATCAACAGCGATGGTTCCAAGCGGCACTGGAATGAGCAGGTCATTGGCATTGGGACCATGCCTGGAAGAACCTTGCCCGGGCGTTCCGTTCCTGGCCCGAAAATGCGGCCGCGGAGTCAGCGAGAGAAGTGTCGAAAGCCCTCGCTCACCGACCAACACCACATCGCCCCCGTTGCCGCCGTTGCCGCCATCGGGTCCACCTTTCGGTCGGTACTTCTCGCGGCGAAGACTCACACAGCCATTGCCACCCTTGCCGGAGCGAACAAAGATTGTGCAGCGATCAACGAGCATCGGCCATTCCCTCAATAGAACACGCGGGCGTATGAAACGCCCGCGTGGATGATCTCAGAATTGCGAGGCTGGTTCAGCCCGCTTTTTCGACTGCCGTGTATCGAGGCGTCGCCGGATCCGCTGGGACGATATCGATCTTTCGGCCGCGGAAATGTACGGTGCCAGCCTGCTTGGCATACAGGGTGTCATCACGGCCTCGCCGGACGAGGTAGCCGGGGTGGAAGTGCGTGCCGCACTGGCGGACGATGATGGCCCCCGCCTTGGCATACTGGCCGCCATAGAGCTTTACGCCGCGAAACTGCGGATTGGAGTCGCGTCCATTCTTGGTGGACCCCTGTCCCTTCTTATGTGCCACAGCAGACCTCCTCAAATAAGCCGAGCCGGGGAGTATAGCAGAAAAAGGCACCAAATCCGAGCCACGCCGACATCCCGCCTGCAGCCTGTGCGAGGCACGCCTTCGACCGATGAACGGCGTTTCACCCCCCCCAACCACGACGCGATGCCTCTCAGGCCGCTCAGAATCGCTGGTGACGGCGATCTCGAGTGCAGTTTCGTCCTGATCGCCGAGATCGGACCGTCAGAGAAAATGTACGGCCCGTGAAGGGTGGTCTATCTGTAGATCCAGTGTTCTTCGGCCGCGTAGTCGGGATGCAGCGAGATCGGCTCGTCCCGTAGGGCCGTCGGATTACCTGGGACCAGGTAGTGCAGCGCGAGGTTCTTGCGAAGGGTGACGGGCTCACCCGTGATGGGATGATCGACGACGGTCGACTCAGGACTGATGCCCTCAACGAAGATACGAATCTCGTTGATGTCCGTATGCGGGGCTGGCCAGATCGCGACGCCCCGTCGAGCATGGCCCAGTCCCTGACGCAACTTCCCGATTACTGCCGCCTTGGGCTCAAGAAGAGGGTCGCCGACGTGATCCATCACCGCCTGGGCAATCCGCCGGGGAACACCCTGGCCGTCGGCAAGCACATCGCCACGATCCGTATAGAGCACCATGGACGGGGCCCAGGTCAGATCCTGGCCCGTTGTATTGACAACGTCGTAGAGCAGATACCAGTATTCGCCCGCAGGGCTCTGATACATCCGCAGGGCCCCTGGACGGAACGCCGCCTCGGGGCGGGATGACACCCGGGCCGGGCGGGGATACGCATCGGCAGCCCCAACAGCCGCCCCAAGCAGCACGGCGAGTAGCGTCAAGCACATTGGTGATCTCATGGCACCGAGCCTCCTCTAGCCCACGGGCGGAGTAGTGTAACAGCGGGGCAATCCCCGCTGGAGTTCCCATGACTGAGGTCATCACCGTTCCTGAGAGTCGCCGAGTAGAGGCCCTCCGGCACCTTCTGGAGGGCCACAGCACCACGGCCATTCGACGTTTGGAGGCGTCCGGCAGGATTCACGCGGATTGCCTCTGGGCCATCGAGAGGCCTTCTGGCATGTATCAATCGGTGGCCCTTGCCCTCCCCAATGCCGGTCGGACGGCCACCATTGTGGCAAGTCGCCCACGGAACCGTGAGGAGATTGCGCTCGCCGCTCGCGTCATCAAAGCAGCCAAGACGGCCTGCCAGTCACGACCGATCGACCTGCTGCAATCGCTGCTGTCTCCGACGGACGCCCTCTCGCTGGAAGCTTTTCAGACAGCCTCCTTTGACTTTCTCGCAGATCTTCACACGCTGCGGGCACAGATTGGTGCCAAGCCGAAACACACACAGCTCCCGGATGGGCTCTGCCTCGCTGCAGCTTCTGATGACGTTCTCGTCGACATCATGAACAAGACGTATGAAGACACGCTTGACTGCGCTCCACTTCGCGGGAAGCGGCGAACGCAGGACATACTCGACGGACATCGATCCGGCGGACGTGTGCATCCGGAACTCGTACAGATCCTCACCCGCAATGGCGCGCCGATTGGCTGTGTCATAGTGACCTGCGGCCCGCAGTCAGTCGCCGATCTCGCGTACATCGGGCTCATTCCAAGTGCTCGCGGAGAAGGTCTTGGTGAAGTCGTACTGCGGCACATCATGGTGCGCGCCGCGCATCGCGGTGCGCGTTCGATGCGACTCGCTGTAGATGACGTGAATGAACCTGCGCGAGCGTTGTATGGACGTCTTGGTTTTCTGCCAGAGTCGACACAGCGAGCGGTTATCCACTCACTCCGAAGATTGCAAGCCGACCGCCCAAACCCGGGGATGTCCACAACACATTGACACCGTTGAGTATTCAGGGTGGACGAAACTTCTTTTTGAGTTCCGATCGCCTTGCTGACAAGGACTTTCGTACCCGCAGACCGCCTGAATCGAGACAGCGGCCTTGCCGAGGATGGCAGCCGTATGTAAATTGCGATTCGTCCAAGGATGGACCACGGAATGCGGGCGACGGCGTGACTCTTGAGCCACAACCGACGGCCCGCGCGACGTGTCCGGGAGCATGGAACGCCGGTGTTCGCATTCTCGCCTTCTTCCCACGCGCCGCATTTGCAGCGTCAGCGTTTCAAGGCCCATCGTCACAACGGATTTCGCCCCGAGGGGCAGGATCCAGACAGGCGATCGTTGCGTCCGGTGTTTCTGCCCCCTCGCCAAGGCCGGCGAGCAGTGTCAAGAGGCCCGACCCCCAGGAACCACGCAACAGGACGTCATGCGTGCCATCCATCCAGCCGACAACCGATCTGGCCGAGCACCTACAGCGGCATATTGGAACGACGCCCTATCGCATGTGGTTTGAGCATGCGTCGCTCACCATTCATGATGGCACCCTCGACGTGCAGGTGCCGTCCAGGTTTGAGGCCGAATGGATCGAGCGCCGCTTCATGAGTGATCTCAAGACGATTGCTCAGGAAATGGGCGGTCACGCGGCCACAATCTCATTGAGTACCGAGCCATGCGAGCGTTCCGATCTGGATGGCCACGCAGCACCGTCTGCAGAAAACCGGAACGCAGCGAAGAGTGAAACGACGACTCGAACACGCCGCCAACTCCTCGACTTGCATGACTTCGTTGTTGGACCGAGCAATCAACTCGCATGGACCGCTGCTCGAAACCTGATCGAAGATCCAAACGGACATCACTTCTCGCCGCTCTTCATTCACGGCGAGTGTGGTGTCGGCAAGACGCACCTGCTACAGGGCGTCTGCCGACGATATCAACAGGTCAATCCTGGAGCTGCCACTCGGTATATGACCGGAGAAGCGTTCACGAATCAGTTCATTCAAGCGGTTCGGCACAACCAATTGGAGCGATACCGCCGAACAATGCGGCGGCTTGAATTGCTCGCAATTGATGATGTCCACTTCATCGCAGGGAAGACGCGAACACAAGAGGAAGTGCTCCACACGATCGATGCAATGACCCTCTCTGGAGCGAGAATCGTGCTCGCATCAGATGCGCATCCATCAGTCATTCGCCGATTCAACAGCTCACTCGCGAGCCGATGCACCAGTGGATTGCTTGTCCAGGTTGATGTGCCCGAGCAGTCGCTGCGCCGAGCCGTTGTCCTGCGAATCTGCGCTGAGCGGCATGTCGACATTGATCCAACCGCAGCCGATCTGATCGCCGCAAAGTGTCGCGGCGGGGCCCGAGAGATCCAGGGACTGCTCGCACGAATCGCTGCGGTTCGCAGCGTGCGCGCCGCTTCGGGGCCAATCTCGGGTCTGGATGTCCGAGATGCCTCAGGCCTGGAGCAGCCCGCATTGAGACGACCCGTGACACCCACACTGCTGGTCGAGGCAGCCTGCCCCATTCTGGGAATCACCGTGGAAGAACTCCGCGGAACCGGCCGATCGCAGCGAGCTGTGGCCGCTCGAGGACTGGTCGCTGTACTGGCTCGAGATCTGACCTCGGCGAGCTTCCCCGAAATCGCCGCGGCAATGGGCCGGCGAACGCACTCATCGGTCCACGCTGGGGCTCGCCGGATGCGCCGCCAGCTCGACGCTGACGGTCACGTCTCCATCGACGGGGCCCCGATCTCCCTCACGCGTCTCCGCGACCAGATTCAGGCGGCCGCCAAGTCGCAACCCGTGACGTCCTGACCCCCCGCCACCGGCGCCAGTTCAAGATCTGAAGAACTCCCTCCGGCCGCGACTTTGTCGATCTGCCGGCGAGATTCGATGGGGGGAGTGGTAGACTGAATGACATGCCTCTCAGAGTACTTGCCCAGATTGCCATGCCCGTGTTGATGGCCGCCGCCGTTCACGGCGCTGGGTGGGATAATCCGCGCGAGAATGCAGTCCACCGTGAGCTCGACCGCGCTGTCACGCCGCAGCCGAGGAACGAACACCTTCTTCGCCTCTCTGCCCTTCGAGCGCTGCATGACGACAGGCTCGTTCCGCTCCTGGTGTCACTCACGGACGACGATGACCCCGTCATTCAGGTGCACGCACTCCTCGGCCTGGCCGAACTGAGCGACGATGGCCGCCTGGATCCCGCGAGATTGATCTCTGCCGACCCAGTCGCGTTCGAATCGGCGCTGGCGGTCGGCCTGCAGACCGATCGCCTTGCGGTGGACGATATCCGAATCCTGCTCTCGGACGCTGCCACCTCCCCAGTTGCCAGGCTGTGGCTTCTCGGCGCTTTGATGGAGGCAGAAGCCACGGTCGACCCTGACGAGGTTGCCGCGGTTGCGACCGATTCAGACCCGCATATCGCAGCAATGCAAGCTGCGCAGCTGGCATTTCTCGGTCGCGTGGAACCCCTTCAAGCGATGACAGAGTCCTTGCGGCAGCAACCAGGAGACGTCGAACTTCTGGACGCCGCGATGGAGGCCATGATCCAGATTCGCAGGCTCCCCAGTGACGCCGGGATGGAACTCGCACGCGCGTGCCTGCAACCCTCCAGCCCTGACGGCGTTCGGCGGTTTGCACTCTTGACGCTTCTTGAGCAGCAGACATCCGACGCTGAGAGTTTGTTTTGCCGCGAACTCGCGGCAACAAGCCGCCGCAGACATCTGGTCGATCTCTCCCTGTTGCTGCTTATGACCGAAACACCAACACCTCAGGTGTGCCGAGTCCAACTTGAACAAGACACACTGCTCGCCACACTGTCCCACGCCGCCACGGCACTGGCTGCCGACGCCACCACGGCTGGCCCGGAACTTCAGGGACTGATCGAAAGCGGCCACCGGAGAACCATCGCGTGGGTCCTGGAGCAGTGCGGCGAATGGGAAGATGATGTTGCCATACCGCTGCTTGAAGCCGTGCTTGACTTGTCGATTGAAACCGGCATTGATTCGGCCATTGCATCCCATGGCGTCACAAGCGCCTCGCTCCTTCTTGAACGAGCTCCAGATGTGTTCCGAAAGCGGCTCGTCGAGGCCAAAGATGACGGGGATGAGCAGCAATTGCTGCTGGTGGCGCTTCTCCAACGGCCTGCGCCCGCACTTGCTGACGCGGTGACATCGCTGCGCCGAATCGGCATCGGACAAGCCGATGTGCTCGCCCTTCTCGTGCATGCACGCGATCAGGAAACCATTGCACCGGAGGATGTTGCCAGCCTGAAACTCATCGCTGCGAGCAGCACCTCTTCGGAAGCCATTCGCACACAAGCCGCATGGCTTGCCGTCAGACACTCGGGACTCGTCGATGATGTCGTCGCATCGCTGGTCAAGCCGGTTCGATGATGACTTCATGTACACGCCAATGGAGATCCGGCAGTGCCTGCTGATATTCCGCTCTCAAACCCCCTCACGACGCCCGACGATCACCGAATGATCGATGAACTACTCAGGTCCCACGGCCTGAGTGGATCCGACAATCGCGAGCAATTGGAGTCGGATCTGGCTCAGGCCACGGGACGGCACCACGCTGTGGCCCTTGCCTCATCAGAACAGGCCCTGTCAGTGCTGCTTCACGCCGCTGGCCTCAGCGATGAGCGAGAAATCGTGGTCCCTGCGTTAGGCGATACGGCCATCCTCAGGGCAATCCGAAGAATTGGTGGAACGCCCCATTTTGCCGACTGTGATCCGGGGACGCTGGTTCCGACCGCGGACACCGTCGAGAGATGTGTTTCTCCGAGCACCGCCGCGGTCGCTGCATCGCACGGTGATGGATGGGGAACCGGCCTGCCCGCCATTGCAGCCACGTGCGCACGCAACGAGATCCCATTCCTTGAACTCGTTGGAACCAGACTTGGTAGCAGCTGCGGCTCGGCGCCAGCCGGATCGCTAGGTCGGGCAGCGTTCATCGACCTGTCCCAGCGGGGGATCGTCTCGACTGGCGAAGGAGCCGCCATCGTGACCGATGACGAGCACCTTGCCAATGCATGCCGGCCCGACCACTACAACCATGCGCTCTGCCCGCACCGCGCAGACGCGATGGCCGAACTGAACGCCACTGTTGGGCTCGCACAGCTTCGCAGACTCCGTTCTACAGTCGAGGCGTGCACGGACGCAGCGGAAACCTACACCATCTTTCTCTCCCGTATGCCGGAGCTGCTCCTTCCAGCGACCACCCCCGAGGCGGTCTCGTGCTGGTCCCGGTACGTCATCAGGCTGGACGAGACGTTTAGTGTCGACGATCGCGACGAAATCATCCGCGGAATGGGGCGGCATGACATCGAAGCTGCGGCGGGATTGACTCATCTTCCCAGCGCATGGGACCCCGCGCTACGCGCAACATGCCCCGTCGCGGCCGCAACAGCGTCACGGACCATTGCATTGCCGATTCACCCGGCACTGACCCGGCGAGATGTTGAACTCATCTGCCAGACACTACAGCTCATGGTGCAGCGAGCCACCTTCCGCCGATCGGCCTGAGCGAGACTCATATCGTCTCAGGAACAATCGCGGCATCCTTCCACCGCCGCAGTTTCAACCCCAGCGTTCTCACGCCTATTCCGAGCGCAGCGGCGCTGCGGCGACGATGGCCTTTATGGTGCCGCAGTGTCGCGAGAATCGCCGTCCGCTCCAGATCAGCCAAGGTTCGACCACCATCGCAGATCAGCCCGCGTCGCGTCTCGCCGCCGGAAGGGGTCTCGACCCAGCCCGCCAGAATCGCGGGATCCAGCGTCCGCGTCGTTGCGTGCAGCACGAGCCGCTCACACAGAAGCTCCAGCTCTCGATCGTGTCCGGGCCACCGGCCAGCAATCAGAATCGCAATCAAATCACGATCCAGGCTCGGTCGCGGCCGGCCAAGTTTCGCGGCAGACTGCGTGATGTGATGGTGGATCAGATCCGGGAGATCCTCAGATCGATCGTGCAGCGAAGGCATTCGCACGATGTGCCCGGAAACCCGGTCCATCAGGCTGCGGTGGAACTTTCCCTCCACAAGGGCTTGAAGAGGCGCGTGCCGCAGCGTCAAGACCACTCGCGCCCGCCCCAGACATGGCACGCTGGTCCCAACAGCCGTCCATCGCCCATCCCGAAGCAGCTCTACGATCCGAAGTTGCAGCTGCTCGCTGGCATTGTCAATGCCGTTGAGCAGGAGCGTCCCGCCCGCTGCAAGCCCCACGGCGGACCGACCCGCTTCAGCCGCACCGGGGAACGCCCCGCTGGCGTGGCCGAAAACCCTGAGAAGCAGCTGTGATGCAGTGCCTTCACGGCAATCGATCGGTACAAACGGGCCATTGCGGCGGCCGCTTGAATCATGCAGCCATCGAGCGGCCGCTTCGAGTGGTGTCCCGCAGGGGCCGTGAATCAGGGTCGGAACATCGTGTTCGGCAACTTGGCGCAGTCGGTTCCGGAAGCCCGACATCGCTTCACCACCGCCTACGAGCTCGTCCTGTGACCGGCAAGCAGCCGTGCCAATCGGCGTACCGCCTAACTGCCGAATATGGGTGTCGTTGCATGCTCGAAAGCGCTCGTGTCCCCACTCAATCAGTTGTCTCAGCAGCTCCGGCCCCGAATCAGCCAGGCCCATCTCGTCAAGCGACAGCACGATTGCCGATGGGCACACATCGTTCACCCGCTGTCTGGTTTCCAGTGACGAGGCACCCGGCGTCGGCATGAGCAGCACGACCGCAAACCCGCCAGTCGCGAGGGCCTCCTCAGCCGCTGAAACTGTCATCACAGTCCGGACACCATCGGGGATGGTCGCCGCAGGCTCACCGATACACAGCACACCCTGCGGCAGGGTCATTCGTTCCATCATGGATCGCTCCACCGCCGGCGAGTCCTTTCGCCAACGTCTCTTTCATATCGGACGTCAGCGACCGGAGATCAGAGTTTTTTGGCGTCCCCCGAGAACTGCACAACCACGGTCCCCGTGGCGACATCTCCGGGGCCCTGCCCAAGGGGTCCAAGCACCACGATGATGGCAAGCGGAGGCACCAGAATGGTGACTCCCTTGAGCACATTCCTCGCCGCGGTTCGCCACCACCCAACCTCCCCACCGGCGAGCCTCGTCACATGAAGCCCCATCAATCGCTTTCCAGGAGTGTGGTTCGCAGGCACTTCCCACAGAATCCCCCACGCTACGGTCGTGACCGCTGCGGTCATCAGGACAGGGACAGTCGCCGGAATGGGCCCTGTGAACACCGCAGAGACCAATTCCAATGGTGACGCTCCAACAACCAGTGGTATCGCAACCAGCGCAGGAATGAAGTCGATGAGGAATGCGACTCCTCGCCGCGAAAACGGCGCTGCCATGAGACCCTCGGGAAGCACGCCGACCATATTGCTTCGACCGAAAACGAGCATCAGCACGACGACCAGGGCGATGCACATCGACACGGCCAGCGACCACATCCGCCCGACGAAATTGGATCGCAGCACCAGCGGCGCCCACGCCGTGGCGTTCCCCGACGTCAAATCGATGTTCCGCGAGAGTGGCTCGCCGCCACGGACGCGAAAGAGACGCAGCACGGACTCCGACGCCAGCAACCGATCGCCTGCCGCAACGTCCTCGAGCGTCGTCCAAGGTGCGATGGATCCATCCTGAACATAACCGAGCGTGCGACGATCATTGGCCTCCTGGATCCCGAGCACGAGCGAGCGGCCGCACCGCACGAGATCGTGCGGCTTGCCCGCTGCTGCTTCGAGATCGGTCGCCGCCCAGGTCTGCGTTGCCTCGGTCCATCGCCACAGGGTCGCCACCCCTGCCCCCGCCCCGGCCAGAAGCGATACGTCAGAACCGTCGGCGACGCCAGCAATGATCGACACTGCGGAGTCAAAGCAGGGAAGCGCGACCCAGGCCCCTCGCCTGAGCGCGTGGACCGACACCTGAGGCGAGTCCGCCCGACGGCTGACCAGAATCGGGCCACGCCCACCCCCGACAAGAAGCTCCACGGCGCCGTCAAGTTCACACGGCGGAAGACGATCAAAACCGCTGGGAGGGGCCGTCCTCCAGGACTCCATCTGAGAGTCCCAGTCGGCTCGCAACGCCAGAAGCGAGGCTGCCTCCCCGGCTTGCTGCTGTGGCAACACCCAGACCGACGCGGCATGGGCCACCACATCGCGGGGCATACCACTCAATTCACGCAGCGCCACATAATCCGCGCTCTGACTGCCTGGGCCCTGGAGACACAGCCGGGTCACACTGACATCCTCGGGCATCTGCAGCGCAAACCACAACCCCTCCCCTTGAGCCGCGGGGATTCCAGCGCCGAGCGCAGCCAATACGATCGTTGTGATCACTCCACAACATCCGGCCGAAGGTGCCCCCTGATGCGGTCCAGATCAAACCAGACATCTGCCAGCGACTTGAATGATTGTTTCGAGAGCGCGGTAGCGGTCCGAATGCTCAGTTTGATCATCGCGTCCGGAACATGAAGGTCAACCGTCGTTGCAAGTCGACGGGCGTGCGAAGTGCCGCCGATCGGCGTCTCCCCGGTTGTCCATCGATGCACACTGGAGAATCGTCCCCGATCACCGAGATCCACATTGACGCGCTCAACTCGCAAGTCAGACCGGCGAACAATCGCCTCAAACGCACCATCAAACACCGATCCAGCAATGCGCAGATCTGAACCGATCACGTGGACCTTTGCATCGCCTGGCCACGGATCCACCGCCAGAAGCAATCGGAGCAGTTCCGGGCTGAGCAGCAGCCCTCCGTCATCAACGGACGGCGGCCGCACACGAAGTGTGGTCGGGTCCGACATCAAGTCGAATTCCCAGTAGTGCGAAGGCGTCATTCCCACCCAATACTTGACGTCTCCGAATTTCGTGATCCGAAGTGACCCCCGCGCGGCTCCACCGAGCAACATCTCCATGTCGCCCTGCTCTTTGCGAGATGAAGTCCTGCCATCACGCTGCTCTTCCCACTCCAATTGAATCTGACCCTTGAGCTGCAGTCGATCAAGGCCGGAACACTCCTCGTTCCACCGATTCAGAATGTCCGCGTTGGCATCATCGGCAATTGCCGGCTGGCACTGCTGCGGCGGCGTCGTTGCGCACCCGGCAATCACACTGCTGGCGAGGAGCACGCAGCGGAGTCCGACCACCCTACAACTCACCCTGAAGCACTTCGCCTAACTGTTCGTGCAAGTCGACGATGTCTTCGTCACCCAACTCCGGATCATGGACGGACCATATCCCGCTCGAAGCGCCCCGGCCACTCACGTGCCACCGCACTCCATCGGACGTTTCTTCACGACGTTCGAACTTCACCAGTCGCTTTCGCAGGAGCACCAGCGTAATGACGAATCGGAAGGCCACCTTTTTCGGATCTTCCGCGTCCCCAAGGCGATCCAGGAGATCCAGGAGTACCTCATCGTCCACAAAGACCCGCTTCGTGGCCTTTGCCTCGGGAACCGACGTCCTCCAGAAGCTGAACAGACCATCCGGCCGGGCCCCCTGCTCCCAGGCACCGATCGAGTAATCCAGACGTTGAAAGCCGCCACCCTCGGGATCGTCACAGAGGGCCGCAACGCATGCGGTTCCGGCCTGAAGAGCCTGACCCGTCGCCTCGCACCGTCCGGTCGAGCGAGCAACCTGATATGTACCGTCTGCGCCAACCATGAATCTCTGCCCGTCGATGAAAGAAGACGAGCCAAGTATACTCGCCCCGACCTACGCCAACGGAACTTGAGGTTTCCATCTCCGTGCCATCGGACTTTCTCAGCATCGACCTTCTTGAACTGCTCGTCGAATTGGCGGTCATCTGGTTCGTCGTCTACTTCACGGTCAGATTTCTTCGTGGAACACGCGGGGCGGGGATCGTCAAAGGATTCGCCGTACTGCTCGCCGCCTTCGTTCTGCTGCAACTGCTCGGCCTCGGAACCGAACGACTCGCTCGGCTCAACTTCATCGTCAATTACCTCGTCGGCATCGTTGCGGTCCTGCTCATTGTGATCTTTCAACCCGAGCTCAGGCAGGCCACGATGCGAATCGGTCAAGCCCGGCTTCTGCGGCCCGGACGCCGCGAAGCGGCCGACTCCCGCATTGATGCCATTTCAGAAGCCGTCGGATTCCTGAGCCGCAGCCAATTCGGAGCCATCATCGCGATCGAACGCAACATCCGGCTCGGGAGCCTGATTGAAGGCGGCCAGCCACTCGACGCTCGCTTGAACCCTGCGTTGCTCGAGTCCATCTTCTGGCCGAACAGTCCGCTGCATGACTTGGGGGTTGTCATTCGAGGCGAACGAGTCCTTGCAGCGGGTGTCCAGTTTCCACTGGCGGAGGACGGTGTACTTCCAGCAAAGTATGGCTCTCGGCACCGGGCCGCAGTCGGCTTGTCTGCTGAATCCGATTGTCTGGTTGTTGTCGTCAGTGAAGAATCGGGGATCGTGAGTATTGCAAGCGCGGGGAAACTCGAAAGCCCGATTGCGATCGACCACATTCCCGATACGCTTCGCCGCCACCTTCACGACTCGATCGACGAGATGCCCGCCGAGCCGCAGGGGGAAACACCATGAAGTGGCCCCGCGAGTTTGGAACGATTGTCCTTGTTACCGTTGTCACGATTCTGATCTGGCTGCTCGCTGCAGCGAAGACGAGACAAGTCGAGACCTTGGCTGGACGCCTTGAATTCACCGTAGCCAGCGATGCTGCCGGCGACCGATTCCAAGTGTCACCAGCCCAGATCCCGGTCACAGTCACGTTGGAGGGCCCCGCACTCCGTGTCCGGGAGGCTCGAAATGTGCTCACCTCCGCGCCGATCAGCATCCCACTCCCGGCTGAGCACGGCACGCAGGAAATCACACAACTCATCACACTGGTCCAGAGTGCCCAAACGATTGCCTCGACCGGCGTCACGGTCGTTGGAGTTGAACCTCCGACCGCCGTAGTCGACATCACTGAATTCGTCCGCAAGACAGCCGTCACGCGAGCTGACATCCAGAGTGCATCGACCGTCCAGGACGTTGCGGTCACCCCCAAGGAAGTCTCGGTGTTGGCACCCCGCGATGTCGTTCATGAACTCCCGGAAACGGTCGTTGTGGACGCTGTCGTCGACCCCCGCGATGTCGCCCGCCTCGAACCAGGTGTTCTGCACACAGTTGAGTGCGCACTGAAACTTCCAGACTCACTTCAGCTTGCTTCAGCTGTCACGATCGATCCGCCTACGGCGCTCGTCTCATTTCAACTGGTCGCTCGGCAGCGAAGAGCGGTCGTCCCGCGAGTACGGATTCAGGTGATCTCCACCCCGCAGGACTTCGCAGCCTACGAAATCGAGTTGTCGGAACCGATGCTGAGTGACGTCACGATCGAGGCGTCACCGAGCGACATATCCGAGGTCCAAGCAGGGCGAGCACAGGTCATCGCCGTGGTCCATCTCTCGACCAATGACAAAGAGCGAAGCATCGAGTCTAAGCGGGTCTCGTTCTTTGCTGTTCTCAGATCAGACGGAGTCGCCACGCCAATCACGGCCACAGTGAGCGATGAAGCGCACCCTGCAGTCTCTCTCTCGATCAAGCCAACGACAAAGTAGTCACTGCCATCGAGTGCAGTGCCAGACCTTCTTGCCGCGCCTGAGCAGAATCGTCCCGCCGTGGAGCAGATCCTCCGAATCCAGCGCACGTTCAAGAGCCGCATCGGCAGCAATCTTCTGACCGTTCACTGCAATACTGCCGCCGCTGAGGAACTGTCTGGCCTCACGTTTCGACGACGCAAGCCCCGTCTCCACAAGCAGTTCCACGAGAGGCACGCCACCGCCCTCCAGTGCGGCACACGGATGCTCGCTGGACGCCACATCGGCAAAGACAGCCTCCAGCATGGCCTCATCAAGCGCTCGGATGTCGCCGCCAAAAAGAGCCGCTGCAGCAGTTTCGACCCGCGACACTTCCCCATCACCGTGCAGCATCTCGGTCACATGGCGGGCAAGCACACGCTGCGCTTCGCGCTCGTGCGGCGCCGCCTCATGTCGCCGCTCAAGGTCTTCGATTTCCTCTCGTCCCAGGAACGTGAAGAAGCGAAGATACCTGCCAACATCAGCGTCACCCGTATTCAACCAGAATTGGTAGAAGGCCCACGGTGAAGTCTGCGGCGCGGTCAGCCAGACGACGCCGGACTCGGTCTTTCCAAACTTCGTCCCATCTGACTTTGTCACGAGCGGCGCGGTGATTCCGTATCCGCGAGGGACGTCTTCAGGCTGATCCTGCATGTCTCTGCGAATGAGATCGATTCCCGACACGATATTTCCGAACTGATCCGAACCGGCCAATTGGACGGTGCAGTCCTGCGTCTTTCTCAGATGCAGAAAGTCGTAGGCCTGCAGAATCATGTACGAGAATTCGGTGTATGAAATTCCCTGCTCTCGATTGTGAAGGCGCTCGCGAACCGAGTCCTTCTGAATCATCGCGTTGACCGAGAAATGCTTGCCGACATCACGGAGTACATCAATGTAGGCAAGCTCGCACAGCCAGTCGGCGTTGTTGACTAGTGTTGCTGCGGTTGGGCCACACTCAAAATCCAGAACCGATCCGAAGATCTTCCGTTGGGCTGCGATGTTCGCTTCCACAATCTCTCTGGTCTGCAGGGTACGCTCAGCATCTTTCCCGGAAGGGTCACCGATGAGCCCCGTTCCGCCTCCCATCAGCACAATGGGGCGATGGCCAGCCCGCTGCCAGTGCGCGAGGAGCATCATCGGCACGAGGTTTCCGATCGTCAGGCTCGTGGCGGTTGGATCGAAGCCGCAATAACACGTACGCGGACCGCTCGCGAGGTACCCCGGCAACGCCTCATCGGCGGTCGTCTGGTGAACAAGCCCCCGCCACCTCAGTTCCTGCAGGACATCAGACATGAGATTTACGCTCCCCCTCGTCGCCGGGTCACAACGAGTACGAGAATCGGCCAGACGCACGCTGCAACTGTCGTAACCGCGATCGCGCCGATCATAAATGCTCGAACCGCCGCCTCGCTCAGGGCAGGTGTGCTTTCAGCCGCTTCCCCGCCACGTGCGATGTCTGCTTGCATCGCCTGATAGAACGCATCAACGACCTCATCGAACCAGTAGATCGCGCCCAAAACACCGACAATCGCTACGACGACTCGGACCACGGCCCATATTCGCAAACCGGCTCGGCCCCACGCAGCCCCTGTCGCCGCCGCAAAGCCTGCGGCAATGAGCCAGACTCCAAGCAGTGTGCCAGCAACATATCCACCAGTTTCAAATGCTCGATGACCGGCGGATTGCTCAGGCAGATTGTCGGGCATGTCGACCATCGACGATACTGACATGCTCATCAGCCCCTGACCGCCCCAGCACAAAATGCCCAGACAACCGATCACAATCGATACGACTGCAATCCATTGCGGAACTGAGCCCTTCGCTGGCGAAGGGAGAACGGCATCGGACAAACCCGAAAACTCGCTGTGCTGCTCGCCTGTCATTGATCCACTCCCTCCCCCGATCAGAATTGCCTCAAGAATCTGGCATCGTTCTCGAAGAGCCAACGGATATCGGTGATTCCATACTTCCGCATGGCAATGCGCTCGACTCCGAGGCCAAACGCAAAGCCTGACCACTCTTCAGGATCCAGTCCCACTGCTGCCAGCACATTCGGGTCGACGAGTCCGCATCCCCCAAGCTCAACCCATTGCCACCGCCCCTTGATGCGCATCTTCATGTCGACTTCAGCGGACGGCTCGGTGAACGGAAAGAAGCTCGGTCGCATGCGAACTTCGGCTTCCTCGCCGAAGTAGGCGTGCGCGAAGCCAAGGAGGGTGCTTTTGAGATCCACCATCGTCACGCCACGATCAACCCACAGCCCTTCGACCTGATGGAACATGCTGAAGTGGGTCGCGTCATGTGTGTCGGGGCGGTAGACCCGCCCCGCTGCCACGATGCGAACCGGTGGAGGGGTTTTTTCCAGAACACGGATCTGCACCGTTGAAGTCTGAGACCGCAACATCCCGCCACCATCGAGATAGAAGTTGTCGACCGGCTCTCGAGCGGGATGCGACTCCGGCACGTTCAGGGCAGTGAAGTTGTGCCACTCATCCTCGACCTCAGGACCGGTCGCCGGCTCGAATCCCATGCGGGCGAAGACCTCGAGGATCTCGGCAATCGTGCGACTGATGATGTGCCGCGTGCCAAGGCCCGCCGGAATGCCAGGCTCTGTGACGTCGACGGCTGGGCCAGCTGGCTCAGAATCGCCCGCCGCCTTGCGCTCGGCGAACGTCGCTTCCAGCGACTTCTTCATCGCGTTCATCCGCTGGCCGAAGGCTGGCCGGTCACCCGGATCGACATCCTTCATCTGGCCCATCATGGCCTTCAGACGCCCCTTGGAACCGAGCCACTCAATCCGCCACGCCTCGAGGGCCGCGGCATCGTCTGCGGCCTCAAGCTCCGAGAGCGCAGTCGCTTCGGTGATATCAAGTTCAGCAAGCATGGCGGCAGGATACGAAAGATAAGGCGGCCCCGCCCACACGGACCTGCGGCAGCGAGCGCCTCGGTACCCGCTTGGAGGGGACCCCGTTTCTCAGATAGCGCAGGGGTCAGACCCCCTGGCATCTACTTGTTGTCGTCAGCCTCTGCCGCGTCCTCGTCGCTCTCGGCTGCAGCTTCGGCCCCTTCTTCGGTATCGGGCGCATCGGTAGCCGCAGACTCTTCGGTTGCCTCATCGGCAGCGACCTCGGCCTCTGCTTCTTCGACGCCAGCGTCTTCGACGGCGTCGTCGTCCTCAACCTCGGCCGCAGCCTCACCCTTGCGAAGCGAAGCTGCAAAGGCTGTGCGACGATCTGCCTGACGCCGGCGTGACGATGTCCCGCCACCAATCTGAGCGCCTTCCTCCTCACCGACCAGTTGGAGAATGACGATGTCGCCACCGTCTCCCAACCGATGCCGGCCAGTCCGAACGACCCGCGTGTATCCGCCGTCCCGATCTCGGAAGCGGTCGGCCACGGCTGTCATCACGTGCTGAACCAGCCTCGGGGCCTTCCGAAGTTCGCCATACCGATTGAACTCGATATCCGACGCTGCAGGAAGATCAAACCACGGATTGTCCTTGCGAGAGTCAGGCACATTGGGATCAGCGACCCATGCATGAATCTTGCGATCATTCAGACGTGACTCAATCTGCCGCCGGGCGTGCAACCCGCCCTTTTTGGCAATCGTGATGATCTTCTCGACGAAGGGTTGCACGGCCTTGGCCTTGGGCATGGTCGTTTCGATTTGACCGTGCTCAAAGAGGCCCGCTGCAAGATTGCGAAGCATCGCGCGCCGGTGCTCGCTGTCTCGGTTCAGTTGTTTGCCTTGAATGCGATTACGCATGACACATCTCCTGACTTCGCAATCGCCTCGTGGCGACAGGAAGCCTCTCGGCCTCAGCCGTTATACGCCCCTTCGGGAACAGTAAATCCTTCGGGCAGACGCATACCCAGCGCAAGTCCCATGTCTTCCAGCTTCTTGACGATCTCACGAAGCGAAGTCTTTCCAAAGCTGCGAAGCGCAAGCAACTCCGCTTCACTGCGAACCACAAGCTCAGCAACCGTCGCGATCGCCGCCGACTCAAGGCAGTTGCTCGATCGCACCGTCAGATCCAGTTCGGTTACCGGAGTATTGAGTTTCTGGATCAAGCTGTCATCGACGGCCGCGGCTGCCGCTGCCTCGTCGGAGACCCGCAGATCACCTGGCTCCTCAACCTGCACGAAGGGGTTGAGATGCTTACGGAGGATCTTGGATGCCTCGGTCAGTGCCATCTCAGGCGTGACCGTTGCATCGGTCCACACGTCCATGACCAATCGGTCAAAGTTCGTTTTCTGACCGACCCGCGTGTCTTCGACCCGGAACCGTACCCGGAGTACAGGGCTGTAGATCGCATCCACTTCAATCTGACCAATGACCTGCTCTTCAGCGCTGCGAAGATGACGCTCGCTCGCAGGCGAGTAGCCGCGGCCGCGATTGACGGTCATCTCAATATCAAGGCTGACGGCCTCGGTCAGGGTGGCGATCTGGTGATCCGGATTCAGTATCCGAATGGCTGGATCGGCCTCAATGAGGTCAGCGGTGACAGCCCCCGGGCCGCCCGCACGAAGGGTCATCGTCTTGGGGCCTTCGTCATCGGAGTCAACGGCCACGACAAGGCCCTTGAGGTTCAGCAGAAGGTCTGTGACATCTTCCTTCATGCCCGGGATGGTTGTGAACTCGTGTTCAACACCACCGACCGTCACGGTCGTGATGGCGGAGCCCTCAATACTGCTCAACAGAATCCGGCGAAGGCTGTTTCCGATTGTCGTGCCGAAGCCTCGCTCAAGAGGCTCAACCGTAAATCGGGCAAACGAATCGGTGCGAGACGCTGCGTCCACATCGACTCGGGCCGGCAACTCAAGACCTCTCCATCGAACATGCATGTCAATACTCCTACACACTGCAGCAGAGGTTTCCAGATGGAATCGGCTCGGATCTCTCGGTCACTCATCGCACTACTGCTCACGATGAAGGCCTTCTTGATCCAAGTCGGCGTTCCCCACGCGGGGAACTGGTTCACTCAGCAGCGGCGCTGCTTCTTCGGCCGACACCCGTTGTGTGGGATCGGCGTATGGTCTTCAACAGCGGTCACAATGAGACCGGCGTGGTCAAGCCCGGTGATCGCAGCCTCGCGGCCGCCTCCCGGACCCTTCACACGGACCTCCACCTCTCGCACACCCATGCGCTTGGCCTTGGATGCTGATCGCTCGGCGGCGCGGGTTGCCGCGAACGGGGTCGCCTTACGGGCGCCCTTGAAACCAACCGTGCCTGCGGAGTCCCAGCAGAGAGTCTCTCCACCCAGGTCCGTGAAGGTGATGATCGTGTTGTTGAACGAGGCGGTCACGTAAACGATCGCCTTGCCTATGTTCTTTCTGGCTTTCTTCTTGGCCATGTGTACTTCCTCCGGACCATGTCCGGCTCAGATCCTCACACTCGTGCGATCACTTGACGCCCTTCTTGCCGGCCACGGTGCGCTTCCTGCCCTTGCGGGTCCGGGCGTTGCACTTGGTCCGCTGCCCACGAACGGGCAAGCCGCGACGATGTCGATCGCCTCGGTAACTCCGAATATCCCGGAGCCGTTGAATGTTCTGCGCGACCTGTCGACGAAGCGCACCTTCGACCAGATAGCCATCATCAATGATGCCGGCAATCTGGACCACTTCCGCCTCGGACAGATCTCCGGCACGGGTGTTTGGATCAACACCCGCCTGCTCCAGAATGACGTCCGCAAAGCGCGGGCCTATCCCGTGGATGTACCGAAGGGAGTACCGGATCTTCTTCTTCTCTGGAATGTCGATGCCTGCAATACGTGGCATGATGTCGCTCCGTCGTGTCGCCTTCCGGCGATCAGCCCTGCCGCTGCTTCAGCCGCGGGTTCTTCTTGTTGATGACGTACCGCCGACCCTTTCGGATCACGATCTGGCAGTCCTTGGTCTTTCTCTTGATGCTGCTTTTGACTTTCATAATGCTTTCCGTTCCAGTCCTACTGGCGGTAGACGATCCGTCCCTTCGTCATGTCGTAGGGACTGATTTCGACCTTGACTGAGTCGCCGGGGAGAATGCGGATGTAGAACTTTCGCATTCGACCGCTGATGTACGCGAGAATCTTCTGGCCGTTCTCCAGTTCAACCATGAACCGGGTATCGGGCAGCGCCTCGGTGACGACGGCGTCGAGGACGATCTTTTCCTCTTTTGCCATGAACTGCGTCCCTGGGGACCTCCTATGAACGGGTGGCCGAACCGCCACCCCTCCGGGCCGCGTCGGGCCCTGTGATGAAACCGCTGTAATTCCGCATGAGCAGATTCGCCTCGATGCGTTGAATCAGATCCAGACCCACGCTGACCACAATCAGCAGTCCGGTTCCCCCCAGGAAGCTCGAGACAAAGAATGGAATGTCCATGTACCTCGCCACCATGGAAGGAATCACCGCGATGATCGCGAGGAATCCGGCGCCGACGTACGTAATTCGTTCAACAACAGTCTCCAGATACTCCGCTGTGCGCGGCCCCGGACGCAGGCCGGGAATAAAGCTCCCGTTTTCGCGGAGTTGCTGTGACATATCGTCGGGACTGAACACCACGGTGGTCCAGAAGTAGCTGAAGAAGTAGATCAGAATGATCTCACACACGATGTACGGGTACTCACCGAACTGGAAGTTCCGGTTCATGAAGTACACAACGTTCTGCCACCAGAGGGGCGATTCCTGCGTGACAGATGTCGCGAGATAGCCAAGGAACGATGAGGGGAAGATCAGCAACGATGACGCGAAGATAATCGGCATGACGCCCGCGTGATTGACTCGAAGCGGCAGATAGTGCTTCTGCCCACCATAGGTACGCCGGCCACGCGTATGTTTCGCCTGTTGAATTGGTATTCGCCGCTGCGCCACCGTGATAAGAATCGATCCGGCAACCACGATTACGAATGCAACAATAAGGAACAGAATGCCGAGAACGCCAACGCTTCCTTCTCCGCTTTGCAACGAGAAGTCGACGTTGTTGGCCAACCATCCAATTGCCATTGGCATCTGCGAAACGATGCCTGCGGTCAGAATGAGCGACACGCCGTTGCCAATGCCGTACTTGTCGATTTGCTCGCCAAGCCACATCAGGAAGACGCTGCCCGCAGTCAGCGCAGTCAAGCCGGAGAAGTAGAACACCAGAATCCCGGTCTGCGTGCGGAACTGCGGCTGGACCAGCCCCTGCCCCTGCAGGAACTTCATCCACATGAAGCCCTGGATCAGGCACATGGCGATCGTCGCATACCGAGTCCACTCGGTGATCTTCTGCTGACCGCTGGCACCTTCCTTCTTGAGTTCCTGCAACTTCGGCACAGCCGACTGCAACAACTGGAAAATGATCGATGCCGTGATATACGGCATGATGCCAAGGCCGAATATTGTCGACTGCTTGAAGGACCCGCCGGAGAAGACTGACACGTACTCAAGCAACTTTCCGAATCCAGTTGCCTCAGAGGCAGACTGGCGGGCCAGTTCTTCGAGCTGCGTCTGATCGACTCCAACAAGTGGAATCCAAAAGCCGATGCGATAGATTGCGATCATCGCAAGCGTGAACAGCACGCGATTGCGAAGTTCGGGAATCTTCAAGATGTTGAGAACGGCGTTGAGCATGCCGGGTCAACTTCCTTTGGACGACTTGCGTCCGTTGCGATCACTCTTCGGAGGAACCACTCTCTGTCTCGGGATGCGGATCAGGCGCGGGCTTTGCTGCTTTCGCTGGCTTGCCGGCGGACCGGGTCCACTTCTTCTTCTCTACCACTGTCACATTGCCACCGGCAGCCTTAATCTTGGCCTCGGCGGACTTGGACAGTCTCGCTGCAGTCACGTCGAGTTTCTTGGTGAGTTCACCTTCACCAAGCACCTTGACGGGCTTCTTCGTATCACGAATAAGCCCAATCTTGGCGAGCGACTCGGCCGTCACGGCGTCGCCATCTGCAAACCGATCTTCCAGTGACTTGAGATTGACCACGTGATACTCGGTGCGGAACTGAGCATTCGTGAAGCCTCGCTTGGGCATGCGCCGAGCCCAAGTCATCTGGCCACCTTCGAAGTAGGCGCGACGCTTGTTGCCGGAGCGGGAACCCGCACCTTTGTGGCCGCGTCCTGAGGTCTTGCCATGTCCACTGCCAGGACCGCGGCCGATTCGCCTGCGGGCCTTGTAGCGGCCAACCTTTGACGTGATTTCATGAATCATCATGGGACTGAATCTCCTGGGGACGCTCTCGCGTCACTCCGCAGTGGACTCCGTATCTTCTTCGGTCTTCTCGGCAACTGCTGCCTTACCCGTTTCTGCGGCCGGCTCTTCGGCCGTGGCAGTCTCAGGCTCCCCGGCAGACGCTGCTGAATCTGATTCTCCGGGAGCGGCGCTCGTTGCGTTTGCAGCCGTTGCGAAACTCGAACCACGAGCGATCATCGCCTCGACATCCGTTACACCAAGCTGGACGCCTCGCAGCTGCTCAACATCCGACTTGCTTTGCAGCTTGGAGAGCCCGTCAATCACTGCCTTCACGAGGTTCTTGGGATTGTTCGATCCATATGACTTCGTCAAACAGTCCTGAAGTCCGAACATTTCCAACACTGCACGGACTGATGCGCCAGCAATGACACCGGTACCAGGCGAAGCGGGAACCAGGCGGACGCGGCAGGCTCCGTATCGGCCTTCTACCTGATGCGGAATGGTTCGGCCCTGCATCGGATACAGACGCATATTTCGCTTCGCGACCTTCTGCGCCTTCTCGATTGCCGGAGGAACCTGGTTGGCCTTGCCATATCCAACTCCAACGCGGCCGCTGCGGTCACCGACCACAACGAGTCCGGAGAAACTGAAGCGGCGACCACCTTTGACGGTCGCAGCTGTGCGGTACACACCGACAGTTGTCGATTCGATGCCGCCTGATGCTTCGAGGAATTCAGCCATTGCTCTACACCTGTCTTCTGCCGCTGATCCGGCTCAGAACTTCAACCCGTTCTCACGGGCACCGTCGGCCAGGCCCTTGACCCGACCGTGATACTTGAAACCATTTCGATCAAAAACAACGTTCGCCACACCCGCGGCAACAGCGCGTTCCGCCAGCCGTTTCCCAACTTCAGTTGCGGCTGCAGTGTTCCCGCCCGAGGGAGCCCCCGACGCCTTCTCGGTTGTCGAGGCTGAGGCGAGCGTCTTGCCGCTCAGATCGTCAATGACCTGCGCGTAGATGTGCTTGGAACTTCGAAACACCGTCAAACGGGGCCGATCCGGCATGCCGAAGATACGGCTTCGAATGCCTCTCTTCCGCCGAGTCCGACGTTCAATGCGTTTTTCGTTTCGCTTCATAACGTAATACTCCCTTGACCCAATGGATCAAGCTCCGAACACCTTGCCCTGTTTGCGGATGATGATCTCGCCCGCGTAGAGAATGCCCTTGCCGTTGTAGGGTTCCGGACGCCGCTGGTCTCTGATGTTGGCCGCAAACTGCCCAACCGCGTGCTTGTCGGCACCCGTAATCTTGATCCGGGTCCCATTCTCAACCTCAAACTCCACGCCGTCGGGCGTAGGGATGTCCACGGGATGGCAGTACCCGATGTTGAGCTGAATAGACTTGCCCATGGGTTTCGCATTCCAGCCCACACCAACGATGTTGAGAACCTTGGTGTAACCCTGGGTGACGCCAGTCACCATGTTCTGAATCCGGCTCCGAGTGGTGCCCCACTGCGCACGAGCTGATCGCTCACCGGTCAGTGCATCTGGAATGGCACATGTGATCACCGAGGCCGACTCGTCGAAGTCGACATTGATGTCAGCATGCCACGAGTAATTGAGTGACCCTTTGGGGCCACTCACCCCGATACTGCGATCGTTCGGCTTGCAATCGACCTTCACGCCGCCAGGCACTTCGATTGGTTTCTTTCCAATACGTGACATCGTTCTACCTCAGCTCACAATGGCGACGACTTCGCCACCCACACGCTCGGATCGAGCCCTGCGATCACTCATGACGCCGGAACTCGTCGAAACAATTGCCGTTCCAAGGCCCTGCATGGGCCGCGGAATATCCGAAACGCCCGCATACACCCGGCACCCTGGCTTGGATACGCGATGCAGCTCGCGAATAATGTCCTCGCCGCGAGGCCCGTACTTCAACTTGAGACGCAGGTGCACTCGCGCGCCAACCTGCTCGGTATCCCAGCCGTTGATGTAGCCCTCGTCTTGAAGAACCTGCGCAACACCGCGATTGAGGCGGTTGTCGAGACAGATAACCTCTTCGGCGTGGTTCCGGACGGCATTGCGAATCCGGGTCAACATGTCGGCTGTCAGATCTTGCTGTGACATTGAATCACTCCACACGGGCACGTGGTGCCCAGGTTCCTCACCAACTGGCTTTCCGCATTCCGGGAATCTTGCCCTGCAGCGCCAACTGGCGCAGCATGATTCGGCTGATCCCGAACTTCCTGTAGACACCTCGACTGCGGCCAGTGAGCATGCACCGGTTCCGCTTTCGCGTCGAGAACTTCGGCTCTTTCTGCATCTTGGCGAAAACGCGTTTGCTTGCCATGACTCAGTCGTCCTTCCTTGCGAACGGCATGCCCAATTCCTGAAGGATGAAACGGCTCATCTTCGGATTGGACTGCTCGAAGCAGATATTGATATTCATGCCGTGGGAGAAACTCACCCGCGCCATATTGATTTCCGGCCAGACGGCCTGCTCGGTCAATCCCACCGAATAGTTGCCTGCCTGATCAAAGGCAGTCTCCTTCACACCGCGAAAGTCCTTGATTCGCGGCATGGCGAGATTCATCAGGCGGTCGACAAAGTGCCACATGTGGTCTCGGCGAAGCGTCACAACAAATGCCGAGGGTGCGCCCTCACGAACCTTGAAGTTCGCGACGGATCGCTTCGCCATCACCATGATGGGCTTCTGCCCGGTAATGGTTGTCAGCGTGTCAATGACGGTGTCCCGAATCTCCGGCTTGAGTTTCTGATTCTCAAGAAACCGGCCGATACCCGAATTCACGAGCACCTTGCTCATGCGAGGCAACTGATTCACATTCGCCAGCGAGAACTCCTCGCGCAGTTTCGGAACGACTACGTCGTTGAACATCTGCTGGAGTCTCGGAGTGGTTTTTGTTTCGGCAACCATGACGTTCACTCTCCCTGCGGGGCATCAGCCCTGCTTCGGCCCCCGAAGCACGGACAATTCCTTGTCGCCACGAACGGCGACACGGACCTTGCTTCCATCTTCCCGCGTCTCAAAGCGGACGCGGGTACCGCGGCCCTCAACGACAGGACTGACATTGCTGATATGGATGGGCATCTCCTTGCGAAGCAGCCCGCCCTTCGGATTCTGCTGCGTCGGCTTGAGATGCCGGACGCGAACATTCACACCCTGAACGACGACCCGATTCTGATCGGGAATAACCCGCAGAACTTCACCGACCGTTCCTCGATCATTTCCAGCCGTCACGACGACCGAATCACCTTTTCGTACATGCCTGGCCATTGGTCAAATCACCTCCGAGGCAAGCGAGACGATCTTCATGTAGTTCTTCTCGCGAAGTTCCCGAGCAACCGCGCCAAAGATCCTGGTCCCGGCAGGGTTGCCTTCCTTAATAAGCACGCATGCGTTCGAATCAAATCGAACGTATGAGCCATCGTTGCGTCGTGTTGGATACTTGGTTCGCACGATGACCGCGCGAACAATGTCGCCCTGCTTCACCGCTGCGTTCGGCAGCGATTTCTTCACCGAGCAGACAACCTGGTCGCCGATGCCAGCCGTACGTCGGGAATGCCGACCACGCGCGGTCGTGCCGCCAAGCACGCCGATCACGCTGACGACTTTCGCGCCACTGTTATCCGCAACCTCGATCCTGGATTCTTTTTGAATCATTGTTCTGAACCTCGATACCGGCGAGTCATTCTGCCGCCGCAGCCTGCTCCACCACTCGGAGCAAGACCCACGACTTTGTCTTGGAGATTGGCCGACACTCGGCAATCTCAACCCGATCGCCGACCTTGGCGGCGTTTTCTTCATCATGCACGTGCAGCACGGTCCGCTGGCGGATGTACTTGCCATACTTGGGATGCCGCGAGAGATAATCGATCGACACTCGACACGACTTATCCCGCTTGGCCGACGACACGATGCCCATGCGACGAGGGGCTGTCTCTGAGACAGCGATCTCTTTGAGATGGCTCACGTCACTCACCTCCAGCCGCGGCGAGTTGCCGGGCTCTCTTTTCGGTAAGCAGCCGAGCAATGTCGCGCTTGACATTGCCGAACTGCGCAGTGTTCTGAATCTTCTCCGTAACGGTCTGGCAACGGAGATCGAAGAGACGGCGACGAAGACTTGCGACTTCGATGTCGATTTCGTCATCCCCGAGTTTCTTGGCTTCATGTGGTGTCATAATTCATCGCCTCCAGCAGATCAGACCGAGAGCCTCTTGCCGACGAATCGGCAGCGAATCGGCATCTTGCGCGCAACCCGAGCCATTGCCTGGCGGGCCATATCTTCGGGAACACCCGATATCTCGAACAGAATGGTGCCCGCACGAACGCGTGCAGCCCAGTAATCGACGTCAGCCTTGCCCTTACCCATTCGAGTCTCAAGCGGCTTCTTTGAAATGGGTTTGTCCGGGAAGATGCGGATCGTCACCTTGCCTTCTCGACGAAGGAAGTGCTGCGCGGCGATTCGACCGGCTTCGATCTGCCTTGCGCTGACCCAATGTGGCTCCAAAGCCTGCAACCCATAGTCGCCGAACGCGACATAGTTGCCGCGGTTGGCTTTGGTCTGCAGCTTCCCTCGCATCTGCTTGCGGAACTTGACTCGTTTTGGCATCCGTGGCATCGGACGTTCTCCTCACTACTGAGCCAAGGCTCAGCGGCGACCTCTCGCACGGGCACGAGCACCTGCTGCCTTGGACTGCGTTTGGTCCTCTTCGGCGTCAGTGAACATGCCTTTGTAGATCCAGACTTTGACGCCAATAGCGCCATACGTCGTAAAGCTCGTCACGCTGGCGTAATCCACGTTGGCCTGCAGCGTCGAGAGCGGAATCGAACCCTCACGGGTAACGAACTTTCGTGACATTTCCGCGCCACCGAGGCGACCGGAAACCTGAATACGAACACCCTTCGCGCCCGCCTGCATGGCAGACTCGCACCGCTGCTTGAGCAGGCGACGGAAGTTTGATCGCTTCTTCATCTGCTCAGCGATGGCTTCCGCCACCAGCGTCGCATCGGTGTCAGGGCTGCGAATCTCGACGGTCTTCACCGACACCTTTCGACCGGTCATGATCTGGAGATCGCTTGTGAGCTTGTCAATCTCGGCACCCTTCGGGCCGATGACCAGTCCCGGGCGGGCCGTCTTGACGATGACGGTCAACTCCTCGCGCGTCCGCTCCAGATAAATATCAGAGACTGCAGCGAACGGGGGGGTCCGGTTGAGCCGCTTGTCCACGAACTCGCGGATCTTGTGATCTTCAACCAGCAACTCAGCGAAGAGTGCCTTTGGTGCGTACCAGCGAGACTTGTGCGCCTCGGTGATTCCGACTCTGAATCCGAATGGATGAACCTTCTGTCCCATCGATCAGTTCCTCTCGCCAAGCACGATGTGCAAGTGGCTCGTTCGTTTGCGAATCGGATGCGCCCGACCACGGTCCTTCGGTTGGAATCGCTTGATGGTCGGTCCCTCATCGACTCGGGACTCGGCCACAACGAGTGTTGTGACATCGACGTCACGCTCCTCGGCATTCGCGATCGCGCTCTTCAGCACGGCCTTGAGATACCACGCTGCACGCTTCTTTGAAAACTCGAGCTCGTTCATGGCGTCGTCAACGCGGAGCCCGCGAATCAAGTCCGCCACAAGCCGCGCCTTGCGGGGCGCGATTCTGGCGAAACGATGACTTGCTTGATGATTCATCTTGGAATGCCCTCACCGATCAGCGACCGGACTTGAGGCCCTCCTTCTTGTTCGTATGGCCTCGGAACATCCGAGTAATTGAGAACTCACCGAGTTTGTGCCCAACCATGTCCTCGGTCACAAAGACGTCATTGAACTGGCGGCCGTTGTGAACCTGGAAGGTGTGACCAACGAACTCCGGCACGATCGTGCAGGCGCGAGCCCAGGTCTTGATCGGCCGTTTGGTACCGGCTTCGGTCTGGGCCATGACCTTGACGAAGAGTTTCTCGTCGACGTACGGGCCCTTCTTTGTTGAGCGTCCCATCTCGATATCTCCGTCAGAGCTTCAGTTGGCCGTAACGACGGCTCTTGCGGCGACGCAGGATGCGAGCATTCGACGCCTTCCGCCGTTGCCGCGTGCGACCACCCTTTGATTTCGTACCCGACGCGCTGGCCGGCTCGCGGCCGCCCTTACTGCGTCCCTCACCACCTCCGAGCGGATGCTCGTGGTGACTCATCGCCATGCCGCGGACCTTCGGTCTGCGACCCAACCATCGATTGCGGCCAGCCTTGCCAAGTTTGACGAGCTGGTGATCAGTGTTACCAACCTGACCAATCGTCGCTCGGCAGTGAATAGATACCTGACGCAGCTCACCTGATGGCAGCACCAACGTGGCCCACTGGCCTTCCTTGTTGGTAAGCCTGGCACCAACGCCAGCCGACCGGCAGATCCGAGCACCCTTGCCTGGCTCAAACTCGACGGCGTGAAGCGTCAGGCCTGTCGGAATGAATTCGATCGGCATGCAGCAACCCGGATTGGGCTCGATGCCCTTGGAGCTGCTGAGGATCGTGTCGCCGTCGGTCAAACCGACAGGAGCAAGGATGTAGCGACGATCGCCATCTTCGTACTCCACCAACGCGATGTGGCAGGACCGATTCGGGTCGTACTCGATCCCGATGACCTTGGCCTGCATCTCGTCCTTCGTGCGTTTGAAGTCAATGACGCGATAGCGACGCTTGTGGCCTCCACCTCGGCCCTGGACCGTGATCTTGCCTTGGTTGTTGCGGCCGCCCTTCTTGTTCAAGGGTCGAAGCAACGACTTCTCCGGTGTCCGTTTGGTCACCTCGGCATGCATGTTCACCGAGGCGTTTCGTCGCCCTGGTGTCGTCGGCTTGTATTTGCGAATCGGCATGGTTCGTATCCCAACGGGCTCAGATGAGCTCGATTCTGTCCTCTGGATGGATCTTGACGATGGCCCGCTTGACGTCGCTGGTCTTCCAATACCCGAACTTGTTGCGACGCATCTGACCCTTGCGGTTCTGAATGGCGACTTCAAGCACGCGAACGCCATAGAGATCCTGCACAGCAGCCCGCACGTCGGGCTTGGCCGCACTGCGATCGACCTCAAAGGCGTACCGATTGTGCTCGGATGCTTCCCAGGTCGACTTTTCAGTCACGATCGGACGGCGGATGACATCTGTACTACGCATCACGCTGCCTCCTTCCCGCTGGCGAGGTCCGCCAGCCATGCCTCAAGCGAGGCACGATCGACAAGCAGGAATCGATGGTTGAGTAGCTCGAACACATTCAACTGATCGATGCGGATGATGTCGACGTCAGCGAGATTGCGGGCAGACAAAGCTGCATTTCGATCCGCCTCGCCGAGTGCCACAAGGCACGTGCGGTTCACGCCGCACGAATCGAGCACCTTCTTCATTTCACTCGTCTTGGGTGCGCCGAAATCGAGTGCATCGATGCACTTCACTTCGCCGTCAACCAGCTTGGCAAGCAGCGCGTTGCGATTCGCGAGCTTTCGCATGCCCTTTGGCATCTTCTTACGGAAGGTCTCGGTCTTCTTGGTCTTGGCGAACGCAACGCCGCCGCCCTTTCGGACGACTGTCCGCGCGTTGCCAACGCGGGCATTACCGGTGCCCTTCTGGCGGTACAACTTGCGAGTCGAACCCTCGACCATGCCGCGGCTCTTCGTCCGGGCCGAGCCCTGACGCCGGTTCGCGTGATACATGACGTAGGCCTGCTTCAGCAGGTCGGGGCGGACCTCGTTTCCGAGGGCTGCTTCGTCAATGGCAAGGGTGTCAACCTGCTTGCCCGATTTGTCCAGTACGGGAAGATCTATCATCGTCTTTACACCTGTGGCCCTCTTGGGGTCTATGCGCCTGACTCTCCTCGCCATGCTTCGAACCACCCTTTCAGGTGGTCCCACCCG
>CAZRBV010000017.1:56896-61379 GCA_964598425.1 uncultured Isosphaeraceae bacterium | reverse complement strand
GAGATGCGCAACACCGGCGAATGGTACGCCATCGTCTCGGGCGCACTCAGCGAACATAACCAAATGATGCTGTCGCAGTAACGACGGCCAATCCCGTCAAGCTTTCACGCCCCAGCCTTTGGCTGGGGCTCTGTTTTTGGGGCTGGGGCCCCAAAAACAATCACCTCCAGACCGCGAAGCCTGGAGGTGACGGAAGAGAAGAGAAGGAAGTCCGGTCCGGAAGTGGGCGAATGGTGGTCCGCCTGTTTACTTATCGGATCCCAACTGCCTCTTTGCTTGAAACTAACTGGAAAAAGGTATTCATGTTTTTCTCCGCCGAAGTGCACCGCTCGTCCACCACGATGTGCATGCATGGGGGACGGTGAACGGAAACCACTGGCAGTGTGTGCTTTGCGATGAAGCACTGGCCCGTCGGGCACCTGCGATGGGGCGAGTGCCATGTCACTCAAACAACCTTCAGTTCCTCGGTTGCGGCGCACGCTGCGGAGTGTTGATGACTTGGGTTTTTCCGGTGCACATCGGTTGCAGGCCAGCCAGATCGCGGCGAGGATGCAGTGGCGGCTTCTTGAGGAGAGCATCGACCCATGGCGATTCTGTTGGCGCTCGATGAAGGAACAAGCAGCTGCAGGACCGTTGCCTTCGACGATGATGGTCGCATTAAGGCCGTGTCACAGAAGGAGTTGACCCAGTCGTTCCCCCAGCCTGGCTGGGTCGAGCATGACCCATTGGAGATCCGGGACCGCCAATTGGCCACCTTGAAGGACGTGCTTGCGTCTCTCGGGGCGGAGTCTTCCGACGTGGCTGCCCTTGGAATCACCAATCAGCGAGAGACCGTCGTGGTGTGGGATCGCCGGACCGGTGAGCCTGTTCACCCGGCGATCGTCTGGCAGGATCACCGAACCACAGGTGCCGTGGAGCAACTTGCCTCGGACGAGGGGGTCGTTGAGTTGGTGTCCAATCGGACGGGCCTTGTCCTGGACCCGTACTTCTCGGCCAGCAAGTTGCAGTGGTTGCTCGACCATGTCGATGGTGCTCGGCGGGCCGCTCAGGATGGGTACCTTGCCTTTGGCACGGTGGAGTGCTGGCTTCTGTGGTGTTTGACCGATGGCCAGCGTCATGCCACCGACGCGACCAATGCGTCGCGGACGATGTTGTACGACATCGAGCGGGGCTGCTGGGATGATGACTTGCTTTCGCTCTTCGACATTCCGCAGTCGATTCTTCCTGAGGTTGTTGAATGCTGCGGCGACTTTGGAACAGTCTCGGGTCCACGTGGCATCCCAGTTGCTGGCATGATTGGAGATCAACAGGCTGCCCTGTTTGGGCAGGGCTGCCTTGCAGTCGGCGATGCCAAGACTACCTACGGGACGGGATGTTTCCTGCTCCTCAATACCGGCGAGAACAAGGTACGAAGCGAGCGGGGACTCTTGACGACGGTCGGCTGGCAACTCGGTGGCACGACAACCTACGCGATGGAGGGAAGTGTCTTTATGGGCGGCGCGACCATTCAGTGGCTGCGGGACGGCCTCGGCATCATTGACTCTGCCGCCGATGTGAATGCGCTTGCTGCGACCGTTTCGGACACGGATGGCGTTGTCCTCGTGCCAGCGTTCGCCGGGCTTGGTGCGCCGTACTGGGATCCCTGGGGGCGAGGCGCCATTTTGGGGATGACTCGAGGGACGACGCGGGCGCATATAGCCCGAGCAACCCTGGAAGGAATCGCCATGAGCGTGGGGGATGTGCTGCATGCCATGGAGGCTGATTCCGGTATCGCGCTACATGAGTTACGCGTGGATGGCGGCGCGGCTGCGAGCGACCTGTTGATGCAGATTCAGTCGGATGTGCTGAATACTGCAGTGCTCAGACCAACGGTGCTTGAGACGACTGCCTGGGGCGCGGCTGCGATGGCAGGGATTGGGGCAGGCGTCTTCGATGGGCCGGACGATGTGGCCACGCATTGGCATCTGGACCAACGCTTTGAGCCGAAAGTGGACGAGGCCCACAGGGCGTCGAAGATCATGCTCTGGCAGCGAGCTGTCGAACGCGTACAGGGATGGGCGAGGGAGGATGAACAATGACGCGAGGGGACATGATCCAGGCGGCTTCGGGTGGATCGTTCGATGTCATCGTCGTTGGCGGCGGGGCCACAGGCATGGGGACCGCGGTTGACGCGGCATCGCGCGGGTACAGCGTGCTCCTGCTGGAACAGGATGACTTTGCGAAGGGAACGAGTAGTCGATCAACAAAGCTCGTTCATGGGGGGGTACGGTATCTGCAGCAGGGGAACATCTCTCTCGTGCGGGAAGCGCTGCATGAGCGAGGCCTCATGTACGACAATGCGCCGCACCTGGTGAGCAGCCTCGCCTTTGTCGTGCCCAGATACAAGTGGTGGGAGGGGCCGTTCTACGGCATCGGCCTGAAACTCTACGACCTGCTTGCTGGGAAGCTCAATCTCGAGCCATCCCGATCGCTTTCTCCTGATGAGACGATGGTCAGGATTCCGAATCTTGAGTCGAAAGGCCTGGACGGTGGAACCGAGTATCACGACGGACAGTTTGATGACGCAAGGATGTGTATCACGCTTGCTCGAACCGCTATCGATCACAGGGCGGTCGTTCTCAATCACGCGAAGGTCGTTTCGCTGCAACAGAATGACGCGGGTCATGTGTGCGGGGTTGTGTTTCGGGATGCGGAGACCGGGGCGGAGCACGCTGCTGCGGGCTCCGTTGTTGTCAATGCGACCGGTGTGTTTGCCAATGCACTCCGGCGGATGGAGGATCCTGAGAGCCTCTCCGTTGTAGAGCCGAGTCGAGGCGTGCATCTCGTGCTCGATGCGTCGTTTCTGCAGGGCGACAGTGCCATCATGGTCCCACACACCGATGATGGTCGGGTGCTGTTTGTCATTCCATGGCATGGGCGGTGCTTGGTCGGTACGACTGACGAGAAGGCGCCGGAGCCGATTCTCGAACCGAGGGCCACTGACGAAGAAGTGGAGTTCATTCTTCGCAATGCGGCGAGGTATCTCGCTCGTGATCCAGACCGGCATGATGTGTTGAGTGTGTTTGCGGGACTGCGGCCGCTTGTGAAGCACGAAGGTACGGCCACAAAGCGGATTTCACGGGAACACGAGGTACTTGTGTCCCGAGGTGGTCTTGTCACGGTGGTTGGAGGAAAGTGGACGACCTATCGCCGTATGGCCATGGACGTGATGGACCACGCGATCGATGTTGGCGGCCTCGAGCGCCATCCGTGTTGTACGGAGACGCTGCACTTGCATGGATGGGTTGACCGGGATGATGGCTCGATGCCGCAGGAGGATTGGCTTCGAATGTATGGCTCAGATGCAGCGGACGTACACGCCGTTTGCGCCGAAGTTGGCGAAGGGCAGGTTTCGCTTCACGATCGGCTGCCGTATCCCTCTGGAGTTGTCGCATACGCCGCCAGGTATGAGATGGCCCGGACCGTTGAGGATGTGCTTGCCCGCCGTACCAGAGCGCTGCTATTGGATGCGCGAGCAGCATCCGAGTGTGCCGATCGCGTGTCAGTCTTGCTCGCAGCAGAGTTGGGGCGCGACGAGGAGTGGGCAGCAGGCCAGGCTGCGGCGTTTCGTGATTTGGCAGCGGGCTATGTGCTTGGCACGAATGGCTAGGCGCAGCGGCGGCTCGCCATGAGCCGTTGGCACGCGAAGTCGATAAATGCCGGCGCGAGATCCGGATCGAACTGAGTCCCGGCGCCCTTGCGGATTTCGCTCAGCGCGACGAATTCGGTACGGCGGCGGTGGTATGTTCGCCTGGCGGAAATGGCGTCCCATGTGTCGACGACTGCAATCATCCGGGATGCGAGTGGGATCTCTTCGCCGCATAAGCCAGCGGGGTAACCAAGCCCATCCCACCATTCGTGATGAGCATGCACAATGGCAACGATCTCATCGGAAACGCCTGCAGATTGCAGCAGTTTCGCGCCCTCCGCTGAATGCTCCTTGACGAGTTCGTACTCGGATTCGGTCAAGCGATCCGGTTTGGTCAGGATCTTGGCTGGAATCCGCAGCTTGCCGATGTCGTGGAGGTGGGCTGCGAGCGACACCGTGGCGAGTCGCTCGGAGTCGAGGCCAATGAAACGCCCGAACCGTTCGGCCATGTCCCCGACGCGAGCCATGTGCAATCGAGCGTCGGGTTCCCATGCCCTAAGTGCATCGAGAAGAGCCTGGGCCGCAGGCGGACAATGTGCTGGAGTCGCGGCGTGGTCCGGCTCGATGCGATGAAGGACTGGTTCGGATCGGGGGACAGTGACGAGCGGGATGCGGTCGGTCATGGACGGCTCCAGATGTAGTACGTTGGCGGTTGTAGGGGAGAACCGCTTGCCCGTCGTTGTTTTTCGGCAGAGCCTGAAAACGGTGCTGGGATCGCGTTTCGAGTGGGCAGGTTGTTCAGGTGGGGCTGAATGCCTGAGTTGGGAGGGAGGGCAGTAGCGCAAGCGAGTCTGC
>CAZRBV010000017.1:25295-56796 GCA_964598425.1 uncultured Isosphaeraceae bacterium | reverse complement strand
GCGGGGTGCGCAAGGTCGCTGGAAGGCCGGAGGCCTTCCGAGCGGCCAAAGCACCTCTGGGCAGGATTTGGACATTGGGCCCGCAGGGCCCAATGACTTAGAAGCCTGCGTGCCGAAGGCACGCACCGCGATCGTCTCGATCGCGGCGCGGGGTGCGCAAGGTCGCTGGAAGGCCGGAGGCCTTCCGAGCGGCCAAAGCACCCCGGGCAGGATTCGAACCTACGACCTGAGCTTTAGGAAAGCCCTGCTCTATCCAACTGAGCTACCGGGGCGAGGCGGCAGATAGTACCAACACCCATGGATCCAGAATATGCCGGTTGCGGTGCGCTCTTGACAACGTCCATCGAGAGAAGATACTGGCGACTATGGGGAACACACATTCGGGCGAGCAATCAACAAACCCGCCGGCTGATCCGGGCAGCGACCAGGATCGCTTCGCGAAAGAAGACGTTCTTGATCTCAGCGCAGATCTGACGGTCGAAGCTACGTTTGTCGGGCAGGCGGAGTTCGAGGGGGCTGATACGGCCATGGTGGCCGACGTTGATCTCGATCAACTGATCCATGACAACCAGATCGGTGACACCGATGTCACCGCGCCGGGGTTGACCGTAGTTAAGCCGGGCGGCCAAGTGAGTTCCAGTGACCTGTACATTCTTGGGATCGAACACATTCGTCGGAAGGACTGGGCTGCGGCTGCAGAGTCGCTGCATGCGTCAGCGGAGCAGGATCCGAGCCGCAACGCTTATCACACGGGACGTTGCCTGGCATGCCTTGCCTATGCCCGATACAAACTCGGTCAGGCTGAGGATGCCGTTCGTCTCTACCGGGAAGCTGCCGGGATCGACAGCAACGTGCCGGGGGTACGCTCCGGGCTGGCAGCCGCCCTCATGCTGGCCGGGCACTATGACGATGCTGTCGATGCGCTGAAGGGGGCGATTCGGAATGACCCCGCTCGTGTTCCCCTGCAATTCAATCTTGGGAACCTGCTTGCCCGACTGGACCGACTGGATGAGGCCGAGGCTGCATACCGCGCGGGACTCGAGTGCGATGCGGCCCATATACCGCTGTTGACCAATCTTGGTGCTGTGTGCGCGGAACAGCGGAAGTACACCGATGCCATTGCCGCGCTGATGATCGCCTGCGAACAGGCCGAGCCGTCATGGAGAGCCCGCTTCAATCTGGGACTGGTGCTGGCCCGTCTTCACCGCTGGTCAGACTCGGCTGAGTTGCTTCGCGGGCTGACGGCCGATTATCCGTTGTGTGCTCGAACTCGAATACTGACAGCCCGCGTTATGCGGTGCGGGGGACAGTATCTGGAAGCGATCGAGGTATTGGATGAGTTCGTGGACTGGGGCGAGTGGCGATCAACTGCGCATGAGTTGATGGGGCTCATTCACGAGAGTTTGGGCAATCCGGTACAGGCCGTGGTGTTCTGGAAGGAAGCGCTGCAGGATGACCCACAATTCTCCAGACCACTGGGGCACATTGCGCTTCAGGCGCTTCGGGAGGGCGAGATTGCCGAGGCTGCAACTGCGATTGACAAGGCGATAGCGATTCGGGATGACAGCGCCAAGTTCTGGATGATCCGGGGGCAGATCGATTTGGCACGCGATGCAGCGGACTCCGCAATTGAGTCACTGGAGCGAGCGATCGAGATCGATGATTCGTATCACGATGCTCGCTACTGGCTGGGGCGGGCGCATCTGGAGGCTGGCAGCTTGCTTGGCGCCGTGCGCCAGTATGAGAGGCTTGACGCTGCGGGGTCTCCTCTCGCTCCGAGATTGAAGCGGCGAATCGGCTGATAGCAGGCCGCTCAAGAACCCTGACGGTCTTCTAGCCGCGGTCCCGCATCGCTTTCGCAGCGGCAACGCCGGTCGCACCCTTTGCGATCAAGTCGATTCCAAGCAGAATGAGAAGCAGGTAGGCCGCCCATGATCGGAACCACATGAAGAATATCCCGAGCGCGATTGTGATCACACCGCGTACGACGAGCAGTTCCCATCCGCGTTGGTCACGGTTGGCCAGTCCAATTGAGGTCTCGACGATTCCTCTGAACAGAACCACGATGCCGACTGTGACGGCGATGGCCTCCAGCGACTCCTTCGGCCAGATCAGCAAAATGACACCGATGACCAAAGGTGCCACACAGGCAAGCCAGGTGAACGGGCCATATTGGCGAGCCGCAGATGTCATCCACAGGCGAGCGCCGACTGCAGCTGCGCCAGCAACGAGGAGCAGTCCAAGGCCTCGGATCAGCATGTCATGGGCGGACTCTGACGGAATGACGAGGAAAACACCGAGGAGAATCAGAAGTATGCCGTCGAGCATGACCATCCACGTTCCGCCTGCTGGCGGTACGGCTCGGGTGGCTGGTTTACTCGTGTTGGTGTCTGCAGTCATCGTGTCTCCTGTCACAGGTCGCTGCCTGACTCAAGTCCAAGGTTTTTCCGAAGGATGTTGATGTCGTCCTGCTCGCCGATCATGATCACCCGGTCACCGGCCTGAAGCACGGTGCGGCCGGTTGGAATGATTCGCTCGTGTCCGCGGTATATGAGTGCGACGAGAATACCGTCTGCCAGTCCGAGCGAAGCGATCGTGTGATCGATCCACGCCCCGGAAAATGTGCCTGGATCCAACGCAAGAGTCAGGCTGTGGTCACTTCGCAGGAGTGCCTGCTTGAGATCAGCCGGACTTTCGGCGTCGAGCCAGCGGTCCATGAACCCATCCTGCTCCACGGCCCCCGCAAGGCTTGCAAGGAGCCGAAGGTGCTGCGCCGGATCAGATTCGGGGCTGGCCATGAAGAAGAGCGCATGGACCTGCCGCCTGGTTTCTGATCCAGGAATCCCGGAGCCTATGGTTATCTCCAAGAGCCGTTCGCAGCGAACCAGAACGAGATGCGAACGCTCCAGTCCTTCGAGCCGCAGGTGGGGAAGTGCAACGCCGCCAGTGACGGGCGTCGCGCCAACTTGAGTGCCTTCGAGGAATCCGCGAGTGAAATGATCTGCAGCTCGTCCAGTTTCGATAGAGAGTCGCTCCGCCGCTTGCTGCGCCAATTCGGCAAATGAGTCCCCGACCGTGGCTTCGAGGACCTGGGCCTGCGCGATGGTTTCATCAAAGGGGTCGGCTGCTCGCAGCCCCTTCTCCTTGATGATCCCACGGAGTTCGGTATCGAGTGGGTCGAACCTGTTTTCACCGAGTCGCGCAAAGACATGATTGATGGCACCGTATCGAGCAGTGCGACCTGATGCGTAGAGTCGGTACCACAACACGGCGACGACGATCAGGCCAAGAGAGAACAGGACAGGAACCCAGCCGAGAAGGATGACCGCTGCAATGCAGAGAACGATTCCGATCAACGGCGTCCATGGATAGAGCGGTGTTTGGAATCCAGGGTCGTAGGAGTCCAGTTTGCTCTCGCGCATGATGATGACTGCAGCGCAGAGGGCTGCGAAGAGGAGCAGTTTGAGCGTGCCGGCGTACTTTGCGATGACGAGTGGATCAAGAAAGAGGACCTCCAGAACGATCAAGGCGACGGTTAGAGCAATTGCAGGCAGGGGAGTGCCTGACCGTCCGAGTTTTCGAAACACGGCCGGGAAAATGTGATCTCGCCCCATCGCGAGCGGATATCGCGATGCGCTGAGAACACCGGCATTGGCAACCGCCAGGAATGAAGCAATCGCTGCAATGGAGATGATCAGTTGGCCTGCATTGCCAGAAAAGAGTTCGGCTGCAAGCGCGGCGGGTGTGTACGTTGCTGCGAGTTCATCGGCTGGGATCGTTCCAATCATCACGGCAAGTCCGGCCATGTATACGCATACTGCTGAGCCAAGGGCCAGCAGTATTCCGAGCGGAATATTGCGTTCCGGGTTGCGAACCTCTTCGGCTACGCTCACAACCTTGGTGAGTCCCATGTACGAGATCAGTACGACGCCGACCATTGCAGCAACGGATGACTTCTCAGTCGGCCAGAAGGGATCAAACCGTTGTGCTTCGACCTTGAGAAGTCCATCGAGGATGAACCACGCCAGAATTGCAAGAATCCCAATGACCAGAAACGCCTGCATCTGAGTTGCTTTACCGGCTCCGAGCAGATTGATCCCCCCAAAGAGCACTGCGAGCGCTGCTGCGATGAGCCCAATGGGGGGGTCATCCAGATAGATGGCGAGGTAGAAGCCGATGCCCACAAGCGCAAACGCTGTCTTGAGCGTCAGCGTGATCCAGGTTCCGACCCCCGCAACAGTTCCTGCCAATGGGCCGAAGGCACGATCAACGTAGAAATAAAACCCGCCGGCCTTCGGCATGGCGGTTGCCAATTCCGACATGCAAAGAAGCGGGGGGAGTGTGACGAGCCCAGCGAGCAAGTATGCAGCAAGAATGGCTGGACCAATCTTGTCAAATGCCATACCTGGGAGCAGAAACAGTCCTCCGCTGATGGTCGTACCCAATGCAATGGCAAAGACGCCAAAGAGTGAAATGCTCTTGTGAAGCTTGCCTGATTGTGCTGGTGCTGCTGCCATCGACTTTCGGCCGCCCCGCGATGGATGGCGGAAACGATTGTAGTCGGGGGAGGCTGGGAGGGGCGTGGGCAGTCGGATGGCCGGCCATCTACAATGCCGCCTTCTGCAGGAGAGCAATGACATGGCACGAGACTGGCTTGACGCACACCGAGCGACCTTGGAAGGAGCCCTTGAGGCTTCAGAAACGCGGGGATATTGGTCTGCGTACCCGGAAGTGCCCAGCGGCCGCGTGTACGGCGAGACCGCCAAGGATGATGGGCTTGCGGCATGGAAGTCTCGTCTCGGTACGAAGTTCGATCTTGGGCAGCCCGGCCAGACGTCCTGGGTTTCTGCTGAGACCTCTCCGTACGGAATTGAAACTGGTGTTCAATATCCACGGGTCGATCTCGATGCGCTGCTGCCCGCCGTGGCGGCCGCTGCCAGCTCCTGGCGTCATGCCGAAGTCGAGACGCGTGTTGGCGTATGTCTCGAAATTCTGCACAGAGTCAACCGCCGCTCGTTTGAAATGGCATTCGCGGTGATGCATACAACCGGACAGGGCTTCATGATGGCCTTCCAGGCGGGAGGTCCACATGCGCAGGATCGCGGGCTGGAGGCTGTGGCATACGCGTATCGCGAAATGACTCGGTGCCCGAAGTCTGCGCTGTGGAGCAAGCGTGTTTCGAAGACTGACACTGTGACGCTTGAGAAAACGTGGCGGGTGGTGCCGCGCGGTATTGCAGTGAACATCGGGTGCTCTACCTTCCCGACATGGAATGGATATCCCGGAATCTTCGCCAGCCTCGCAACCGGCAACGCTGTCGTCGTGAAGCCTCATCCCGGCGCCGTATTGCCGTTGGCGATCACCGTGGAGATAGCCCGTGATGTTCTTTCTGAAGCAGGGTTCGATCCAAATGTCGTGACGCTGGTCTGCGATGACTTTGATTCGCCCGTGGCGCAGGATCTCGTCGTGCGTCCGGAAGTTGGAATCGTGGACTTCACTGGCGGAAACGAGTTTGGAGACTGGGTCGAGACGAACGCGCCGCAGGCTCGGGTGTACACGGAAAAGGCCGGTGTCAACTCGATCATCCTGGACGGCACCGATGATCTTCGTGGTACGACTGGGAACATCGCCTTCTCCCTGTGCCTCTTCTCAGGTCAGATGTGCACGACGCCGCAGAACATCTTCATTCCTGAGTCCGGGATCGACACACCGGACGGCCCGATGTCGTTCGATGATGCGGCGGCTGCCATCGTGAAGGCAATCGATTGGTTCCTGTCCGATCCAGCGAGGGCGGCTGAAGTGCTTGGCGCGATCCAGGCCGAAGCCACCTGCGATCGGATCGCGGCGGCTCGAATCGGCGGCGGGACCGTACTGCGGGATTCCGCAGCGATCGACAATGAACGATTCCCCGCCGCGCGAACAGCGAGTCCATTGGTGATGCAAGTCGATGTTGCCGACGAGGCGGCCTGGCAACGAGAGGCATTTGGCCCAATTGTCTATGTCGTCAAGACCGAGAGCACGGCGCAGTCGATTGCCCTGGCCGCAGAAACGGCCCGGATGAAAGGGGCGCTGACTGCGGCAGTCTGGAGCAGGGACGAAGAGATTCTGGATCAGGCGGCCGATGCTTTGACTGATGCTGGAGTTGCAACGTCGTGTAACCTCGCCGGTCAGATCTGGGTGAATCAGTCAGCGGCATTCAGTGACTTTCACGTTTCCGGCGGAAATCCTGCCGGAAACGCCACCCTGTGCGATGCAGCCTTTGTTGCAGAGCGATTCCGCTTCGTGGCCAGCCGAGTACCGGTTCCTGCAGCGGTCGAGGCAGCTGACTGATGCCGTGCTATGCCTATGAGGGCATTTGCCCGGTTGTTGATGAGACGGCATTCGTGCATCCCACCGCCGTCCTGATCGGGGACGTCATCATCGGCAAGCGGTGCCTCGTCGGGCCCGCCGCAGTTCTTCGCGGGGACATCGGCCGCATTGAACTCAAAGACGGCAGCAATGTGCAGGACTCATGTGTCGTCCACAGCTTCCCGGGCAAGGATGTTTTCGTGTGTGAGAACGGCCATGTTGGCCACGGAGCTGTGCTGCACGGTTGCACTGTCGGTCGAAACGCCTTGGTCGGGATGAACGCCGTTCTGATGGATGACGCGGTTGTCGGTGAGAACAGCATGGTTGGCGCGCTGTCGTTCGTGAGAGAAGGAACCGAGATTCCGCCAAACACGCTGTGGGCGGGAACGCCTGCCAGGCAACTTCGTGCGTTGGAAGACCGAGAGGTTGCCTGGAAGACCCGAGGCACCGAGATCTATCAGCACCTTGCTGCCCGGCATCTGGAAACGGACGTAGAGGTGGAACCGCTTACAGCAGCGGACGCCGACCGGCTTGCTCAAAGAGTGCCGGAGGTGATGTACCAGACGAAACGGGCGGCTGGCGAGGCCGGGTAGGGCTTCACGGCGAGGGCCGCGTGCCTGCTTTCTCAAAGCACCACTTCGGTCCGGCCATCGTGTACTTCCCGATCTTGACGGTTCGTCCTCTATCCGACACGGCCATTGCAGAGAATGGAATGCTTGCCGAGGCTGCGCCGAGGGCCCGCCAGGGAAGAATCGGCTCCATATGGAGGAACTCGTCATCGGTCGCCGCATTGATGCTGAGTCCCATGTTGACAAAGCCGAAGCTGAAGGACTGATACGACTTCTTCTGTGCGGATACCGGGACTTCTTGCGGTGGAAACTCCGCCAACATTGGATTCCATAGCAGCCGGAAGGCGGCGGATGCGATGATGGCAACCGCGATCAGGGCGACGATGGCGATAACGGGGCCGTGATACTGGGAGGGCGAGTACATGAGCATCAGCACGATGCCGGTGACCACGACGCCTTCGAAAGCCAACAGCCAAAGTAAGAAGACCCAAATGGGCATCCGCTTCGTGTTCATGACGAGGTCAACGCCTCGCGAGCAGCGATGTTGAGTGGATCTCCTTGAACCGGATGGGATGGGACCATGTCAGCGAGGTCCTGAAGTGTCGCCCCCATTTCGACGGCTGTCGTGAAACCGTCTGCAAGCTTGCATGCATCTCGCCCCGTGGCACCCGCTCCCGTGACGATTCCAGTTTCTCGATTCCAGCGGACCATGGCGACACCATCGAGCGTGTCGGCAGCGATGCTCAGTCCGGTCGTAGACCAGGGAACGGCGCACGAAGCATCTTCCGGATCGCATTCGTGCATATCGCCGCACCAGCAAATCTCAGGGTTCGTATAGACGAGCTGGGCGACCGTTGTTGGGTCCCACGCGCCGCTGCCACCGACAATTGTCTCGGCGGCGATTCGTCCTCGGTGCATTGCCGCGCCAGCCCACAGAGGCGGTCCGACACAGTCGCCAGCAGCGAGAATTCTCCGCGCTGGCGTTCGCATGTGGTCATCGACTTGAATCCACCCGTCTTCGACAACGACCGATGTATTCTCCAGGCCCAGGTTTTCGGTGTCCCCGATCCGATCACGAGCATCGATGACAAGATCGGACTTGGCAAGGTCCTGAAGATCATCTTGAGACACGGAGAACTGTGCCGTCGCCATCATCGGATCGACGAGCGCCCGCGGAATATCGGCAAGAATCTGCGTCTTGCCAGGAACCAGAGTTGCTTCTGCTCCGAGACCCGCTGCAATGGTTGCTGCCTCGACTGCAATGGCGTCAAATCCGAGTACCGTGACCCGTCCAGCGGCAAGTGCCGGGTCGAGCGGCAATTCATTGGGTGAGATGACGCGGTCGCACGCAGGAAGGAGTTCGTTCGATCTTCGAACGCTTCCGGTGCAGATGACGGCGTGAGCAAACCTGAATCGCCCGACTTCGTCGCTGGCGATCTGGAGCTCGCGGGGGCCGAGGAACCGGGCGTTGCCCCGCACGATCTGTACGGACTGCGCTTCAGCCGATGTCTCCAACCTCTTGCCGAGCCGAAGTCGATCGGTGTCAATTCGAGCGAGCAAAGAGTCGGCCGATCGATCGTCGGAGGTGGCCAGGGCGTGAAGGAGCGTTTTGGTCGGGACGCAGCCCTCATGAAGGCAGGCGCCGCCAAGGCTGTCCCTCGGGTCAACGATGATGACGTCGCGTCCTGCAGCCGAGGCGGCGAAGGCACATGCATAGCCTGCCGGGCCGCCGCCGATGACCACAACGTCTACATCCTCTGTGAATTCGCCTACGACCATGGGCGTACTGTAGCCGTGGCCCGCCACGGGTGTGGCGGGCCACGGAGGGTGGCACTCTGATTTGTGGAGGAAGACCTACTCGTTCGATTGATACGAGGCGAGTGTTGCTTCCAGCTCGGCCTTGTTGTGATCGGCCGCGGCGGCGATGGCATCTTTCTGAAGCGCCACTGCCTTGTTCTTGTCGCCCTTCTCCCAATACACCCGCGCGAGCGTGTCTATGATCGATGCGTCCTTGTGTTCTGTCATCGCGTCAGCTTTGAGGGCTGCTTCAAGAGCGAAATCGAGATCGCGTCTGGCGACGGTTGAGTCATCGACGACGTGCCACGCCAGGAAATTGAGCATGCCTGGGCTCAGATCGTCATCGTTCGCCATGATGGTATGAGCCACGGCGTATCCCTCTGCGGCAGTCGACGGATCGCCAAGCAAGAACTCAAACTGCATCATCCGCACGTTGGCATTGTTCGGGAATTCTTCCGCAAGCACATCAAGCGCTGCCTTGGAGTCGGCACGATTGCCAGCCCGCTGCGCCATCATGTACTTCATCATCAACTCACGGCCCTTGGTGGCGAATCGAAGTTCTTCATCGAATGCCTCCTTGGCCTTCGCGCGATCCCACGTGCCACCGAGGTAACTGGCAAGAACTGGATCGATTGATCCCGGGTGGCCAATCCATTCAATCTCTCCGGTCTTTCCAACGAGAAAGGCAGCTGGAATACCGTCCTGCCCAGCAGGTTTCATCCAGTTGTCAGCCATCCAACCTTCGTCGTCAATGCCGACGGTGTAGGCCATGGCGTCTCCCTTGCCGGTGACAAAGTCACCAACGACCTTCTCCCGCTCAGCTTGCGTCTTCTCTCGTTGCCAGACTGCGGTACTGACAAACTGAACATCCTTGTCCTCGTACTCCTTCTGGAGCTTGGCCAGATGGGGGATCTGTGCAACGCAGGGGCCACACCACGTTGCCCAGTACTCCATGACATACGTCTTGCCATCTTCAAACTTGGTAATGGGGGTGCCACGGAAGAACTTGGCGATCTTGATGCCCGGAGCCTTATCTCCGATCGTCAGTGGTTTCACATCAGTCTCAGCGGGAGCAGCTGCTGGGTGTTCTGGATGGTCGGGGTGATCCGGGTGCTCCTGCGCACGTGCTGAAAAAGTCAGGGCGCATGTAACCGCTGTGGCCACAGTGATGAGTGTTCGCATGGTGTTCCTTTCGTGGGCAGCCCCCCCAAGCCGGGAGCCTGAGAGAACGCTAGCAGGCTGGGCATCGTCGCTACAGCGCGAACCGCATCGGATGCTCGAGATCGTCGATTACGTGTCCAATGAAGGGTATCTCACGCCCGCCATCGACGAGCCGATGATCCATCGAGTGGCTCAGGGGCATGATGAGGCGAGGGACGATTTCGTCGTTGACAACCCACGGCATCTTCTGCGTGCGGCCAAGTGCCAGACATGCAACGGTCCCGGGCATGATGATCGGTGTCGAATATCGGGTCCTGCCCATGGCACCAGCGTTCGAGATGGTGTACGTCGCGCCTCGCGTATCGTCAACGCTGAATGCGCCAGATCGCGTGTTGTGAGTCAGCACCGCAAGATGGTCGGAGAGTTCACCAATGCCCATAAGGTGCGCGTTGCGAATGACAGGAGCGACAAGTCCACGTGGGGTTTCAACACCGACGGCGATATTCACGTAGTCCCGGAAGATGATTTCATCGCGCGACTCATCAAGCATGGCATTGAGGATGGGATGCTTGCGAAGGGCGCGGCACACCGCTCGAATGACAAATGCCAGAGTTGTAATGCGTCGGTCCGGATTGTCGGAGTCAACGAACGAGGATCGCATGGACTCCAGATCGGTGATGTCAGCGTCGTTGCTGTCTGTGACGTGCGGAATGGTCAGCCACGCTGTCTGCATGACCGTCGCAATTGTCCGCCGGGCTTGGGAGAGGCTCTGACGAACGATAGGTCCGTATTGATCAGAATCTACAGTGCCCTCGATTGTCGTTGACGGGCGCTGCACCGGAGTGTCCAGGCGAGCTACTGGCACCGGTACCTGAGGAGACGCCTGCGCGATGATGCGAGGCTCTTCCTTGGATGTCCGGGCGTCAGCGAAACGCCGGACATCTTTCCGAGTCACACGTCCCCCGGGGCCGGACCCGTCCACCTGATCCAACTCGACAGCAAGCTCCCGAGCCAATCGTCTGACTGATGGGGAAGCGGGCTTTCTGCGGCTGGTCGGCGGAATCGTGGGTGATGCAGCCATTGAGTCTGCCGCTGTGGTTTCGAGTTTTTCAGAGGTGGTCGCAGCAGGAGCCGTTGCGTCCGAAGTTGCGAAGGTGATCATGGTGTCGCCCACACGGACGAGTTGCTGTTCGGACACATGAATTGTCTTGACACGGCCGGTCACCGGGCACGGAATCTCTGCGGCAGACTTGTCAGTTTCAACTTCCATGAGCGGCGCGTCCTCTCGGACTTGCTGCCCTTCGGTCACGTGGATAGCGATGACCTGGCCCTCGTGAACGCCTTCACCAAGATCGGGCAGTCTGAACTCGTATTGATTCGTGCTCATGGTCGTCACGTCCACTCTACGAGTTCCTTCGCCGTGGCGACAATGTCTTCGGCGTCGGGGAGGAAGTGCTGCTCGACCTGGAAGAAGGGGTAGGGCAGATCCGGGGCAGTCAGCCTTCGGAGCGGCGCGATGAGGTACTCGAAGGCACCGCTTTCGGCCAACCGCGCCGAAACCTCAGCCCCGATGCCACAGGTCTGATGCCCCTCGTGGAAGATGATGCATCGCCCGGTTTTTGTGACCGACTCGATCAGCGTCTCGGTGTCGATCGGTGAGACGGTAAGCAGGTCAATCAGCTCGGCTTCAATCCCATGCACCTCGGCGAGATCTTCGACGGCTTCCAAAGCCGGTCGCATCATGGCGCCGAATGAAATGATCGTCACATCAGCGCCAGCGCGTACGACGTGAGCCTTCCCAAGCTCGAATGACTCCGGTGTATCGGGGACCTCTTCGCGGAAGGCGCGGTACACGGACTTCGGCTCGTAGAAAATGACGGGATCCGGATCGGCAATCGCTGCCGTGAGGAGCGATCGGGCGTTTCGTGGCCCGGAGGGAATCACCACCTTGAGCCCTGGCGTGTGGGCCCAGTACGCCTCCCGCGACTCGCTGTGATGTTCGACAGCGCGGATGCCGCCTCCATAGGGAGTTCGAAGGACCATTCGTATCGGGAATCGCCCTTGTGTTCGGTTGTGAAGCCGAGCCATGTTCTGCTCGATCTGATCAAAGGCCTGCATGGTGAATCCGGAGAATTGAATCTCGGCGACGGGCTTCATGCCATACACCGCCATACCGACGGCGGTGCCGATGATACCGCACTCCGCCAGTGGCGAATCGATAACGCGGTCGGCGCCGTGTTTGGCCTGAAGGCCCTTGGTGACGCGAAAGACGCCGCCATTGATGCCGATGTCCTGGCCCATGAGGCAGACCTGTTCATCTGCAGCAAGCGCCTCATCGAGCGCGAGATTCAGTGCTTCCACCATCGTCCGTTTGGCCATCACGACACCCCCTTGCGCTCGAGCCTGCGGAGGTAGGCCATTCGCTGCGATTCGAGCTCGGGGGGATTGGAGGCGTAGAGGTAGTCGAAGATCTCGCCCGGTTTGGCTTTGGCTGTAGCGCGGAATTGCTCGCGGGCGTCGAGTACGTCCTGTTCGCATTCGGATCGGATTGCCTCGGCCTCATCCGCCGTCAAGCGGCCGGTGCGTTGCAGCCAAGTCTCAAATCGCCGGATGGGGCATCGCTCCTTCCACGGATCGACGAGTGCTTCGTCGCGGTAGACCGTTGGATCATCCGCCGTCGTGTGGAGGCTCATCCGGAATGTAACGGCTTCGATCAGGGTGGGGCCGCCTCCCGTTCTCGCTCGCTCGCACGCTTCGCGGGTAGCAGTCGTCATTGCCAGAATGTCATTCCCGTCGACACGGATGGAGTGAACGCCGTAGCCCACGCCACGCGAAGCGAGCACATCGTTCTTGCACTGCTTCGAGAGCGGCGTTGAAATCGCCCAGCCATTGTTCTCAGCGATAAACACGACGGGCGCGTTTTCGACGGCGGCGAAGTTGAGCGCTTCGATGACGGCACCTTCGGAAAACGCGCCATCTCCAAAGTTGACGACGACGCAGTGTGGATCACCGGCTCGCTTCATGGCCATGCCGATCCCGACGGCTGGAAGTACATGTGACCCGATGACGATTGAGAACGGCAGATCGTTGACACCTTCTGGTGGCGGAAAGCCGTCGTGATACCCGTCCCACAGAGTCATGAGGCGGTCCATGGGCCAGCCTCGAATGATCTGCGCTCCGAAGGATCGGTATGACGGAGAGAACCAGTCTTTCTCGCCGAGCGGCCAGGCTTGTCCGACGGCGCAAGCCTCCTGGCCGATGTTTGGTGCAAAGGTTCCCATTTGTCCTTGCCGCTGCATGGCGAGCATACGGGTATCGAAGGCACGGCTCAGCACCATGGCTCGGTGCAGGCGCCGGAGCTCCATGTCGTCCATGTCGGGCCGTAAGCCCTCATCAACTTCGCCGTGCTCATTGAGTATCTGAAGGCACTCGATCCGACCAAGATCGATGGACTTGGCGTCAAAGCCCCCTGTCGCCGGGGGTGGCGGCGTGGCCTCGCCGGGTGTGCGGGCTGCGTTCGCCTTGTTGTCAGGACTGGAGTCGGGCATGAGAGGGGTAGTGTAGTTGACGCTCACGAGGAATCCTTCCCGTGGCTAGCCCCGCGGCTTCATGTGCTCAAACTGATTGCGGCAGGCGCCGCAGAAGTAGATGGCGCGGCAACGGGTCGGCCCGAACGGGCTATCCAGCCGCGTGTCTGTTGAGCCGCAATATGGGCATGGGATCGCAGAAGTGTGAAGCGGCACGTGATTTGGATCGGCGTGTCCGCATTGAGGCGTTGTGACGCCGTGCGCCTTGAGCTTGGCGCGGCCCGACTCGCTGATGCGTTCCGGAGTCCAGGGTGGGTTGTAGCACCATTCCACGGTGCATTGCTCGATGCCCTCCACCTCGCGGACCTTCGCGTGTACATCTCGCTCGATCATTGGAAGGGCCGGGCACCCTGTATAGGTCGGGATGAGACGAATGACGGCAGCGTGACTGTCCACCATCACGTCCTCGACCATTCCGAGTTCGACAATGCTGAGAGGTAACTCGGGATCTGGTACCTGGTTGAGCGCCGCTCCGATGTCGTCGACGCTCACCATGATTGCGCAGGTTCGGCGCGGCGGACCTCGGTCATCTCGGCCAATTGATCGGTGAAGTGGTCGGCGTGCGCGCCTCGACGCCCGCCAACCATGGACTGTGGTGGAAGCGTGAGCGTGGCCGAGAGGCCTGCCTTCTGGAGCGTGTCCTCACAACAGGACTTCCACTGGTCAAACATTTCATCGCGTCCGCAGCAGAAGTTGTCGGTTGGCTCAATGCTGTGGTCTGGTGGTTCAAACATCATGCAGGCAGCGTGTTCGAGCGTGTTGAGCGCCGCCTGCATGCGGCTTCGTGACTCATCGGTGCCGCTGCCGAGGCGAATCATCCACTCGGAGAGGTGCCGTACGTGGATGGCCTGTTCGGGAATGAGTCGAGTGCACCGAGCGGCGAGATCTTCATCATCGATTGTCGCAAGTCGGTCGAGGCCCAGCGCCGTGAACGTTGCGACCAACCATCGTTTCGCCAGCGCGATGGCCCAGTCGAACTCGTCAGGAATCGTGATCAAGTCGCAGCAGCGGTAGTCGCCAGCATCCCGGCCGAACGCAATGGCATCCGATGTCTGCTCGAAGCGTCTGGCCAGATAGTCGTACAGCACGAGCGCATGGCTGAGGTCGTCCTGAGACATGGAGGAGGCCGCAATGTCCTCTTCCAGCACCGGCGCAAGCCCGGTCCAGTCACTCTGCATGTGTCCGAGCATCAGTTTGTCATCGGCGTGCATCAGCACGATGTTCGCCAATGGGTCTTTCATCATGTCCTGCATGGTCATCGGTGGTGTTTCTCAGAAGTGCTTGGCGATGTCATCTCTGCGGTACTGCTCGTAGGTCTCTTTGTCGCGGAATCTCGACCACTTAGCCCGAACGTCCTTGGCATAGCCCTTGGCGAGCTTGTAGTTCATGTCATGGGATCGCCAGATGGTGAGTTCGGATTCGGTAGTCTCGTGAATACACGTTGTCGGTACGACTCGAATACTGCGAACTTTCGGGCCGGCATGAGTAGCAGTAGCCCGCTCGATAGCCGTTGCTGCATCTGGAGCATTCACGGTGCCGGCAGTCTGATGATTGCCGCCGCGTCTCTCAAGGGTGAACACCGTCCACGACTGACCGTCGCTGCCCGTGGCGTCGCCAGCCTGAAGCGGTTCCAGCGAATACTCGCCATCGGTGGCATCCTCGTGCTCGTGCGCGATGATGCCGACGCAGGTCTCGTCCAGCCCGTAGTGCTCGCGAGCGAATTGAAGCGCGAGCTCGACGTCTGGGGCGTCGACATAACCAGCCCACTTGTAGGGGGCGCCCTCGCGTTTCATGGTGTAGATGACCCAATGCTTGGAATCGGGCGTTGGCTCTGGAAGCTGACCGCCAAACGTCAATTCCTGTTCGCGTACTTTCGACATCAGGCTGCCGGTGGGGTTGCCACCGCTCCCGTTCCGATGGCCCGGCGGACCCAGGCACCTTGTTCGTATGAGAGGCGGCGAAGCGCGACGCGGTGAGCATTGCAAGGACCATTGCCTCGGATCACTCGCCAGAACTCATCCCAGTCCGGTTCGGTGAATCCCCAGTTCCCAGTCGCTTCATCGAGCACGATGGCTTCGTCTGGTCTCTTCGAGGTGACCAGGCCGTCTGAATCCTTCTCGCACACGTGAATGGCGAGACCCATGTCCATGGCGGCGGGGGCGAAGCGATTGACGTAACGCTGCCTGAGCGAGTCATTTCGCTCAGTCTTCATTCGCCATTTCATCGCTGGCAATTCCTCAGCATTGGGCTTGTCGGCTGGCCCGAAGAACATCAGGGCGACCGGCCACCATCGATCGAAGGCATCCTGCGCCATCGTTTGCTGCCCCTTGGTACCTCCCATGAGCGTCAACACCATGTCTTCGCCGCTCTTGAAGTGGAAGGCTTCTTCCATGTTGATGCGATTCATCGTTCGCACGTACGGGCCATAGGCGCCGTCAGCGAGAGTCTTCTGGTTCATGATGGCGGCGCCATCGATGAGCCACTGGATCATGGCGATGTCGCCCCATGTCGGGCACGGATAGTTGAAGCAGTTGTGGTACTTCGTCTTGCCCGTGATGAGATCACGGAGCATGTCATCACGGCTCTTGCCAAGTTCCTGCGAGACGCGGTAGAGCATCTGGCCGTGGCCGACTTCGTCCTGCACCTTGGCGATCAAGGCGAGTTTTCGCAGCATGCTAGGTGCCCGCGTGATCCACTCGCCCTCGGGAAGCGCCCCAACGATCTCGCTGTTGGCGTGATGTTCGGCCATTCGGAGCATCAGGGCGCGATAGGCCTCGGGCATCCAGTCGCCGGGCTCAATCAGCACGCCGTCGGTGATGCGGTGCTCAAATTCAGCGAGTTTGTCAGGGTCACACTCAATCGTGATGTCCGGTGGTGAGACCGGGTTAGCGGCGCCGCTCATGCGCGAAATCCTTGTTCTTGAGATCCTTCCAGTGGCGACACGAGGCTCAGGAGGCTGCCGGGTGCTCAAACACCGTGGCAAGGCCCTGCCCAACGCCAACGCAAAGTGTAGCGACCCCGAGGTCCGTTTTGCGGCGTTTCATCTCGTGTACGAGCGTGGCGGCGATTCTGGCACCGCTTGCGCCGAGGGGGTGCCCGATCGCGATGGCGCCACCTTTTACGTTGACCCTGTCGAGATCGAGGTCCAACTCTCGAATGCACGCCAGGGACTGGGCTGCGAAGGCCTCGTTGAGCTCAAAGAGGCCGACATCTTCGATCGAGCGGCCTGCGCGGCCCAGCGCCTTGCGGGTGGCTGGGACCGGGCCGAGACCCATGGTGGCTGGATCGACGCCGGCCGAGGCCGAGGGGCCGACGATCGCGAGAATGTCATGCCCTTCGCTGCGAGCCTTCTCGGCTTCCATGAGAACCAGCGCGGCCGCGCCGTCGTTGACACCGCTGGAGTTGCCCGCCGTCACGCTCGCCTGATCATCCTTGGCAAAGGCCGGGCGAAGCCGGGCGAGCGTTTCCATCGTGGTCTCTGGCCGCGGATGCTCATCGGCATCGAAGTGGATCGGATCCTTCCGCCTTTGCGGGACATCCACCGCGAGCAACTCGTCGTCAAAGAGGTTCATCTCATTGGCCAATGTCCAGCGCTGCTGGCTGAGAACTGCAAAGCGATCCTGGTCCTCTCGGCTGATGTCGTACTGCCGGGCCAGGTTCTCTGCGGTCTCCCCCATGCCATAGGGATGGTGCATGGCCGCCAACGCAGGGTTGGTGAATCTCCAGCCGATCGTCGTGTCGTGGACATTGAGCGAGCGATCAAAGGCGCGCTCGCCCTTGGCCATCACGAAGGGGGCGCGGCTCATGCTCTCGACGCCGCCTGCGACGAAGACGTCGCCGCAGTTTGACTCGATCATCCGCGCGGCAATGTTGATTGCTTCGAGGCCGGACGCGCACAGCCTGTTCACGGTGCATCCGCCCACGCTGACTGGGAGCCCTGCGAGCAGGGCGGCCATGCGGGCGACATTTCGGTTGTCCTCGCCAGCCTGATTCGCGGCTCCGAGATAGACGTCTTCGATCGAAGAGGGATCGATCCCTGCCTGCGCGACAGCATGTTTGATCGCGTGGGCGGCCAGATCATCAGGGCGGACACTGCTCAGCGTGCCGCCATATCGGCCGAACGGGGTTCGAAGGGCGGAAACGATGGCTGCTCTGCGTGTCATGAGAGCACGGATTGTACGGGACGCCCCGGCGGGGGTCATCGTCGCGGGAGCGAGCGAATTGAAGCAATTCGCTCAGAGCTCCAGGAGTACGCTGGGGCGGCCTCACGCGGGTGGCGAGAACCGCCCGTCGCCGGTTGCTACCTCCAACGCGGTCAGCGTTTCGGCGACAAGTTCATTGCCGATGTCGCAAGCCCATTCGAAGAGTCCCCGGGGATAGTTCACGCCAGCCCGCATGGCTACGTCAATGTCGTTCTGCTCGGCAACGCCATCACGCTCAGTCCAAGCGGCCTCGTTGAGAAGGGCTGCCAGAACTCGCGTGAAAACGATTCGCTGCCGCTCGGTGGACTTGGTAAGGGCTTCGTCGTCGCTCGTGGCAGCTTCGCAGAACGCCATGGCGATGCCGCCGAGGTCACCGATACCGGTTGCAGCATCCTGCGGCGGCCTCAGCACGCACACGGGCTTCTCACCAGACCAGTCGTAGACGCCGCAGCCGCTCTTTCGTCCAAGTTGCCCCTCAGCGACCATGGCTTCTTGAATGGCGCTGGGGGCGAGTCTGGGGGGGCGATTCCACTGTTCCCAAACGCTTCTCGTCGTTGCCGTGTTGACATCGTGTCCAATGAAGTCGGTGAGCTCGAAAGGGCCCATACGAAAGCCACCAATGTCCTTCATGGCAGCATCGATCGCGGAGGGGTCCGCCAATCCGTCTCCAAGGCATCGAAATGCCTCGAGGTAATACGGACGGGCGACTCGGTTGACGATGAAGCCGGGTGTGTCAGCGCACCGCGCGACCTGCTTTCCCCAGTCGGTTGCGATGGCAGCGGCCTTGTCGAGTACCTGCTCGCCTGTGAGGCGTCCGCGTACGACCTCGACCAGTTTCATGATTGGCGCCGGATTGAAGAAGTGCATGCCGCACGTTCGGTCGGCAGCTCCGATTCGATCACCGAGTTCCGACACCGAGAGCGACGATGTATTCGTTGCGATGATCGCTTCGCTCGGAAGCACGCCGATGATCGGCTTGATTGCTGCGACTTTGACGTCGATGTCTTCCACGATCGCTTCGATGAAGAGCTTGCAATCGGTGAGATCTGTCCCCATCGACGGCAGGATGCGATCAGCGGTGGCGTCTGCCTCGGCTTGGCTCATGCGGCCCTTTTCGACGCTTCGGGCCAACCTCTTCACAATGCCCTGCCTGGCAGACTCGCACGTGTTGAGGTCGAGATCGATCAGCCGAACCCGCCACCCAGACGAGGCGGCGACCTGCGCAATGCCAGCGCCCATGGCACCGGCGCCGAGTATTCCAACGGTTGACATGGCTACTTCCCTGTGAAGGTGGGAGCTCGTTTTTGGAGGAAGGCTGTGACGCCTTCGAAGTGATCGGCTGTCTTCCCCGCGGTCTCCTGCGCGAATGACTCTGCGTCGAGTTGTTCGCTGAGATCCCTCTCGAATGACTCATTCAGGAGCCGCTTGGTGAGCGAAAGTGCCTTGCCTGGCAGCGAAGCGAGGCGGCCTGCGAGGGCAGTCGTGGCGGCCTCCAGTTCGTCCGCGGGAACAACTTGGTTGACCATGCCGATAGCGAGTGCTTCGTCGGCTTTGACGGGGCGGCCGGTCATGCACAGTTCCATCGCTCGGCCGAGTCCGACGAGTCTGGGGAGTGTCCATGTACTTGCTGAATCCGGAACGAGGCCGACGTTGATGAAGACCTCGATGAACTTGGCGTGCTCCGAGGCAATCCGCATATCACATGCCAACGCGAGGCTGCAGCCAGCACCTGCTGCGACTCCATTGACTGCAGCGATGACTGGTTTTTCCATCGTGCGAATGAGCTTGACCCATGGGTCGTATCGCTTCTTGAGGTCATTGCCCATCGTGGGGACATGGCCCGGTACATACTTGGCTTCGAGATCGCCGAGATCCTGCCCGCTGCTGAAGGCGCGGCCTGAACCGGTGATCACGACGACTCGGACATCATCGTCGCGGGCGACCGTCTTGAGCGTGTCGATGAACTCTCGGCTGAGGTCGTCGTTGAATGCGTTGAGTACATCCGGCCTGTTGATCGTGATTGTTGCAATGTGATCGGTGACGGAGCGTGTCAGCGTGGTGAGGTCGGTGGCGGTTGTCATGTCTGGGCTACTTTCCGGTGAACGAAGGGCGGCGTTTTTCGAGGAAGGCTGTCATGCCCTCGGTCTGGTCTTCGGTGTCAAAGAGCATGTAGAACAATTCACGTTCGCGACCGAGCGCATCGTTGAGCGGCTTCTCTTCCGCGTTGAGGACAGATTCCTTGGCATGGCGCAGTGAGATCGGTGCTTTGGCCGCGATGGTCCTGGCCACGTTCATGGCTTCGTTGAACCAGTGTTCCTTGGGCACGACCCGGCTGACGAGGCCAAACAGCATGGCCTCTTTCGCTGACAGGAAACGGCCGGAGAGAACAATATCCATAGCGACCGCCTTGCCAACGGCCCGGGTCAGACGCTGGGTGCCTCCGGCGCCGGGCATGACACCGATGTTGATTTCGGGCTGCCCAATCCTGGCCGTCTCGCTGCATACCACGACATCGCAGTGCATCATGAGCTCACAGCCGCCGCCGAGGGCGAATCCACTGACGGCGGCGACGATTGGCTTTCGAACCGACTTGATGCGGTTCCACTGCGCAAACTGGTCGCGGCTCTCCATGTCGGCACGAGTCGCCGTCGCCATGTCGCCGATGTCCGCGCCGGCGGCCCACGCTCGCTGCGATCCGGCGAGCAGGATGACGCGGATGGAGTCATCCGCGTCGTATTGCTCCATGAGGCCAGCAAGGTCCTGCATGAGCTCAAGATTGAGCGCGTTGAGAACTTTCGGCCTGTTGATGCGAACGACAGCGACGTGGCCGTCAATCTCGGTGAGCAGATGCGGTGAATCGCTCATCTCATTCACTCCCTTCCGCGCATGGCCGTTGTGCGGCCCGATCGATAATCCGGTCGAGGACGGCTCTCGGCAGCACTCGCTGCACCTGCCGCCCGCGACCGAGCAGGGTATCACCCTCCCAGGCCGTGACCTCGCACGTGAGGCGGCCATCCACAAGGTCGATAGCTTCGGCGCGCACACGAACCGTCGCGCCGAGTAGGGCCGGGGCCACATGGTCGATGGACAGATGCCCACCGATCCCCTCTTCATCCTCGTCCAAGTGGGGGGCGAGCACCTTTCTTGCAGCAAGTTCCATGTGATGAGCCATTGACCACGTCGAGTAGACCTGATGGACGATGACCCCGTCGAAAGCGGGGCACATGGCTTCGGTGACGCGCACAGCAACTTCCGCCGTGTTGCCGATCTGGAGTGAGGCCTTCATGGGGTCCATATGGTAGTGACGGGTCGTGATGGAGCCGGAGACGGCTACCATTCCGTGCGCATGGGTTTGCTTGGCTTGTTTTTGATTGCAGCGGCGGCGTGGTTGATCATTGGCTGCGGGGTGTTGATTCGCCAGGCGAAGCGGCCTCCTGGTGGCGCAGCGGGCCGCGCGTTGGCCGCGGGAGACCCACTCGACCCGAGCGAGGCTGGCTTTCGATGGGATCGGTGGTTCCTCCGCACCGAAGACGGACTGGATCTTCCGGTGTGGGACATTGCCGGCGATGGTGACATCGGGGTCGTCGTGCTCGTGCACGACTGGGGCGAGGCGCCACTGTCGATGCTCTCTCGAGCGTGCGTGCTGGTGCCGGAGAGTCGTCGGATTCTGATTCCGTGTTTGCGAGGCCACGATGGCGCTGCGGGCGCGTGCTCGCTGGGGCCCCGCGAGCTGGGCGATGTCCTTCGGTTGCTTGAGACCATCAATGAGCCGGACCTCCGACTTGAAGGAATGGGCCTTGGTGGGTGGATCGTGGAGTCCGCCGCCGATTCGCCGGGTGTGTCGCACGTCAGCAGTCGTGATCCGTGGACCAGGCCCTCAGAGGGCTACCGGCGGATTCTCCGTCGTGTGGGCGTACCAGCGTTTCCGCTCGCGACCATCGCCAGCTTCGGGTTCCGTTTGCTCAGTGCGGATACGTCATCGAACTGACATCAAGCAAGTCATCAAGCTCAGATGCAGGCAGAATGTCGTGCTCAAGGCAGTACGCTCGAATTGTCTGTCCGCTCGCGTAGCACGCCTTGGCGATCTTGGACGCCTTGTCGTAGCCGATGACAGGTGCCAGTGCCGTACCGAGCATGAGGCTCTGCTCAACGGTCTGTTTGATCGCCTTACGATTGGCTTTGATGCCTTTCACGCAATCATCTGCGAACAGTCGCGACACGTTGCCGATGATTTTGATGCTCTCAAGGAGGCAATCGCTCATCATTGGCTGGGCAACATTGAGATCCATGAGCGACCCTGCTCCACCAAATCCACCGATTCCGATGGTGACGTCATTGCCTGAGACCTTCATGGCGACTTGCATCACCGACTCGACGAGGACGGGGTTGACCTTGCCTGGCATGATCGACGAGCCAGGTTGGATCGCGGGAAGTTCCAGTTCATGAATGCCGCAACGGGGGCCACATCCCATGAAGCGGATGTCGCTCGCGATCTTCGAGAGGCTGATGGCGATCGTCTTGAGGTCGCCATGAGCTGCCACGAGGCAGTCTCGTGATGCCTGCGCCTCGAAGTGATTGGCGGCTTCGCGGAATCGGACGCCTGTCTCTCTGGACAATTGCCTGGCGACATGGGACGCGAACTTCGGGTGCGTGTTGATGCCGGTGCCGACGGCGGTGCCTCCGATGGGGAGGTTCTCCGCGAGCGATTGGATCGCTTTGAGGCCTCGCTCAACGGCGAAGTTCATTTGCGCGGCGAACCCGCTGAACTCCTGCCCAAGCCGGATGGGCGTTGCGTCTTGTAAATGTGTGCGGCCGATCTTGACGATCGAGTCAAACTGCCTGGCCTTGCGGTGGAGCACAGCGGAGAGCCTCTTGATGCCGGGTACCATCGCCTTCTTGATATGTGTCGCCGCCGCGATCTGTACTGCCGTCGGGAATGTGTCATTCGATGACTGCCCCATGTTGACGTGATCATTGGGATGCACTGGGGCGAATGATCCGAGCGAGTTACCGGCCGCAACCGAAATCATGTTGGCGACGACTTCATTGAAGTTGACGTTCGTCGACGTGCCGGAACCGGTTTGAAAGATGTCGACCGGGAAGTTCTGCATCATGCCAGGGCGCGTGGCCGGATCTTCCAGTGCCTTGGCGATAGCGTTGCATGACGTGACGATCAACCGAGTTCGTTTGGCGTCGAGTTTGCCAAGTTCCTTGTTGGCCTCAGCGGCGGCACGCTTGAGTAATGCAAAGGCGTGAATGATCTCCCATGACACGGCTCGACCTGAGATCGGGAAATTTTGCACGGCTCGTTGCGTCGAGGCGCTGTACATCGCCTTGATCGGTACTTGCAATTCTCCCATTGAGTCGTGATCGGTGCGGGTTCGTGTAGTCGCCATGAACGAGCTCTCCTGATGTCCTGCGAGGCGTGTGGGATCTTGAGGACGCGGGTGATGATGAAGTCAGTGACTATTCTTGCTGTTCAGGGTCGGCGGCGTCACCCATCATCGGGTCGGCGGCCAGTCCAAGCCGTTCCAGCGCGGCTTCATCCAAGTCATCCTGGAATCGCCTCACGATCTCCGTGCGTACAAGGTCAGCGGCCTCGGGCTGAGTGACTTTCATGTCCTCGAAGGCGTCGATCCAGGCAGGCAGGCCGCTCCGCGTTTGGGCGGCCTCGTCAAACAACCGGCCGCGGAGGGCGGCGGTGAACCGGAGGGCGTTGAGTTGGGGGGTGCGTCGCCCTTCGGGCACTTGATCGATCATGGCAACAACGGCACGAGGGTCGCCAGTCTGCAAAATCAGCGGTCCGAGCCTGCTCGCCAGATCTACCTTGTCCTGCTCGCCAAGTTGCTCGCTTCCGAATGCGCTTTGGAGTGCAGCTGCCCGCTGGGCATCGGTGATGTCCGGGAGCGACGCAAGAATCTCGTCGGCTTGCAACGCGTTGGCAGGATCAATCTCTGACACCGTATCGAGCAGAGACTTCGTCCATCGCTGCTTGAACTCATCATGCGGTGTCAGCGCTGCTATCTCTGCCAAGCCCGGGAGCCCTCCAATACGCTCTGCCGCGCTGAGAACGAATGGGTACACGGCAGAATCGGTGGCTCGCTGCTTCAGAGGCTCCAATTGACCTCGCATGAACAGCGCTTCCGCCGCTGCGGCTCGCCATGACGGGTCCTCGTCTCCGAGTCTCTTTGCGAGCATCTGCAGGTCGTCTTCGCTGCCAACGAGCCCCAGCGCGATAGCGGTGGCTGGGTCCGGCGCCTGGGTGAAGGCGGCGCGAAGCGGTGGTCGAAGTGTCTCCACGGTCTCAGTGGTGCGAAGGGTGGGATTCGAGAGCATGACCCGAACGGCATGAATCGCGGCGGGCCGCACCTCGTCATCCTGAATGAGTTTTGCGAGCCGTTGTGACGAGAGAAGATCAGGCCGCGATGAGGCGATCCGCGGAAGCAATGTTGTAAGCACCGCTGCGTCAGTCTCAACGGGGAAACGGGCTGCTACAGCGGCTGCCACCGCATCTGGATCAAACTCGGGGAGCAGCGCGGCAGCCGCTCGCCGAATTGAGGCGTCAGGATCTTCCAGAAGCGAGAGCCCCGCGTGCTTGCCTTGGGGGTTGGCATGGCCGTCGCGGAGCTGCACTGCCAGGCGATCTAAACCAAACAGCCGAATGGCTGGGAGTTCATCCTGCAGAATCGGCAGCAGCCGTTCCTGCTGCTGTTCGATGGAGAGAAATGGCCAGAACTCGCGATAGGTCGCGAGAACACGGTTGGCCATTCGCTGTCGATCGGTTCGCACTTCAGTGAGCTGTTGAGCTTGTACCGTTGCGTGTTTGGTCAGTGCGTCAACAGTGTCCTGCAACCACCGTTCGGACGGGCGATCTCGATTCTGGCGCCACCAGTTCAGCCAGTATCGCGCATCATCCTGCTTCGGGAGACCGGTGAGTTCTGCCAGTTGATTTGTGGCTGCAATTGTAAGAGGGGACCCGGCTGTGGCCCCAGCGCCAAGTATCAGCATGAGACTCTCAGCAGCGCGAGCGGGAGCGTGATGGAAAGACCCCAATCCTCGAACTGCTGCAATGCGCTCCGAGATCACTCTGTCTTCGTCGAGTGCAATGGCAGCAACTTGATCCAGAACGTTGGCGTCGTGCTGACCATACCGAGCGATCAACTCGGCCAGCAGTGGTTGCAATTGGGCCGAGCTCCTCGGAAGTGCTTCGACCAGCGAATTGCGAAACGAAAGATCGATGGAAGGGGCATCTCGCAGGGCGAGCACGGTGGCCATTTGCACTTCCGGCCGCGTTCCCCCAATGGCCTCTATCAGGAGTTCTCTGGCCTGCGGAGCCTGAAGGGAGAGCAGCTCTGCGGCCGCAGACACACGGGCGGACGAGTCCACGTCATCGGCGTCACTCGTCAAAATGAGCGATGACAGCTGAAGCCGGCGCTGATCCGAGGCGGCCAGGTCAACGGGCACTGGCTCGGCCGGTGGAGCCGCCCCGGGTCGGGCCGGTGCCGCGCAGGAACCAGCCAGCAGGAGAATCGTCACAGTGAAAGGGAGGTACTGCATGGGTGGGGTCGGGGGGCATTCTACGCGGCTGCGGCACCCACCATGGAATGAGGGGCTCTGACGGCCTGTTCATGGTGGTGTTTCCCGCCGTACACTGGGCGGTGGACGAGTACGCACACGGAGGACCGATGAGCAACTGGTTGGATGCCGAAACGCTTGCTGGACGCGCCGAAGATCTTTTCGAGTCAGGTCGACTTGGTGAGGCAGAGACGGCCTTGCGGCAGGCTATCGCCATTGATCGAAGCCACCCCGAGTGGCATCACCGTCTCGGCCTGATTCTGCAGTATGCGGAGCGATTGTCGGAGGCGATGGCCTGTTTTGACGAGGCAGCGGAACTGGAACCCGGCGTTGTTGACCATGTTGATGCCGCCGCAACCGTAGGGCTGATTGCGGGCGACTTTGATGCCGCGCTGGAGCGGTTGGAGCAACTGGTTCGAATCGACCCGCACGACGAGCAGGGATGGGTGCGGCTGATCGATGCCTATGTGGATGCGGGGCGTCATGAGGATGCTGAGACGACGTTCTACCTTTCGGAGATGCAGTTGACCTGCCCGACCGCGGGTTGCCTGACGGCGATTGGTCGCAGCCTCTTCCTGAGGAGGCAGTGGAGCCGGGCAGGATGGTGTCTTGAAGAGGCAGTACGACTCGATCCACGGTACCTCAGAGCGCATCATCTCCTTGCTGAGGTGATGGCGTCCTCTGGCCGAATCGATGAAGCAACCGAAGCATTCGAGCGGATCGTCCGGGGTTCCCCGGTTGATGCGGGTGTGGCCCTGTCGTGGGCCGAGCTGCTTGCTCGAACCGGCCGAGCCGATGAGGCCGCCGCTGTTCTTCGACAGGTCATCGGAATTGAGCCGACCAATTCGCACGCTCACTTTCAGATTGCGCTGCTTTCCATGCAGGAGCGGCGATATCAGCAGGCCGCGCTGACATTTCAGCTCGTTCGCCGACTCGACCGGGATTATCCGGATTGCGACCGGTTGCTGGCAGAATGCCTTCTGCATCTCGGCCAGACAGGTGACGCCAGACGGCTGCTCAGCCGCTCGGTGTGCCGGCTTCGTGAGTCAGGCCCCGATCGGCCTTGTGAAGGCGACCTCACTTCGTTCGGTGGGCTGCTGTTGAGTGCTGGATTGCCCGATGAGGCCGCCTATGTCCTGGATCGCCAACGCCAGCGTGGATCGTCAGACGATGTCGATCTACTCCGGATGCTCGCGAAGGCGAGATACCTGTCCGGCGACTTTGATGGCGGGCGGGCGGTGAGCCGGGCGGTGCTGAGGATCGACTCTTCGTGCGTTGCATCGGTGTCGAATCTTGCGATTGTTGCCCTTGAGCAGGATCGGCTCGCAGCGGCGTGGGCGTGGGTGAAGCGGGGGCGTCGGCTGCATCCTCGGGACGAGGAGCTGCGGCGAATTCGCCTGAAGATCCTCCTTCGAGGCGCAGCACGAACACTCCGGCGTATCGCCGGCATCGATTGATCCCTTACACGACAGAGCGGGGTCGATCCGACCCGGCAGATCTCTCTACAGCGTTCCGCTGGTGTATGGGAGCAGTCCCATGAAACGTGCCCGCTTGATGGCTTGGCTGACGCGACGTTGTTCGGTCGCGTTCGTGCCGAGACGCTTGCGGGAGTAGATCTTGCCGTTGGGGGTCATGAGCCGTCGCAGATCATCGACGTCCTTGTAGTCCACCCAGGGATTACCCTTGGCGTCCTTGTGGACGATCTTTGTGCGGCGTGTTCGACGGTTTCCTCTGGGAGCAGGCATGGCGAATTCAATCCTCGTCGTGGATACTGGGGGCCAGCAGCCCCGAACGCGTGTCCGGGGCGACGAATCGAGAATTCTAGACGAAACAGAGCGAGAGCGAAAGGGCTCCATACAGTGGATTCGAACCGCCCCCTGATCGGATTGACGACTGACATTCAGGAGGGCCGGATTCGGATTTCCCCCGAATACGCCGCTGCGGTGGCTGATGCGGGGGGTCTTCCGGTGGTCTTGCCGCCGATTCTTGACCATGCAGAGTCGCTGGCATCCCTGTGTCAGGGCATTGTCGTGACCGGTGGAGATGATCCGATTATGGAGGACTGGGGCCGCCCGACGCATCCCAGCGCGCTGCGGGTAGACCCGATTCGCCAAGCCTTCGACCGAGCCATCTTGGGGCATGCTCTGAATCTGGGTCTTCCTGTACTCGGAATCTGTCTTGGGATGCAATTCCTGGGGCTGGAATACGGCGCCGAGTTGGACCAGCACCTTCCAGACTCATGTCAGACCGCAAGTCTTCATGCGGATGGAAAGAAACACGGTGTTTCGGGTGCGCTCGGTTCCGGTGAAGTCCACAGTCGACATCATCAGGCACTCCGAACCTCAGGAACGCTCGAGGTCGTAGCTCGCTCAGATGACGGGATGATCGAGGCCATCCGAGACATGTCGCGGGTCTTCGTCGTTGGCGTGCAGTGGCATCCGGAGCGAACCGGACCTGGGCCTCTGGGGAGTGGATTGTTTGATCAATTGGTAGAAGCGTCCAGGGAATTGCAACATGCCGCTTCGTGAATTGCATGCCGCTGAAGCTCGCGCACTGACAGAGTCGCGCGTGAATCGTTCGGGCGCGAATCGGCTTGGAGCTTCCACAGCCGCTCTGGCTGGTGGTGATCCCGAGTATGTGCACTGGGGGAGCGATGAAGATTCATCGCAAGCAAGGCTCGTTTTAGCGACGCTTGGTGCTGTTGAACTGGAGTACGCTGCAGTGCGCCGTGGCGCGGCGCTCGTGGATGCCGCGAATCGCGCAGTCATTCGGTGCTCCGGTGACGATGCATTGGATCTGCTGAACCGACTCACCACTCGCAAACTGCACGATCTGCCGGTCGGGGGTGTTCGATCGACTTTTCTGCTGCAGCGAACTGGGCGAATCATGTCTGCATTCAATGTGGTGCGAACGGTTTCGGGTTTGCTGATCGATGTGGATTGCAGTGATGTACCTGCCGTTCTCGCGGAAGTTGATCGGCTTGTGTTTGCCGAGGATGTCCGGATGGAGTTGGATGCGGGGCTGTACACCATCGAGTTGCATGGCCCTGAGGCGCATGCAGTGCTCGCCGCATGTGGTCTCGGCCTGCCTGACGTAGGGTTCTCCACCGAATCAACAATTGCCTCGAAGCCTGCCATATGCGTGCGGGGAGACGTCCTTGGGGTTCCGGGCGTGCGGATTCACACCCGCCGGGAGAACGCACCAGCGATCTGGGAGGCACTTCACGGACGTGGCAGGGCGGTGACCACCAAGTGCCGCACGGTAGGGTGGTACGCCTTCAACATCGCTCGGGTCGAGGCTTCGTCGCCCTGGTGGCACATCGACTTCGGCCCGACGAACGTGCCGCATGAGACTGGCGTGCTTCGAAGCCACGTGGATTTCGATAAGGGGTGCTACACCGGTCAGGAGGTTGTCGCTCGAATGGAGCATCTTGGGAATCCGAAACAGATACTCAGGCGAATCGTCGTAGCGGATGAGCGGCTCCCGATTGCCGGCGGGCAGATCCTTGCCGGCGATGACGGGGCACTTGGAGATCCGATAGGCGCGATCACATCCAGCTCGCCTTCGCCGATGCGAGGAAACCAGGCTATTGCGATGGGAATGGTCAAGTGGTCGGCCGCCTCGCCGGGCGAGACTGTCACGCTGTTTGCGGATGGTGAGAAGGTGACGGCCACATTGGAAGAGATCGAGGTGACACAATGATTGAACCGCGTGCCGCGGCGCACCTGTCCCAGCCAGCGGGCGCGACGTGGGCAGAACTCATTCTGCTCGGAGTCGCGGTGCTGCTGACGATCGGTGTGGCAGCATTCATGCTGACGTTCTTTATCACGCAGCAGCGGCGAGAGCAGCGCTCGGAGCGGGAGCAATGACTGATTCCGCTGGATCACTTGTCATCACCGAGGTTGGCCCCCGTGATGGGCTGCAGAACGAGCAACAGATCGTTCCGGTGGAGATAAAGATTGAGTTGATCGACAGGCTCGCCGGAGCCGGACTCCCCGAGATTGAAGTATCGGCATTTGTGCGTCCGGATGTCGTTCCACAACTTGCTGATGCAGCGGAAGTCTTTGCAGGATTACAGAGGCGGGCGGGCACCGTGTATTCCGCGCTTGTGCCAAATGAACGCGGCTTGCTCCGGGCGATCGAATCGGGGGCGCAGAAGGTGTCGGTGTTTACTGCCGCCAGCGAAACATTTGCAGTGAAGAACACCAACGCGACAATTGCAGAGACTGTCGATCGATTCAGACCCGTTGCGCACCTTGCGAGGGAGCGCGGCATTCCCATGCGGGCATATGTCAGTTGCGTGGTGGCGTGCCCCTACGAAGGTCCCGTTGAACCACATGACGTGATGGGTGTGATTGAGCAACTGCAGGCACTCGGCGATATGGAGATCGACCTCGGCGACACGATTGGGGCCGCAGAACCGAGTGATATCGAGCGGTTGTTGGAGTGTGCCAGTGAGAGTCTGCGGTTGGATGATCTGGTCCTGCATCTTCATGATACGCGGGGCAGTGCATTGCCATGCGCTCGTCGCGCCATGGAACTCGGGGTGCGCCGCTTTGATGCCGCGGTTGGTGGTCTTGGTGGATGCCCGTTTGCGCCCGGCGCACCGGGAAACCTTGCAACAGAGTCGCTGCTCACGCTCTGTGATGAGATGGGATTCGAGACCGGAGTCGATGCAGTGGCAGTCGCAGAGATTGGGCGATGGATTCGCGGCGTTGTCGGCCGGGTGTGCTAGGTCTCCGGGCCGAATGTGAGGCAATTCTTGCCGCGGCGTTTCGAGGCGAGGGCCCGCTGGTCCGCAATGCGAATGAGTGACTGCACGGTGTCGCCGTCCCACGGGAAACTGGCGAGGCCGCCGGAGATGCTGAGGCGTCCGGGCGCGGCAAGGCCGAGTTCGGGGAAACGGAGATCTGAAATCTGCTTCTGGAATCGGTGTGCCAGCACCTCCACGGTGTCGGGATGACGCGAGCCGGGCGTTCGTGGTCCGGAGAAATCCGAGAACAACACAGCGAATTCATCTCCGCCAAGCCTGCCAACGCGGTCTCCATCACGGATCACCGATCCAAGCAATCGCACCAAGGATTTGAGAATTGTGTCGCCAGCATCATGCCCAAACCGGTCATTGAACTGTTTGAAGCCGTCGATGTCGAAGACGAAGACTGTCAATTCCTGGCGAAGCTGGCGAGCTTCTTCGATGGATTGTGTCGCGTACTGTTCGAAGCTCGACCGGTTCCAGGCGCCGGTGAGGTGATCCCGCCGAGCGTCGTGACGCAAGCCCGAGACCATTTCATCCAGCGCGATCCACCGAGCGAGCCAGCTGGCCCAAGGGGCCAATACGTCGACTGGACCACCGCGAAGACTGCCCCATGTGGCGAGCCCGCGACGAACAGGGGCTGCCTCGGGACCGCCGGCGCCGCCAGGGGTATATTCGATTGGGCCACCACCCACTCGCTGCTGGATTGCCCTGATGGCGAGTGGCACGACCTGATCGGTTTCCTCCAGAATGGCTTCCAGGAGATCGGTGTCACCTATCTCGTGCGACTGTGGCTCGGACTCCGTCGCCGGCGCCGGTGTGGATTCCTGAGGCAGCACGTCGTTGGCGACCGGATCGCCATCCAGCGCACGCTCAAGCAACTCGGCATTGAGCGGTGATGGCAGGCACTGATCGACTTGCGATGCAATTGCGGATGCGGCTCCCTGATCGGAGACGAGCATGATCTGAACAGTCGGGTCGACTCGCTTGACCGCTTCGGCGCTGCGAACCACTTCGTGCAGTGCCATGGGCGATTCTGGAGCGACGAGTACAGCTTCGATTGGTCTGCGGGCCGGGCACGTCGCAATAAGCCCAAGCGCGTCAAACAGGGTGTCGACGGACTCGGCTTCTACGGTCTCGTTTCCATCGATCGGCGGAATCGGCCCAAGCGTCAGGACGCGGCGTCTTCGTCTTCGTGGTGCGGTTGCGCTCATGGCTACTTGTGCGTTCGCCGAGGCTGGGGCGAGGCAGTTCCGTCTGCGTCGAGGAGTGTTGCCAGTTCGTCATCCGTCAGTTCGGGTGAACTTGCAGGGTTGACGACGACTTCCGGCGCAGCTTCAGCGGTACTTGAGTGAATGGAGATCAGGCCGGCGCCGTCGAATTGAAGGATTGGGACGTCGGGAACGTGCCTCTGCATGGCATCGAGCATCGAGTTCACTTCCCGCAGTTCGATGGACGTCAGAACAAGTGGAGAAAGCTCCGTTGAGTCGCCGCCAGCGCCTCGGCGTG
>CAZRBV010000017.1:6991-25285 GCA_964598425.1 uncultured Isosphaeraceae bacterium | reverse complement strand
ACCCCGATGTGTCCCCGCCGGGGGGCCGCCCCCCGCGGGCCGGGGCCCCCCCCGCGCCTCTCGCCTGAGCAGGCACACTTCAGCCATTGCCATTTGGGGATCGTGCTCAACTCGGGGAGTCAATCCAGCCTCTTGCAGGGCTGAATGCAACGCTTCGTCCAGTGGCCGCGAGGCTTGCGCAAGAACCACGCAGGGCCGCAACACCCGGGGTTCGGTGACGTCATCCTTGCTGCCAACCAGCCGCGGCCTGGCGGGAGCGGGTGTGGTCTTCTTTGAACTGGTCTTCCGGGGCGGCATAGCCGGGCGGATGCTCCTCTTGGGCCTTCACCAAGTGTATATCGCAGAGCGGGAGGGGCGAGCTCTAATTGGGCGTAACCGGCTGCGGTGCCGATTGTTGGCGTTTTTCAGGTTGTTCGGGCAAGCGACAGGGTCATCGCTGCCAGGGACTCGGCAGCGTTGCGTCCCGATCGGGCCTGTGCGGCCTCCTTCCCGCTCACGAGCGTGGGAGGATCCTCAAGAAGGGGGCCGAGCACACTCAGCAGGTGCTTCGCCGTCGCTGCTCGATCTGCAGAGTCCTCAACAAGCCAGGCTGCTCCTGCCTCGACTGCGGGCTCTGCGTTTCGCCGCTGATGCTGGTCGCGGTGGTGTGGGTAGGGCAGGTAGACCGCAGGAACCCCGGCGTGCTCGATCTCAGCGACCGAGCACGCGCCGGCACGGCTGACAACGAGATCGGCCGCGCCCCAGATCGCGCCCATGTGGTGACAAAACTCAAGAACGGTGACCTGATGTTCATTCCCTTCCCACGCCAGTCGCACTGGCGCGGCGTTGGAGGGACCGCTGAGGTGGAGTATCTGCCAGCGAGCCGCAAGGCGGGGATGGTCTCGAAAGAGGGCAGGGAGGATTGTGTTGATGGTGGTGGCCCCCTGGGAAGCGCCGGTGATCACCAATACTGGGTCGTTCTTGGGGAGCCCGAGTATCTCTCGGCAGTAGGCAGGATCTCCCGGCGGCGCCGCTGCGGCGCGAACAGGCATTCCTGTCACGGCTTCTGCAAAGGGGGCGACCGTCGTGACCGCCGAGACAACACGGTTGACCCGTGGGCGCATCCAGCGATTGGCGCGGCCGGGAACACGATCAAGGTTGACTAAGAGCGTTGGTACGCCAGCTCTCTTTGCTGCGCGGGCGACGGGCGCAGCGACAAAGCCGCCGAGAAGCACGACTGCATCGACGCGCTTCTGATGGAGGACCTGCGACACAATCCGGTCGCTTGCCTGCATGCCTTTGAGAAACGACCACAGATTCGCGGGCCGCAGTGATGGCGGCCTTGCCGGAAGCGGGATCGCTTGTTCGCCCGCCACGTTCAGCATGTCGGCGTCAATGCGTCGATCGGAGCTGGCAAAGAGGCAGGTGATGGATGGATCGGCCCGCCGGAGTGCTTCCGCGATTGCCAACCCGGGGCTGATGTGGCCCCCGGAACCGCCTCCAGCGAGTAGCACCGTGAGCCCGGTCACGCAGGTGCGTTCCGCAGTGCGTGTTTTTCGGTGGGATGTGTCGTTCCGGGGTTGCGTGGCGTGGGGTCGAGTCGGCACAGGATGCCGAGCATGAACGCCGTCAGAATCCAGCCGGTACCGCCAGATGAAACGAGCGGAAGCGCGATTCCCTTGGTCGGCGCGAGCCCCGTGACGACCAACAGATTGATAAGTGCCTGGGTGGTGATGGTTGCTGCAATCCCGAGTGCGATGAGTTGTCGCTGGGGCTGAACTTGCAACTGGATGATTCGCCACCCGGCCCACAGGAGCGCGAGGAACAGCACCACGACCAGACCACAACCCAGCAGTCCGAGTTCTTCTGTAATGATCGAAAAGATGAAGTCGGTGGTGTCTTCCGGCAGGTATCCGAATTTCTGGACACCGTTGCCAAGGCCGCGTCCACCGATTCCGCCGCCAGAGATTGCTTTGAGCGATTGGATGATGTGGTAGCCGCTCCCGGCCGGATCGGCCCACGGATCGAGGAAGGCCTGCAGCCTCGTCATGCGGTAGCCCTCGGCCCGGATAGCCACAACGACTGCAGCGGCGGCGGGCAGCCCAAGCACCGCCAGATGCCACAGGCGGGCGCCAGCAGCAAGAAGAAGGATGACTGCGACCACTCCGATCAGGAGGGCCGTTCCAAGATCCTCAAGCATGGTGAGTGCGCACACGAAGCTGACCAGGAGCAGGATCGGGCCAAGGCCAGCCACGAGTCGCCCCAGCATCCGGCCTCGCCGTGATGCGTACCACGCCACGAGAAGAATAGTGGTCCACTTGGCAATCTCGCTGGGCTGAAATCCGAGCGGGCCGATTTCAATCCAGCGTTTCGCGCCATTGACTTCTTTGCCGATGCCCGGAACGAGGACGAGTACCAACAGGACGCTCGCCGCTGCGAACGGGAGAATTGCGGCGACCCTTGATGTGATGAGCGATGGAGGCAGGAGCCGGGCCAGGAGCAGGGCGGCTGCCGCCGCCCCGGCAAGGAGGACGGTTCGGTGCGTGAGGAGCCCCGACGCTGTGCCAGGTGCCGTGACGGTCATGCCCGCCGATTGCACAACGACCGCTCCAAGAAGCAGGAGGGCCAGCGTCGCGGCGAGCACGAGATCTCGAGGGGCCATGTGCCGCTGATATCGGCCGTTGGCGGGCTCACTCGCCAGACATGACGGAGAGATGCACGTGTGGAGGCAAGGCCGGGCTGGTGGCACATGCCACTTCTGGATTCGGATCCGGTGTTCTTGCTGGCCCCGCTGTCCCCGGCGAAATCTATCATGGCGGGTCTCATGGCCACACAGACAACTCAGGACACCGCGACCGGGCCACTGGTCTACCTGGAGACCTTCGGTTGCCAGATGAACGAGCTCGACAGCGAGTTGGTGACCGGGCACCTCACTGCGTTGGGGTATCGCTTCACGGCTTCCCGAGATGAAGCGGATGTCATTCTCTTCAACACGTGTTCGGTCCGTGAGCAAGCCGAGAACAAGGTTCTCAGCCGGGTCGGCAGGCTCAAGCAGGAAAAGGCGGCCGGACGGCACGTCGTTGTTGGTCTGCTGGGATGTCTTGCGGAGCGCGAGGGCGACGCGCTGCTCACATCGCGCCCGGAGGTCGACCTGCTCTGTGGTCCAGGGGAACTCGATCGCTTGCCGATGCTCCTTGACAACATCTTGAAGTGCGAGTCGGTGGCGATCCGGGAGCGAGTGGCATTGCAGGGCTCGCGGAGCCGCCGCTCGACGACGCTTTCGGCTGCGGAGGACGGACTTGAGTCGCTCGACCTGTCACGTGCGTTTGATCCCGAGGGAGGGGCGGCGGGCGGCCGAACCGCCTACGTACGAATCACCAGAGGATGCAACAAATTCTGCACCTACTGCGTGGTCCCCAATACGCGTGGTGCCGAAGTCCACCGTCCGCCAGATGCCATCGTGGAGGAGTGCAAAGAGCTGGCCGACAAGGGCGTCATCGAAGTGACGCTCTTGGGCCAGACGGTGAATCACTATGTGTACGTTCACGGCGCTGCTGTGACAGTCGACGGCAGAGAGGCTCCGCAGGTCGGACCTGGGCTCGCTGCCTTTCGGCGGGAGGACCGCGGCGGCGGGGATAGGCGTGTGACGACATTCGCTGGGCTCTTGCACCGTATTCACGAGGAAGTGCCAGCGATCGAGCGTCTTCGGTTTGTGACGAGTTATCCACGTGACTTCGGGGATGACATCCTGCAGGTCATGCGGGACTCCTCCCGCATGTGCCCCTACCTGCATGTGCCCGCACAATCGGGCTCGGATCGCATACTCAAGCTGATGAACCGCGGCTACACCGTGGGCGAGTACCGCGAGTTCATTGACCGCGTTCAGGCCATACTGCCAGGCGCCGGCATTGCTGGTGACTTCATCGTCGGGTTTCCGACGGAAACGGATGAGGACTTCGAGCAGACGTGCGATCTTGTTCGAAGCGTGCCGTTCAAGAACAACTTTGTATTCAAGTACTCGCCCAGGCCCGGGACAGTCGCGATTGACAAGCTTGCAGACGATGTTCCCGAAGCCGTCAAACGCGAGCGAATCAACCGGCTTCTGGCGATCCAGTCAGAGGTCAGTCAGGCGGTTCATGAGCGGGAGATCGGGCGGATTCATCAGGTTTTTGTCGAGAAACGTGGTCAAGCGGCCCGTAGTGGCCCTGGCGGAGTCGAGCTTGGGTGGGAATCGCCCAAAGAGCAGGTATCAGGGAGAACCGCAGGGGACCTCATTACCGTCTTTGATTGTGCCCCTGGGGTGGCCGCCAGTGATCTTATCGGCCAGATCGTTGCCGTAAGGGTCGATTCTGCCTCTCCACGACTTCTCGTTGGCCACATGGAACACCCTCAAGCTCATGCCCAGTGCGCCGGGCCCTGATGGTTGAAGAAGAATGAGAGGATTTGCGCCGGTTCTCTCAAATGGTGCATCCGGATGGAGAATGAGGCGTAAAAAAGTGGCGGACGAACCATCTGTAGTCTTGACTGTCAAGAGACGGAAGGTATGGTCGGCAGGGTACTTATCTGGTTTTTTGGAAGCCAGAGCCCCTTTGTTGAGTTCGGCCCTCCGGAGATTCGGTTGGCTGGCCTGGAGTTTGGAGAAGACGCGGCAGCAAAGCCCCTTCTGATAACCGATTGAGATTTTTCTTGCGGCTGGCGCGTGGCCCGTCGCTTTGATCAACTCCACAAGAGGCCAACGCCTCAATCCCGAGTGAGGAGTGGGGGACGATCCGGATCGTGTACTAGGTGGTTCTCAAGTGAGAAGAGAAAGGTTCTAAGAAATGAACATGAAGCGTGCTTCAATCTTTGCCGGCACAGTTGCTGGCCTTGCCCTTGCGGGCAGTGCAACGGCAGGCATGAATGGCCTGACCTATGACTTCGTCGGTGCATCTGATCAGGGCGACTACACCGTTCGCGTGTATGCAGAACTTGATGCAGGCAACCGTCTCGACGCCGTCTTCGGCAACACGGTCTACAACCTGCGTATGGATTACCTCAATGGTGCGTCGGCTTACCAGAACGATCTGGGCGGCGCCACCAGTCAGGCCATCAACAGTGCATTCTTCGCATTGGCCCCTTCGCTTGAATGGGACAGCTATGTGACGATTGGTGCCCTGTACTCTGACGGCACCCCCTTCGCCAACAATGCCCTTCAGGACATTGGTATCGACTGGGGATCATGGGATCCGGATGGTGGCAGCCTCTTTGCCGACAACGGCACGTGGTTCGTGACCCCGGTAGACCCTCAGGGCGAAGAGCAGGGCGGTCGCGTCCTCGTCGCTCAGTTCACCACGTTCACTGGAAGCGGCGGCGATGACATTTACTTCACCGCTGGTTTCCAGGGTAAGGATGCTTCCGGCGAGACATGGCAGTCCGGTGCCGAAGTGTACATCGGCATTCCTGCGCCAGGCGCCGTGGCCCTTCTGGGTCTCGCTGGCTTGGCCGGACGTCGTCGTCGTCGCGCCTGAGTCGCTACGAGATGATCTGGAAATCGGGTAGCTCGGGATAGTCCCGGTTCCCAGCAATGTAAAATGCCCGCCGCTGCACCCCCACGCAGCGGCGGGCTTCTTTTTGGGCACCGTCCCTCTGGAGGGGGGAGCGAGCCCGCGGCGGACACTGCCCCAATTCAATTGGAGACGCCACCCGTGTCCTTCGGTGCACCGCTCCGAGGCTGACAGGACCCGACAAGTGGTTGCCCCCATCATGCGAGCTGCAAGTACGGGTTACCGGACGGCTTACAAAAATCTCCGAATTTGGTATCGATTCAAATATCGAGCCGGGCGACGATTTTCCTTGATTGCGCATCGTGAAATGGGCCCACCCGGCGTCCTGAATCGCGGAGGCGCAAGAACTGCCCTCCCAAACCGTATCTCATGAAAAACTGGGAGGTTCTGTGGCCGAGATCACCTTGACGGCCCCCCTTGGTGGAGTACATTGCGTGCGGAAGCGGAGGGAGCCTGTGTTCTGGCGAAGAATCGGTGGTGCGATTTGGAGACCACAAGGAACGCATGCTCCAGGGAGAATCGAACGCCTCAGCCACCACGCTGTGGATACATCAACCAGATTGGATCACAGAGGATCCAACGAGGAGAAGGTCAGATATGAAGACCATTGCACTTACGGGCGCCGCGGGCGCCCTCATCGCGGCTGGTGCAGCGTCTGCGGACGTGAGCCACATTTCCATCGAGTCGCTGGGCGACATGGGCTACGGCGAGACCTATCGCATGTACGCCAATGTTGGCGCTGGCGAGCGTGTTGACGCCGTCTTCGGCAACTCGGTCGGCCCCATGTCGATCGGTACGGCTGATGGGCTGTCGTTCTATCAGAACGCCCTTGGTGGACCGACCTCGACGGCCATCAACAGCGCGTTCTTCCCACTGGCGCCCTCGCTCGAGTGGGACAGTTATGTCACCATCGGCGCGCTCTACGCCAACGGTTCGCCGTTTGCTGAGAACAAGCTTCTGGACATCGGCATCGACTGGTCGAGCTTTGAAGGTGGCGGTTCCATCGACACCGACAACGGCTCGTGGTTCGTCACGCCCGTCGACCCGCAGGGCGGCGAGATTGACGGCAAGGTGCTCATCGGCCAGTTCACTGTCGTTGGCGGTACTGGTAATGGCTATGCCGACCTCGTCGGCGAGGTCAGCATCCAGGGGAAGGACGCCGATGGCAACACCTACCAGAATCTGAGTGTGGGTTGGGCCATCCCCGCCCCCGGCGCTCTGGCGCTGCTCGGAGTCGCCGGCCTCGCAGGCCGTCGTCGACGCCGCTGAGTACTTGATCTGCATGTATGAGGTCCATGTGAACCTCATACGGTTTGATCCCACGCACTCTCAACACCCCCGCGGTTCTACCGCGGGGGTGTTTGCGTGAGTGGTTGTAGAGAATCTCCGCTGCCGATCAGCCAACAGCCGAGTCTGAATGTTCATATCGGGCGACGGCGTCGCCGAGCGCGGTCCGGAGAGGGCGTAGATTGTCGCCCCAGGCCTCGTGGCGACCAACCGATGTGGCATACAGGGGCTTGCGGACTTGGTCACTGCTGAGAGTCAGAACGGTCCGGCCGGTTTCCCAGAATCGAAGGCACTCCGGATCGAAATCGAGATCGCAAAAGTCGAGGATGCGTCGCACCTGCCCCTCCAGATCCTCAACGAGGTGCTCGTATCGAACCTCGAGCATCGGTAGGTCCAGGACCTTCTTCCAGTGGTCCATCAACGCCTCGGCCAGGCACCAGCTCTCACCGATCGTTGAGAGGTCGGAAGCCCACCCGTTGGTGCCGGGAGGGAGTTTCTGCATCCAGCAGGAAAGCCCAAGATCCATTGGATGCCGCTGGCAGTGGATGACTCTTGCCTTGGGAAAGAGCAGGGAGATCAATCCAAGGTGCATGAAGTTGCCGAGTTGCTTGTCGACAATCTTCTTCGCCTGAGGCGCGAGTTCGTCAATCACCGCAAGGTATGACGCAGCAATCTGCTCAAGGCCAGCCTCGTTGGTTTCCTGCAGGAGCGCGGGCCACGGAAGACGTGTGCCGAGTTGCTCCTGCATGCCCAAGACAAGCTTCGGCAGTGTTTCCAGTTCGCCGGCGCCGAAGGCCTGTGGGTGCGCATCGATAATCTGCTCCACCAGCGTGGAGCCGCTTCGAAGCAGGCCAACGGCGAACACGGGCCGCTCATCCCGTGAGTTGGCGCGGGGCAGTGTTGACATCCGTTCGCTCGAAAAGGCCTCCATCAGCAATTCGTTGCGCTTCGAATCGGCGTCCTTGCTCCAGCCCCGCGTCGAGATCGCGTTTCCGTGGGTGCATGCGTCGGCCGCTTCATCGAATCGCTCAGCCCGCTCGCTGGCTTGGGCCAAGGCGAACCAGAGGCCTCGCTGCGCATCAATCGGAGCTTCTGCTGCCGGGAGATGTCGATTGGCGGTTGCGATGGCTTCATCGAACCGCTTGAGCCGAGTGAGGGCGCGTGTTCGTGGTACCGCTGTGATGGGGGTATCGTCAGCCTTCTCGAGGACTTCGAGCGTGCGCTCTGGTTTGCCGGTGCGAAGATAGACCTCCGCCTTGCCTGCGACTGCAGCATCAAATCCCGGATGCAGTTTGATGGCCTGGTCGAACCGAGCGACAGCTTCCCGGTATCGCCCGGAGGTAGTCAACAGTTCTGCGAGGACAGCGTGATAGTCAGCTCGCTTGCGGTCCCCTCGAATTGCTTGCATGAGCAGCAATTCAGCGGCTTGGAAGTCGCGGTTCATGGTGGCGATTTGCGCCAGGATTGCCTTCGCCTCATGATCGTTTCGCCTGCCTGCGATGTGCTGCGTCAACAACTCTTCAGCTGCGGCGACGTGGCCAGCCTGCATGAGAGACTGTGCATGCTGACGAAGGGCCCGGTCCTCTTGAGCGCCCACGAATCAGCCCTTGACCAGGTCGGCGTTGGCGGGGAACCGGTCGAGCGCTTTGAGCAATTGCTCGATCTGCACGGGCGGGGGCATGTTCAAAAGTCGTCGGCGAAGCGCCGTGATGGTCTTGAACTCGACGGGGTCAAGGAGCAGATCTTCCTTTCGGGTTCCCGACGCTGCCAGATTGATCGCCGGGAAGAGACGCTGCTCAGAGATGGATCGATCCAGAATGAGTTCCATGTTTCCAGCGCCCTTGAACTCTTCGAAGATGATCTGGTCAGCCTTCGATCCCGTGTCAACCAGGCACGAGGCAATAATCGTCAGTGATCCGCCTCCCTCGACGTTGCGAGCAGATCCAAACATCTGCTTGGGAACCTCGAGTGCTCGTGAGTCAAGTCCTCCGGACATTGTTCGGCCGCTGTTGCCGTGGCGTCGAGAGTTGTTGAACGCTCGGCCGAGCCGCGTGAGCGAGTCGAGGAGTACTACGACGTCACGCCCGGCTTCCAGCATGCGCCGCGCTCGATCGATAGCCATTTGACCAAGCGTGATGTGGCGTTCGATGTCCTCATCGTTTGAGGAGGCGAGCACATGTGCCGGCACGTTGCGACGGAAGTCAGTGACTTCTTCGGGCCGCTCGTCGATGAGAAGCGCCACAAGCTCGACTTCGGGGTGATTGTGCTTGATCCCGGCTGCGATGTTCTGGAGCAGCACTGTCTTGCCCGCCTTCGGCGGCGCGACGATGAGGCCTCGCGTGCCGTATCCGATGGGGCAGAAGAGGTCTATGAGTCTGCACGCCGCAGGGCACCCGGGATACTCAAGGCTCATTCGCGGCTGCGGATCGACTGGCGTGAGCTCCTCAAAAGGTTTCTTGGTCGCCCAGTCTTCCGGCGACAAACCCTCGATTTCGACAACGGTTTCGACAACCGCTCGGGCATTGCCTCGCCGTTTACCTGATCGGCGGCGTGGGCGCTTGTGGATAACGCTCGCCGTGATCTGCTGCCCGGGTCGAAGCTCGAATGCTGCGGCGACAGCCGGCGGGACAAGGGGATCGTCGGGAGTCTCCACGATGCCGTTGTCGAACTGCCTGAGCTTGCACTCGTTCGGAGAGTGCCAGTCGAGAATACCTGTGCAGGTTTCTGACATGGGTCGCCTGGACGCGCATTCACCGCGTCGGTCCAGATCAGATCCTTCTATGGGTTGATCGATTGCTCCAGCCTCAAGGCCGATGCATGGGCGAGTATAGCAGGCCGAAACCGATCCTACGAATCAATTGCGAGGGCCAGTTCTGCGGCCGTAGAGGCATTTGAAATCAAGAGATCGATATTGGCCCGGAGGGTGGCACCGCCAGTCAGGCGCGCCATGGCATCGAGCAGTGCCGGAGTTCGCGCTGGCCCGGTGCCCGAGACGGTTTCTTCCGCTTGACGTGCCGCGCTGGCAACTTCGACCGCGCTCAGTTCAGACCCTTTCGGCGGAGGCTGGGTCAGCAGTACCCCCCCAGCAGACGGGATCGACCAGTGTGCGGTGCTCATCGCGGCGGCATCACGGATTGCATCGACGCGCAGGACCCGAGGGGATGACTCCGATGGACCACACTGAAAGCCGGGCATGCGATCGACCCCCAATCCGAGGATCGGTACGCCAAGCGACTCAAGGAGCTCGGCTGTTGCCCCCGCATCGATGATCGATTTGGCGCCAGCGCATACGACACAGATCTGCCGCGCTGCGAGTTCACCCAGGTCGGCAGAGATGTCCAACTGATCAGACCATCCTGTGTGCACGCCGCCGATCCCGCCGGTCGCGAAGACGCGGGGGTGAGGATGGTCACCATACGACGCACCTGCGCCAAGCCTGAGGGTTGCTGACACCGTCGTGCCGGCAGACGCTCGGCCTGCCATGCTTCGTCCAATGGTTGCGATCGAGGCTTTGCCAGCTGCGGTGTCCATCGCCAGTGTCGAGAGTTCATCGTCGGTGAGACCGATCCGTGGCGTCCCCTCCACCACAGCGGTGACGGCAGGATGGCAGCCGTGGTCGCGAATGGCGTCGATCATGCCTCGCATGCAGGCGAGATTGAGCGGCCCGTTCGCTTCGATGGATGCGGGGCATGGCCCATGTGCTGCACTCCACGAGTGACGCGGAAGCCCACATGTCAGCACCGCGGTCTCCAGAAGGACAACGCGCTTCTCAGAGTTGAGCGCAGCTATCACATCATCATGGACTCGAATCGGTGAGGTCATCGGCGACGGCCGCGGAGCCGCCCACCCATCCGCTTTTTCGGCAGCGCCGATGGCACGACGCCACCCGGGAATCTCTCGGTGTCTTCCGCGGATTCAGCGTCGGGGGCCTGCTTGACGGATCGACTGAGATTCTGCTTGTTGACCTCGCGTTCCTGATCAAGCTGGGCTCGACGTTCACGCACTTTGCGTGGCTCGGGGCCTGGCTCGAACTCTTTGTAGAACGTCTCGGTGATCTCGACGTTGGTGAGCCGTTCGACTCCCATGAGCAGCGGGCCTTGCTCGGGCTCGACAAACATGACTGCTTGGCCGCTTCGTCCTGTGCGGGCAGTTCTGCCGATTCGGTGCACATAGACCTCGGGATCTTCGGGGACATCGAGATTGAAGACGTGTGTAATACCATCGACGTCGATGCCGCGGGCGGCGACATCTGATGCGACCACGATATGCAGGTCGCCTCTGCGTAGCTGCTCCATTACCCGATTCCGCTTGCTCTGGTGCATGTCTGCGTGCAAGGCGGCCGCGTTGATGTTCTTGTCGCAGAGATAGGCCGCCACTTTGTCCACGGTCGCCTTTGTTCGGCAGAAGACGAGTCCGAGTTCCGGCTCTTCGACTTCGATGATGTGTTTCAAAAGCCTTCGCTTGTCCCACGCGGGAACAGTGACATACCGCTGCTCAACCTGCGAGACCGTGAGGCTCTTGGCGTCAACCGTGGAGAGATTCTCGGGGTTCCGCATGTACTTGCGCGCCAGCCGTTCGATCTCGTCTGAAATCGTGGCGGATACGAAAATGGTCTGGTGCTTGTGTTTGATCGTGCCGAGGATCTTGCGGATGTCCTCTCGGAAGCCGATATCGAGCATCCGATCGACCTCATCGAGCACCGCGATGCGAAGCCTGTCGTAGGGAAGCAATCCGCGCCGATTCATGTCCATGACGCGGCCCGGTGTGCCAACGATGATCTCAGGACGCCGCTGCAATCGCTTGGCCTGGATGTCAATCTTCTGCCCGCCGTACACGGCCAGTTTGTGAAGGCCGGTGTCCTTGCCGAGCACGTCCATTTCCCGGGCGACTTGAATGGCCAGTTCACGCGTAGGAACCAGGCAGAGCGCGCCGAACGCGTCGCCTGGCTCGAGCAGATGAAGGATGGGCAAACCGAAAGCTGCGGTCTTCCCTGTTCCGGTCCGAGACTGCCCCATGACATCCCGCCCCGCGATGGCCAGCGGGATCAACTCAGCTTGAACGCGTGTGGGGTGCTCAAACCCCACATCAGCGATTCCAGAGAGGACCTCCGGCTTGAGGCCGAGATCGCTGAAGGATTGCTGTGTGTCGAAGATTTCACTCATGAGGTCGGCGCCGTTCATTCAAGCGTGGGCGTCCGTCCCTGCGGTCGCATTCACTGGTGTGTCTCATGGTAGGATCAGTTGAGAGTCGATACAACCTCGGGACAGCACCGCACGGATGCATACGGACAGTCTTCTTCATGTCGATCTCGCGGCCATTGGTCGTAACGCACAGCTTATGGTCGAGTTGGCGGCTCCCAGGGCGACCTGCTGTGGCATCGTCAAGGCAGATGCGTATGGCCTCGGGGCTCGTCGCGTCGCTCAAACGCTGATCGATGCCGGAATGACCCGGCTCGCGGTGTTTCGGGTGGACGAGGCCTTGGATCTTCTGGAGGCGGCCCCGAGCGTTCCGATCCTGCTGCTTGCTCCGATCAGGAGTCTCTCGCCCGTGCATCCGCTCGCTTCAGCGATTCAGCGCGGCGAAGTGGAAGTGGTGTTGCATGGTGATCGCAGCATTGAGGATCTGCAGGCGTTGGCCAAACTCGGGGCTTCCCCGGTTTCCGTGCACGTTGAGGTGGATACAGGGATGTGCCGGGGGGGCATGAAGCCCTCAACTGCATGCGATTTGATCAGATACGTTCTTCAGGCGCCACTGCTCAATCTTGCAGGAGTCATGACGCATTTCACCGGTGCAGGGTGGGACCCCGATGCGACGCGCGAGCAGCACGAGAAGTTCCGTGCTGTCATTGATGCAGTTGGACCATTGCCGGACTCATGCATGATTCATGCCGCTGCAACAGCAGCAGCTGTCCGCGACCCGGCGTTTCACTGGGACTGCGTTCGCATTGGCCTGGGCTGGTGTGGTTGCGTCCCCGGCCATGACGAGTTGGCTCACCGATTGGAGCGACCGCTGACTCCGGCGGTGTCCTGGAGAAGTTCCGTCTGTCATGCTCACGAGGTCTCAGCCGGGACTCCGGTTGGGTATGGGGGGGTGTGGACCGCGCCGCGTGACACTGTGATTGGCGTCGTGCCTGTGGGATACGCCGATGGGATTCCGCCTACAGCGGGGGCGACGAATCGGCGGGATGGCGCCTCCATTCGGGTCGGCCCAGGCCAGCGAGGGGCTGCCTGCGGCAATGCCAGCCTGAATGCTCAGATTGTTGGCGCTGTCAGCATGGATCAGATCGCCATCGATCTCGGGCCACCCCATGGATGCGGCGAGTCCTGTGTTGGTCGGATGGTCGAGATTGTTGCCGCCACCGACAATGGGCCTCACTCTCTTCGGGGGTTTGCTCAGGCCTGCGGCATCTCGCCACACCAGCTTCTTGTTGGCATTGGCCCCCGTGTACCGCGTGTGGCGGTCAGTAAGCCACAGGTCGCGCAGCCTCCATCGCAGTGGCAAGCTGCCGCAATCTGACAGAGCCTTCGATCGATCTGGTTCGTCGCTACCCTGAGTGCGATGGCAACGCTTGAAGTACGATCGAAACCGATGATCTGGCCCGAATCGCGTGATGAAGTGGTTCGGATTGGAGTCGTCAGTTTCTTGAATGCCCGCCCATTGGTGGCAGGTCTGGAGCAGGTGCGAAACTGGACGCTTCATCCGGCTCCGCCGAGCCAGCTGGTCGATCGTGTAGCGAGTGATGAGGTTGATCTTGCCCTGTGTTCATCGGTCGATCTGCTGACCGCGCCGTTTGAACCCGCTTGGCTGGCATCGACACCGCTGGGCTGCTGTGGTGCAACGCAGACGGTCCGATTGTTTGCGCGTGGACCAATTGATCGGGTGTGTCGTATTCACTGCGACACCGATAGCCACACATCCATTGCACTGCTGCGAATCCTACTGGCAGAGTATTGGGAGACCACTGCCGAGATAGTGCCACTGCATGAAGCTGGAGATGTAGAGGCGAAGATGCTCATCGGCGACAAAGTTGTTGATCGGGCGTTGGACCGGGAATCGTGGCCGGTTCAGATAGATCTCGGCGAAGCGTGGTTCGATCATGTTGGCCTTCCATTTGTCTTTGCTGTGTGGATGGGGAAAGCATCGAACTCGGTGCGTATTCAGCGAGCTGGCCGACTTATCGATCGACAGTTCAGGTTGAACCGGACTCGGATCGGCCACGTGGTCACGCAGGCAGCAGCTGATCTGGGATGGTCCACGAAAGCTGCAACCGAGTATCTCCGTTCGCATATTCGCTACACGTTTGGTGAGCGTGAAATGGAGGGGCTTCAAGCATTTCTCGCTCGGTGCCGAATGCTTGGCGTAGCGGATCGAGATGTTCCGGCTCCATTGGCATTGTGAATGCCGAGGGAAGTGGCATTTCGCTCGGCTGCGTTGTCCGATCTGTTTCTGCAGTTAGAGTGGGCTTCACGGGACTCGCTGCTTCGTCTGCTGGAGTCGGCAGAACTTCTTATCCGTGAGGCTGATCGAGACCGTGCCTATCCGGTCGAGTTCATAATCTGGAAGCTGACGGGCTGGAAGCAGGACGGATCCGAAGTCGTTGAGTCGATTCCGGGCGAAGCCTTGATTGCTGATCTGGTCACGATGATTCAGCGGCTCAGCAGACGCTGCGCAAAGGACATGCCATCGAAACTACCGCCGCTCTTGTTGGATGAGTTGATCGAAGAGATGGGAGTGTCGAGACGAACTCTTGCTCGGTACAGGAGGCACGGACTGGTTATGCGCTATGTGAAGTGTTCGGACGGCTACCTTCGATTGGCATGCCAGCCCGACACGGTCGCATGGTTTCGGCGAGTCCGAGGACTGGCTGGCGATCACGAATCGAGCGCCCAGTCAGCCAACGATCGCAGCGAAATCCTTGAAGCCGCACGTCGGATGGATCGCGGAGCCGGGCTGGTGGATCTGGCAAAGCAGCTGGCCGAGGCTTTTCCTGAACGGTCTGAAGCGGCCCACCGGGGCATGCTCAGGCGGGCGGTTGAGCGAGGCGACTTCCCAGCGAGGCAGTCTCGCAGATTGAGCCCTCATGCATGCCGAATTGCGGTACGGGCGACTCGAATGGGGATCGCGCCCTCCCGCGTGGCGGCCCATCTTGGTGTTGGCACGCCGACCTTGCACCGCATGCTTCTCCGGCACCGTGCAGGCCGTTTGCTGGCGATCAGTTCTGCATTCCCGAATCACGCCGAGGGTGAGGTGCAGGACGCCGACGTGCTCAAGGACCCAGCCATTCAGGCAGATATGCCTCTCTGGTCGGCTTTGGCAGGCTTTGAGGTGCCAGAGCCTTCTTGCGAGGACACAACGCGTCAGGACCTCGCCGCGATCTCCGCATTGACGCATCGGCTGCACGAGCGGGCTCGGAGCCTCGCAGGGCAACCATCCGCACGTGATGTCGATCGCGCCTACACGGACCTCTTGTGGATGACGAAACTGCACTGGCGGCTCGCGCTGCGCTTCCAGCACGTGGTGCTGCACGCCATTGAGATCTGGTCGGGCAGGCCGCCGTTGTCGCTTCCGGTTGATGCGCAACGTCTCTACTTTCATGGTGGTATGCAGCGAACCTTGGACGTCCTTCTGCATCAGAGGCATGGGGATGCAGGCCGAGTGGAATCACGCGTGCGGGCAGCGGTGAACCGGATGCTTGCTGAGCATGATCCGCCGCGGGCCGACCTGGCCTCTGTCCGTGTCGGCAAGTCACCGCAATGGTTGATTGCCTCGTTCTCGCCGTACCAGGATCTGTTGCCGATTCCGGGTTGGGAGCAACGGGCTGGGGTACTGGCGGCTGTTGACCGGGATCTTGTGACGATGCGGTGGGGCTTGGGTGGCCTCAGGCCACGCACACTTGCAGAGGTTGCACACGCGCGAGACCAGACGATCCCCGCGCTGTCGCGGAGGTGGTCTGCGGCGCAGCACGCACTCGTCCGGGGATGAGCCAGTGACTCAACGCTTGGAGAACTGGAAGCGTTTGCGAGCACCGGGCTGACCGGGCTTCTTACGCTCAACGCGGCGAGGATCACGGCTGAGGAAACCTCGATCTCGCAGCACCGGCTCAAGCGAACCGTCGTAGCGCATAAGCGCTCGTCCCAGCCCAAGAATGATGGCACCAGCCTGACCGGTATAGCCGCCCCCGTGGACATTGACATGGACCGCGACGCCGCCATTGGTGTTGGTGGCGTCGAGCACAGCACCGATGTTCTTGTGATCGCGTTCCTCAGTGAAGAACTCAGAGAGGTCGCGGCCATTGACCTTGAATTCGCCGTCTCCAGCACGCACCCGAACACGGGCAACCGATGCCTTTCGGCGGCCAGTTCCCCAGAACCAGCCACCAGCTGTTGGCGTCGCTGGTCGAGCCGCTTCAGGCTCCGGCGTCAGCAGTTCCGATGGAAGCGATGTGACTTCCTCGGTGGCGGTTGTTGGCTCGGTGGGTACGTCGATCTTCGGTGCGTCTTCGGTCATCTGGTTCGAATCTCGTTCGGGTGAATCAGCCGGCAAGCGGCGTCGGTGCCTGTGCAGTGTGCGGATGTTCGCTTCCTGCGTAGACCTTCAGTTTCTTGAACATCTGGCGACCCAGGCGGGTCTTCGGGAGCATGCGACGAACGGCCTGCTCGACCACACGCTCGGGGTGCTTTTCCATGATGGAGCCGACGCTCCGCAGGCGAAGTCCGCCCGGATACCCGGAGTATGACTTCACCATTCGCTGCTCAGCCTTGCGGCCCGTGAGCACGATCTTGTCGGCGTTGGTCACGACGACGTAGTCGCCGCAGTCAACATGTGGAGTCCAGTCAGGCCGATGCTTGCCCATCAGCACTCGAGCAATCTCGACGGCCATGCGTCCAAGCACTTGCCCTTCGGCATCGACGTGTCGCCACTGGGCGTTGACGTCTCCAGACTTGAGAAAGGTCGTTTGGCGGGGCATATCGGACATCTCCAGTACCGAGGGAGCCTGCAAGGTCCCATGAGAACAACGAAACTGCGGCGGGCCGCAGCGAACCGAGGAGGATACCGCACCCGGCTGTGGTGTCAAGGGCAGCGGGGGGAGGAGGCCGCGCCCCAGGGCCCTCAAATGGGGGCAGAGGCCTGCTAGGCTGGAGTCCATGACTGATTTGATGCGTGGGGCTTCCCAGGCGACATCCACACCTGCCAGCCGCCCCAAGAGGACCTTCCCAATCGTCGCGTGGGGGGTGATTCTCGTGCTGGTGCTCCTGACCGTGTTGGGAGGCGGTGGTGATGCAGCCACCCAAGAGGGGCCAGTTTCGCCGGTTGACGACGCCACGCTGGAGATGGAATCGCGGTTTGTGATTGCCCAGGAGGCGATGGCACCTGGAACAGGCGCCGCCGCATTGGAGCAGATCAACCGCTCCACCGATCTCAATCGCAGGCTTCGTCTGGCAGCAATTGCCGCCGCGATTGGTGGCCCCGAAGCTGGCCGCAAGTGGCTGGCGGATCTTCAAACGCAGCTCTCGGCAGACGGGGTCGTTCCAAGTGAACGGCACATGGCCCAGATCGACGGGCTGGATCGCATCTTTGCAGGAAGTGCCAGCGACGCGATCACATGTGATATGGAGGAGCAGCTGGGATGGTTCGGCCAGGTGGCCGTCGACGCTGCCAGCGAAGAGCGCGCCGAGCAGTTGAAGCCGATCGTGGAGCAATCTGTTGTCGTAGCCATGATGATGATGGTGGCTCTTCTTGTGCTCGGAGTTGTTGGGGTTGTCGGCCTCGTGCTGTTGGTGCTCTTCATCGTGCGTGCAGTGCAGCGGCACATGCCGCAAATGATTGCGCCGGCACGTTCGTGGGATGGCGTGTATGCCGAGACCTTTGCGGTCTGGATCATTCTCTTTCAAGTACTCATGGCGGTCGCGGTCATCCCGGACGTGCTGCATGAATCGGAGTGGCACATGGCCCCCGCGCTTCTTGCCTTCTTTCTGAGTCTGTTCGCCCTGGCATGGCCTGTTCTTCGCGGTGTGCCGTGGAAGGACGTACTAGCTGACATTGGCTGGACCCGAGGGGCCGGGCTCGCTGCAGAACTGGGCTGCGGTGTGATTGGGTACATGATGGCGATTCCAATCGTGGCGGTCGGACTGCTCATCACATTGCTGCTGATCTTTCTCACGGCCCCGGAAGCTGGTGCCGGCGCTGCAGCGCACCCGATCGTGGCTGAGGTGGCAGGCGGTGGGTGGCTTGTCCGCGTTCAGGTTCTTGTGCTTGCCAGCATTGCGGCCCCAATCGTTGAGGAAACCATGTTTCGCGGCGTGCTCTACCGGCAGATTCGTACTGCGTCAGCGAGGTTTCCGCGGTGGGCCGCCGTGGCTGTTGCCGCTGCCGCCACGTCGCTGGTGTTTGCGCTCATTCATCCACAGGGCATGTTGGCAGTGCCAGTTCTGACTGCGATGGCAGTGGCATTTGCGCTGGCGCGAGAGTGGCGAGGAAGCATTGT
>CAZRBV010000017.1:0-6891 GCA_964598425.1 uncultured Isosphaeraceae bacterium | reverse complement strand
GGCAGCGGCCCAAGAAACGGCAGCTCCATCTCCGCCGCCATCCGTTCGGCACCGCCTCGCCCGAAAAGGTCATACTCCGTGCCCTCATCGGTGACGAACCAGCTCATATTCTCAACGAGTCCAACCACAGGTACGCCGAGCTCGCCAAACATGCGAACGGCGCGGCGGGCGTCGTCTTGGGCGACCCGCTGCGGAGTGCAGACGATGACGGCTCCAGAGAGGGGAAGTGCCTGCGAGAGAGACAGTGGAACGTCTCCGGTTCCCGGCGGAAGGTCCACGATGAGGTAGTCGAGCTCACCCCACTCTGTCTGCAGAAGCAATTGCTGAAAGGCTTTGTGCGCCATCGGCCCGCGCCAGATCATGGGTTTCTCGGGATCGACAAGTTTACCGATGGTCATGGCCTTGATGCCGTGCACATCGAACGGGATCAGCATGTCGCCTTTGGCCATCGGCTCGAGATCATCGAGGCCGAGCATGGTGCCCAGAGAGGGACCGTAGATGTCTCCGTCGAGGAGTCCGCAGCGGGCCCCGGCTCGCGCGAGACCGAGCGCAAGCAGGGTCGAAATCGTCGACTTCCCAACACCGCCTTTACCCGCCCCGACCGCAACGACATGCGTGACGCCCGGGAGCACTGGCCGGTCTGCAGCGGCAGGTGCTGTGGTGAACTCGATGTGGACGGTCCCTGGTTTGGCGCCGGCAGCCTCGATGGCCGCCACTGCACTGGCCATGATGTGATCTTTCGTGGGGGCGGCGGGTGTTGCCAACTCGATGATGATCTGAACGGAACCGCCATCGACTTTGGCCGACCGAATCATTCCAAGCGTGACGAGATCTCGCTTCAGATCGGGGTCCATGACTTGAGAGAGTGCGTCCAGGACGGTTGCTTCTGTCATTGGCACAGCAGTACTCCTGTTGAGGAGGGGGATGGCAAGGAGGGCCGAGTCGTAAGATGGTATCGAGACCCATGGGAGGTCTGGCGAGGGCCGCAGCACACTCACAGGGAGTACGTCATATGACACCGATGCTTACACCAGTGGCTCTGTCGATTCTTGCACTTGTGATGGCACCTCAGTGGGACCCGACCAATCCGGAGGATGCCGCTCGTCAATCCGGTGAAGCAGACTCCGGGGCTGCGCCCCTTGGTGGGCCGGATGTTGACAGCGAACCAGGGCCCTCTGGTGGCCGGGCGATGGGCGAAGGACTTTCGGGTCCGCGTGGCGGCTCTGGCTTGCAGGGCATGCTGCAGCAGCGGTGTGGCTCATGTCACGGCCCTGAAAAGCAGAAGGGTGGCGTCCGACTTGTCCCAATCGACGCCCTCTTCAAAGGCGACTCGCAGGACTGGGTGGTCATTCCGGGAAAGCCTGACGAGAGCATCCTTCTTGAACGAGTCATGCTTCCTGAAGGCCATGAGGACATCATGCCCTCTAAGGGTGATCCACTGAGCAAGGTGGAGATTGAACGTATTCGGAAGTGGATCGCCGAGGGTACGACCAAAGAAAGACTCGTCGCATCGGCAATGCAGGGCGGCGGGGAGGTGGATCCGCGAACCTGGGGGCTCGTCTATCTCTCACTCGATCTCACCGATGCGCAGCGGGAGGAAGCCGAACGAACCGTAGAGTCTCTGCGGCGGCAGCGTCCCAAGCGAGATCGCCGCGGCGGTGCAGATCGAGGCAACGGGGGCCGCGATCGCGATCAGGCGAACCCTGATTCACGCGAGCAGGAGGAGGCCCGCCGAACGCAGCGAGCGAAGATGAAGGAATTGAAGCAGAAGATGGCAGAAGCGCAGGAGAAGCTGTGGGATGCGCTGACGCCGGAGCAGCAGGAAGAAATGCGGGCCATTCTGGGGGATCAGGCCGCGATAGCCAAGTTGCGTCAGTCCATGAAGAGGCGAAATGGTCGCCGCGGTGGTGGAGGGTTCCCGGGCTCATCGGGCGGTCGCGGGGGACGGGGCGGTGGTCGCGGCCAGAATCAGGACTGATCATTCCACGATGTGACCGTTTTTTGGGCTTTGTGGCCCGCCGATGTCCCATATGCGGCGAGGTTTTTCTACGATCGGTCGTTTCCCCCCGATTCTGGAGAGATCACCATGTCAGCATGTTCGTTGGTACCCCCGCATGGCGGGACACTCGTCAATCGAATTGTGTCCGAGGCCGACGCCGCAGCACTTCGTGAGGAGGCCGCCGGGCTTCCTCAGATCGAACTTTCGTCGAAGCAGGCTTGCGATCTTGAGATGATCGCCATCGGCGCCTTCAGCCCGCTGACCGGCTTTGTCGGTAAGGCTGACTTCGAGTCGATCTGCAATGACATGCGGCTCTCGAACGGGACGGTGTTCCCGATTCCCGTGACGCTCGCTGTCGATGATGCAGTCAAGGCAACTTTGAACGAGGGCGCCCGAGCCGCGCTCTATCACGCCGACGGCACGCTCCTCGCCGTGATGGATGTCACCGAGATCTACCCCCACAATCGTGAGATCGAGTTGCCTGGTGTCTTCCGCACACGTGACGAGGCCCATCCCGGCGTCTCGGCCGTGGTCGAGGAAGGCGACTGGCTGGTTGCTGGCGACATCCATGTCATCACCGTGACGCCCGAGCATGAGCCGGGTGAGCAGTTCACCGAGTACCGGCTGAAGCCTGCCGAAACTCGTGCTGCCTTTGAAGCAAAGGGCTGGTCGACCGTGGCGGCATTCCAAACTCGGAATCCGATCCACCGAGCCCACGAGTACCTCTGCAAGTGCGCGACCGAGATCTGTGACGGGCTGCTTATTCACCCCCTCGTCGGCGAAACGAAACCTGGAGACATTCCGGCCGATGTTCGCATGAAGTGCTACGAGACCATCATCGAGAACTATTTTGTTCCCGAGTACACGATGCTGAGCGTGATGCCCGCAGCGATGCGATATGCCGGTCCCCGTGAAGCCGTCTTGCACGCACTGGTGCGGCAGAACTACGGCGTCTCCCACTTTATCGTGGGCCGAGACCATGCAGGTGTCGGCGACTACTACGGCACATACGACGCCCAGCAGATCTTCAATGATCTCAATGAGGGTGACCTGCACGTGATCCCGCTGAAGTTTGAGCATGCCGCATGGAGCCACAAGGCGCAGGGCATGGTGTCGGCGAAGACCTTCCCGAAGATCAAGGGCGACCAAGTGTTCCTGAGCGGTACGAAGGTGCGTGAGCTTCTCGCCGAAGGCCAACGCCCGCCCGCAGAGTTCAGCCGCCCAGAGGTGGCCGACGTTCTCATCGAATGGGCGACGTCTGCGACACCTGTCGCAAACTGAGTGTCCGGTACTTTCAAGTCAACGGTTTTGGAGAATTCGCACAATGGCTCAGCAGGTTGCAACCAATGTTCACTGGCACGACGGCACGGTCACGCGCGACGAGCGCAAGGGCTGCATGAAGCAGACTGGCGGAACCATCTGGCTCACAGGTCTCTCCGCAAGCGGCAAGAGCACGATTGCTGTTGCAGTCGAGCAGGTTCTTTGCCAGCAGGGCCGCCCTGTGTATCGACTCGATGGCGACAACATCCGTTTTGGTCTCAACAAGAACCTTGGCTTCTCTGCCGAGGATCGGGCCGAGAACATCCGTCGCATCGGGGAAGTGTGCAAGCTCTTTGCGGACGCGGGTGTCGTGACGCTTGCCTCGTTCATCAGTCCGTACGCTGCGGATCGCGACGCTGTCCGCGAGCTTCACAAGGAAGCTGGCCTTCCATTCGCCGAGTGCTATGTTGAAGTGCCGCTGGAGATCGCCGAAGAGCGTGACCCCAAGGGGCTCTACAAAAAGGCTCGCGCGGGCGAGATCAAGGGTTTCACGGGGATCGACGATCCGTACGAAGCGCCCGAGAGTCCAGAGATGCTCATTCCCACCGGCGAGAAGAGTCTCGAAGAGTCAGTCGCGATGGTGCTTGAAGGAATTCAGGCCAACGGACTGCTCGACTGAGCTGCGGAAGCTCAGTTCTGAAATCTGACACTGCGTATGTGCCACAGGCCGCGATGCGATCGCGGCCTGTGGTTGTCTGTGGGATGTCATGGTGCAGGGCTCACGAACCGCCGTACATGATGACGTCATCGAAGTCATCGAGGCGAATGTGATCCCTGCCATTCGCCGGGTCATCAGCGTCCGCAATGCCGGCGGGATAATCACTCGGGGCCCGCGGTGCGCCTGTTGCTTCGTCGATCGGGCCGTCCTTTCTGCCGAGGAAGACACCGTCAGGCCCTGCCGAGACCATGGCATATCCGGCTCTCGCTGTGCCGATGTAGGAGGGCTGATCTTCATCACCGTACTCCCATCGCATGGATGGGTGCGAGAGAATCAGGTAGAGCCAGTAGAGCCGTTCATTGGGGTCGCTTTCGTTCAAGCCAATGCGGCTTCCCCTCGTGTTCTCCCCTTGCTTGGTGATCTGTCTCGCGCCAAGTTGGCCAAGCCGCGATGCGCCGAGGTACCGATCGACTCCGTTCGGAGAGAATTGCGCCAGCGTGTCTTCGTCCAAGGAGAGGATGGGGCCAACCGAGCGATCACCTTGGAATACAAGAATCGGCTGTCCCCATGCGTCGCTGAGATCGGGGAGGGCGGTGTATCCCTCTGTGACACCAATATTGCTGTCACCGTCTGGCGCGGTTGAGTATCCAGTACTCCACCGTTCGAGCAGCTCGTGATCTTTCGGGGAAAGATAGGGACCGTACTGATTGCCGTTGACCCAAGGACCTCGACCGATCTGGCGTGGACGAATGATGACGGCGAACGTGACGGGATGGTGCTCATCTTCGAGTACGAACTCGTACCACGCACTGTCATCATTGGCGGCTGCTTCAGATCTGAATCGCTGATACTCGGCTTCTGCGGCCGCATCGAGTGGGTTGCCGCTGTCATCACGAATGCTGACCCGAGCGCCGCCGAGCAACGAGAGGAGAATGTTCTGGGTATTGGTGATGTAGGCGCCCTCTGAAACATGTCCTTCGTGAAGCACATGGACGGGCACGATTCCAGGCCGCTCGTTGTGTTCCAGTATGTACGCATCAATAGCAGTTGAGAGCGATTCCATGGTTGCCTTCGTCTGGACCCGCTTGGCGGCATCGGTTGCGCCGCCGACGGCAACGAGCAGGATGCCTGCCAGAACACCGATGAGGGCGATGACGATGAGAATCTCCACCAACGTGAAGGCAGGTCGTTGGGACGTGCGGCGTAGGGCTTGCATGCGTGTTCTCCGAGAAAGCCAGTCCTTCAGGATACTCCGAGAGGGCCCCCAAGAGTTCCGTGGTTTACAAGGCGGCGAGCCGCTGGGCGGTGTCCAGCTCAATGAGCTCGTCGATCAGCGGCTGGAGGTCTCCCTGCAGAAGCGGTTGTAACGGGAAATTGCGCCCAATGCGGTGATCGACCACGATGGCATCCTTGTACCTGTACGTACGGATCTTCTCGGCTCTGGATCCACTTCCGATCATCGCAGCCCGCGATTCGGCCCGGGCGGCCTCCTGCTCGGCCCGCTGCCGCTCGAAGAGCCGGGCTCGGAGCAGTTTCCACGCTTTCTGTCGGTTCTGTGCCTGGCTCTTGGTGTCCTGCATTCGGACCTCGATGCCTGTGGGCTCGTGGATGAGGTGCACGGCCGTCGAGACCTTGTTGACGTTCTGCCCACCGGGTCCTGTGGCCGTCGTGATCATTTCCTTGACGTCGCCGGGATCGAGGTCGACTTCGACTTCTTCGGGTTCTGGCAGCACGGCGACGGTGGCGGTCGAGGTATGGACCCGCCCTTGTGACTCCGTCGCTGGCACTCGCTTGACCTGGTGCGTGCCACCTTCGTATCCAAGGCACGACCACGCGGCATCGCCGGAAACAGAGAGCGTCACGCCCCGGACGCCGCCCTGATCGCCTGCCGAGAGTTCCAGATCCTCGACTTGCCACTTTCGGCCCTCGGCATACCGGCGGTACATATCGAGCAGGTCGCCCGCCCAGAGCGCTGCTTCATCACCACCGACGCCTGCGCGAATCTCAAGGATGACCGACCCGATTGCATCGTCATCTGCCCGTACGAGCCGAGATTGGATTCCTTCGGCAAGCGTGCTGGCCTCAGCATCGAGCGAGGCCATTTCTTCCTTTGCCATGGCCCGCATGTCTTCATCGCGTTCATCGGCGAGCATCGCGGCGGTGCTGGCATACTCGGTACGAGCGTGCTGCCAGGCACGAAAGGGCCCAACGATTCGCTCGAGTGCTGCGCGGCGAATGGAAAGCTCTCGGACCTTGTTGTGATCGGTCACCACCTCGGGCGAGAGGAGAGCCGCTTCGCAGTCGTCAAACTGAACGGCGAGTTCCTCAAGCTTCTCGATCAGATTGTCAGGCAGTTCAGACATGAGCAGGCTGAGGGTATCGTCGCGCAGGAGGTTCCGGGTTCAGCGGCCTCGGGACGCGCACAAAGAAGCCGCGCCCTCTATGGGGGCACGGCTTCGAGGGGTACGCAATGGGGGTTGCTACTTCTTCTTTTTCTTGTTCTTGAAGTAGTCGCCCTTGAACTTGTTCTGGAACTTCTCAACCCGCCCCGCGGTGTCCACGAAGGAGGACTTGCCGGTGTAGAAGGGGTGTGAGCCCGACCAGATTTCCACGTTCATTTCCGGGACAGTTGCGCCCACGGTCATGACGACTTCCCCTCGGTACGTAATCTTGCACTCGGGGTAGTACTCGGGATGGGTGTCTTTTTTCATGGCCAGGGCATCTCCAAAGAAACCGGCGGCCAATGGCCACCGAGCCCCGCAGGATAGGGGGCCAGCGGAGAATGTCAAGCCACCCATTGCCGGGCGGGCATGGGGGCAGTATTCTGTGCCGCCCAGCCCGGTTTGGCGGGCGACAACTCAGATCCCCTGTAGCTCAATTGGTAGAGCGAGCGGCTGTTAACCGCTAGGTTGCT
>CAZRBV010000016.1:0-61772 GCA_964598425.1 uncultured Isosphaeraceae bacterium | reverse complement strand
CCTCCGTGGCCCATCATCGACTCGCAAGCCCGAAAGGCTGTTGATCGTGTGCTATCGAGCGGCCGCATCAACAGGTGGCGCGGTGGTGAATGCAGCGCCTTTGAGGTCGACTTCGCCTCGTGGCATTCGCCACCATTGATGCACGCAATCTGCATGAGCAGCGGAACCGCCGCCCTGGAAGCGGCCGCGCGGGGAATCGGCATCGACTCCAGTTGCGATGTCCTGTGCCCCGCACGAAGTTTCGCCGCAACCGCCATGTGCATCGTTCGCGCACAAGGTGTGCCGGTGTTCGCCGATGTCGATTCGGTGAGCGGATGTGTGACGGTCGAGACATTGGAGTCGGCGCGCACTCCACGCACCCGAGCCGCCATCGTCGTGCACCTCGGTGGGTGGCCCTGCGATATGCCCGCCATCATGGAGTGGGCACACCGGCACGACATCCTCATTATTGAAGACTGCGCACAGGCTCACGGCGCCTCAATTGATGGTCGCCATGTTGGCACATTTGGACATGCCGCCGCCTGGTCATTCTGCAACGATAAGATTCTGACAACCGGCGGCGAAGGGGGAATGTTCGCGGCAAGCGACCCTGACATATGGAAGCGTGCGTGGTCGTTCGGGGAGCACGGAAAGGACTTCGACGCCACCATGCAAAGTACTCCGGAAGCCGACTTTCAGTGGCTGGTCAAGCATGAAGGTACGAATCTTCGGATGTCGGAGATGCAGGCCGTGATCGGACGCTGCCAATTGCAGAATCTCGATGATTGGATCGCCATCCGACGCCGCAATATGGCGATACTTCACAGCGCACTCGACTCAATTGACTGCGTGCGGGCCCCGGAGCCGCCGAGTGGCCACGCGGGCTATCGATACACGGCGTACCTGCGAGGAGAATGCCGCGACGTCGCATCGCGCCGCAGTCAACTCATTGACGCGATCACTCAACAAGGATGGCCGGCCAACTCGGGTTCGTGCCCCGATATTCAGCGTGAACCATTCTTTCAATCACTGGATGTCCAAACGACCAAGGTGCCAACCGCCAAGACGCTTGGCGACTCCTCTATTGCGTTTCTCACGCATCCCACGATCGATGAACAAACCATGCGTCTATACGCCGAGGGCATCGCAGAAGCACTCACGACTGCAACCGCTGATGCATTGGTGCCCTCATCATGAAAGAGGCCAGCCACCCCGAGCCGACCCATTGGTCGCAGGAGCCAGCGTGGATGGACCAACTGATTGAGCGTGAACCGATCCCACCGATCGAGGACTTGCTCAAGCAGAACACTTCGGATCGCACCATTCTTATTACCGGGGCTGGTGGATCGATCGGACAAGAACTGTGTCGGCAGGTGCTCATCCATGAGCCAAGGCGTTTGATCCTGCTGGATCGCTGCCAGCGGTCGCTCGATGAGTTGGCCCGAGAGCTCAGCGCACAACCAGATCGGTCAACCGAGATTCGTACGATCACCGGATCGGCAGGTGATCGGTCGGTACTCGAACAGACCTTCACATCGTGTCAGATAGACATTGTGTACCACGCGGCCGCCGACAAGCATGTGCCACTTGTTGAAGCCTCGCCAATCGAGGGACTCATCAATAACACGCTCTGCACCCGATCCGTCGCGCAGGCAGCCGCCGATGCCCAAGTGCCCGCTTTCGTATTCATCTCCACCGACAAGGCGGTTCGACCCGCTGGTGTGATGGGCGCCTCAAAACGTATGGCCGAACTGGCGATCCAGTCAATCGCCGCTGATCGACGCAAAGCGCACGACACCACCTTCTCAATCGTACGGTTTGGCAACGTACTCGGATCGAGCGGAAGCGTTGTTCCGATCTTTCGCGAGCAGATATGCTCAGGCGCACCATTGACGGTCACGCACGCTGATGTCACGCGCTACTTCATGACTGCCGAAGAAGCTGCCCAATTGGTTATCCAGGCTGGCGCCATGGCCCGTGGCGGCGAAACATTTGTCCTTGACATGGGGGAGCCGGTCAAAATCGATGACCTGGCGAGGCGAATGATGACGCTGTGCCGCGAAGAGGGAGCGGGCAGCGATTCAAGTGAAATCGTGTATGTAGGACTACGTCCGGGAGAGAAACTGCACGAGGAACTTTGCCTGGACGGTCGCACCGCCGCCACAATCCATCCACGCATTACGCGGACGATTGAATCGACGCCACCACGCCATCAGATTGACGGCTGGCTCGATGGGTTGGAGGCCGCGTGCGAGGCAAACAACGTGGATGCTGCCCTTTGCATTCTCACACAGGCTGTTGAGTCTTATCGTGCTCAGCAGAACGCGCACAGCACACTCACAGCTGAAGAGCACTGAGCATGTCGCGCACCACGACCTCGGCGGAGAAGCGCTCTTCGGCGAGTCTCCGGCCGGCGGCTCCCATTGTTGAGCGAAGCGCCGCATCACCCGCAAGTTTGCCCATCGCTGCTTCAAGTGCGTCAGGGTTGCGCACAGGCACGAGGTATCCCGTCTGGTGATCTCTGACAGTCTCGCGGCACCCACGCACATCCGTGGTGACGACTGGGCGGCCCATGGCCATCCCCTCCAGCAGACTGTGTGGCGTTCCCTCATACCAGCTCGGAAGCACACATACGCTGCACGCTGCAATGGCGGATTGCACATCCTCGACGAATCCAAGGTACTCAACGTCGCCGCGATCCTCCGCAGCCCGCACCTCTGCAATGGGAACCCCGCCACTTGCGGGATCTTCGACGCCGGCCAATTGCACGATTGCATCGGGAAACTTCTGACGCAGCTTCCCCGCTGCAGCAAGATACTCTCGCACCCCCTTGGCCTCCAGGAGACGCGAGAGCATGAGAAACACAGGGCGACTTGGAAGTGGCGCCACCGGAAAGGCTCTCAAGTCAATCCCCTCTCCTGCCGTCTGCACGATCTTCGACGGATCCTCAACAACTCCGCCGTCCACCAGATCCTTTCGATCTTCGGGATTCTGAACGAAGACGGTGTCGTGATGTCTGCATGCACGTCGCAACATCCGCGCTGCGACAACCCGCCGCCAACCCGGGTTCATGAACACCGTACCCAGACCGGTCACCATGGCGGCTGATGGAATACGCTCCGATTTCGCCGCCCAGCCTCCATAAATGTTCGGCTTCAACATGGCGCACAACAGTCGATTTGGGCGAGTCCTACGGAGCAATTGGCGAATGTCTCGAAGGAATCGCAGATCTCGAATCGGCCGAACGCGATTTCGCTCGAACTCGATGGGATGCCATCCAACACCGATCGTGTCCAGCGCTGGTGCCACTCGCGCATCTTCATCAGGGGCCGCCGCGATCACTTCATGACCGGCTGCAACCAGACCACGGAGCAGCGGGAGACGGAAATAGAGAAGGCCCGGGGCGAATCCAGACAATAAGACAACCCGGCTCATGGGCGAATTGCTCTCGGATTGGCCCACACTTGTTCATAGTGTTCGGCGCATCCCTTACGGCAGTACTCCTGCAACACCCGATTCTGACCTCGCGTCACCAGCTCGTCTCGCTGGGACTTTGAGAGTGAAAACGCACACTCGATCGCCGGTGCCAGTGCCCCAACATCTCCGGCTGGCACAATGAATCTGTCGTCATCGACTATCTCAGGAGCTGCGCCAAGGCGCGTCGCAATGCACGGCACGCCACTTGCCATCGCTTCAACGAGGGCATTGGGGAACGACTCGCCCCAACCTGACGGCGTGACAAACACATCGAACCCCGGATAGGACGCCTGTGGATCTTCCAGTTCACCCACAAACCGCACCCTGTCTGCGACACCCGGTATGTCCCGAATCGCCGATTCGGCAGGACCGCCGGGCTCACACCCACGACCGGCCATCGCCAGATAGACGTTCATTCCATTCTCGCTGAGCGACCCCACCGCTTCGGCCAACACACGGTGGCCCTTCATTGGATGAAACCTTGCAACTGATCCAACAAGCAGGGCATCTTCGGGAATCCCCCATGAGTCACGGGCGAGCTTCCTTGCATCCTGACCAGACCGAACACGTGCAGTATCAATACCGTTGTGAATGACAAGGTGCCGCTGCGCGCAGTATCCAATCGCTTCGTGCTGCATCCGGCTGGGGGTCGAATTCCAGATTGTGGTTGCGACGCCGCCCGAGAGCCTTGCGCCAACACGAATGACGCGTCTGGTCATCCATTTTTCACGACTGATATCAGACAGGGAATGCCGCACATTCCAGACAAGTGGTGGTGCGTCTTTCATGCCAAGCAGCGCGAGCCGAGCAGCAAGATTGCCGTGGTACATCCAGCCCTGAACAACGTCTGGCTTCCAATGGCGGATGACTCGCCGAAGCCGCAGAACCCCTCGCAACCCCTGGTGCGGTACTCCAACACCCAGAGCTGAGACATCAATGCCGAGCCCGCGTATCTGGTCACCCACCGGACCATCCTCACCAAGTGCGATGACACGGTGCTCAAAGGCATCGGCGTCATGCTCCTCAAGCAGACCGCACAGGGACAGCTCCGCCCCGCCCCTGCGCAGCTCAGTGATGACATGCAAGACTCGAGTCATGATCGGGTGAGCATACCGCCTGTCACACAATCTGTTCGAAGAGTTCCATGCTCGCCGTGGACATGCAGCCAAGAGTGAACTGGTCGAGAATTCGCTGGCGGCATGCAGATGGCAAGGGAGGTGACTCCAACAGGCTCTGCATGGCAGAAGCAAGCGACCGGGCTGATCGCTGGCGGAGCACCACGCCAAGATCGCCAATAAACTCGGGTGCCGCACCGACCCTCGAGGAAACGCAAGGCGTGCCGCACGACATCGACTCCGCAACCACAAGCGGGCCACCCTCCGAGATGCTTGGGATCGCAAGAACATCGATGGCCGAGTGAACGGCAGGCATGTCGTCGCGATGTGCCCACCAATGCACACGATCGGCCACTCCAAGCTCGGCCGCCAGTTGACGGAGTCTCCGTGCATATCGAGGTTCGCCAGCTCCCACGCACAGCAGATGCGGCCGTCCCGACAAGAGCGCAAACCCCCGAAGCAGCAATGGGTGATCCTTGACCGGATGCAGCCTCCCAATGTGACCTATCAAGGGAGTGCTGGTTGAGACTGTGAGCGCACGGCGAATATGAAGTGCCTGCTCGTGGCACTCCTTGAATCGTTCACAATCTACGCCGGGCGCAATGATCCGCTCGACAGCGGCACGAATGCCTTTGCTTCGCATTGAGTCGACGCCATCCTGAGAATACGCGGACATCGCTGCAATTGATTCTCCAGCCAGCAGCCGGTCGGGTATGCGGCGTTTCCACTCGATGGCCCCCTTTCCCCCGGGGATACCTATGACAACCGGCACCTTTGTCCCACGCGTCGCCCGCAAGGCCAACCAGTTCGCCCAATCAAGCGACGCGTACAGCACATCCGGCCGTGCTTCGTTGATCATTCGGCGAAGCGGTCGCCAGGCTTGCAGTAATTGAACAAGCCTCGCTGGGCCAGGAAGTCTTCGCTGAAGAATCGAGGTGCGGGGCACGCCGCTCAAGATCTCAAGATTCCTGGGCGTATCCCCTGCGGCGTCGATCGTCCAGAACAGCGGGTCGTGACCGCGCTCGAGCAATGTGCGAGCCAGGAGCGCGTGCATTCGCTCGGCTCCGCCAGTCCGCAACGAGCCTGTCAGGAAAGCGACCCTCACAGGAGGCGATGCTAGCAGGAGGAAGCCCCTACGCTGGACCGACCAGGAACCAGGCAGACCGCTCGGCTGAGGTTGAGCGGCCTGCTAGGATCCGTAACTGGAGACCACCATGCATGTCCTCGTCACCGGCGCGGCCGGATTCATTGGTTCCTTCACAGCCCTTCGCCTCCTTGACCGAGGTGACACTGTGATCGGCTTGGACAATCTGAACGCCTATTACGACCCCGCACTCAAGCAAGCGCGGTTGGACTTCATCGGGCAACACGCCCAGAACGATCAATTCACGTTCATCAAAGCGGATCTGGCTGATCGCATCGCAATGGATCGTCTCTTCGCTGACCATGAGATTGACCGAGTGATTCACCTCGGTGCTCAGGCTGGGGTGCGGTATTCGATTGAAGATCCACATACGTATTGCCAATCCAATCTGGTTGGAACACTCAACGTGCTTGAGGGGTGCCGGCACCACGAGATCGATCACCTCGTGTACGCCTCAACATCGTCGGTCTTCGGAAGCGACACGGGAATGCCGTTTTCGCCGCACCAGGGTGGTGACCACCCCATGACCTTCTATGCGGCATCAAAGCGGGCCAATGAACTGATGGCGCACTCGTATTCCAGTCTGTTTGGGTTGCCGTGTACCGGGCTGCGATTCTTCACTGTCTATGGACCCATGGGGCGCCCAGACATGGCTCTCTTCAAGTTCACCAAAGCCATCCTCGAAGGTCGCCCCATCGACATTTACAACCACGGCAATCACGAGCGAGACTTCACATACATCGATGACATTGTCGAAGGCGTTATCCGCGCTACCGACCGCATCCCGTCTGCCGACTCCGCCTACGACACTGGTTCGCCCGATCCATGCATCAGCAATGTTCCATGGAAGGTTTACAACATCGGAAATGGATCACCGGTCAAGTTGATGCGCTTCATTGAAGTGCTTGAGGAGAAGCTTGGCCGCACCGCCGAGAAGAACATGCTGCCAATGCAACCAGGTGACGTCTTGGCGACATGGGCTGACACGACCGATCTGGAGCACGACCTGGGCTACAGACCAAGCACTTCAATTGAAGACGGCGTCTCCAATTTCGTTTATTGGTATCTCGAGTACTACAAGCAGAGCCGGTAACACGCCGACCGCCGCCATCACTCGGCGGGAATCTCCCGTGCTCGCCATAGGTGCCGAAGCATGCCCGTTGGCGAGGCAAGAAGATCTGACCACGCATCAATCTGGAAATCAATCACGGCGATCGTTGCCGTCGGAAAGGCCTCGACCTCGCCAGCAAGCGCATGCACAGCCTGCGACACACCCGGATTGTGGCACACCAGCAACAGCCGCCCCGCGTCACCGCCCTGGCAGGCCGCGACATCGATGATCTGCTCTACCGAAGGCAGGTAGAGCGAATCGAAAGTCTTCACATTCGGCGTGTGATTCAGTTCCGCAGACACCAACTCCGCGGTACAGCGGGCGCGGGTCGCCGTTGAAGCAATGATTGCATCGGGCTGTTCCCGCTGGGCAACCAGCCAGCGTCCCATCCGGGGCGCAGCCGCCTCGCCTCGCGGATTGAGCGGTCGGTCGTGATCTGCAAACCCGCCGCTCTGTACCGGTTTGGCATGCCGCATCAAGAGGAGCGTTTTACTCATTGGGATCACCCTCGATTGACGTCCGTTGCAACACCGTCCCCAGCGTCAACACCTTCAGGCGACTGCGCTCTGATGGCAACATCGATCGCCGCGCCTGACGCAGCACTTTCACAACATCTGCGTCGATGCCCACCGCGTGGATCATGGACAATTCGTCAGTCATAGCCTCATGCAGCATTTGGGCCGCGCCGCGCCGATCTGACTTGATGCACCATCCGTGCCGCTCCCCCTCTGGAGACTCTGCCGCCAACACCAAGGCTGTTGCGCCTTTGGAGATCATCCGCCAACCCTCTATTCGGAGTGCTCTCGCAATTCGGCGCGAGAGCCAATCGACCTCCCAGTCGTCCGGACGCAGCAACGACAAGGGGCCGCCGAGCGCGTCTGAGAGAAGTGGAGTCACCGACCACACGGTGTGCCGGCCAAGTTTGCGAATCGAGATGAATCCATTCTTCGCCAACTTGGATCCGGTCGCAGCGGTCAACGATGGAGAAATGTGCAAGCGACGGCCGATCTCGGAGGCGGTTCGCCATGGTCCCTCAAGCAGAGCCATTCCGGCCATTCGTTCAACGCCGCCCAAACCAACTGGTGGCGCTGGCTCACTTGGTCGTTCGGAAAGTTGCCGCAAAACCGATGACCTCGCCTTGGAGTCCTGCATGGCATCGAGAGCCGCCCGCATGGCATCCCGTCGCAGGGTGGCAAAGGTTCCCAGCCGCTCTGGTGAGCCATCGGCGGCATCTGCATCCACCTCACGGAGATCCCACCCTCCGTCGTGATTCATGACCCATGCGTCGTGGCGGTCCCGAATCTGCACGTCGAGGATTCGGCACAATCGTTTCCGTGCGGCCAGATCCTCGATCGGAACCGCAACCTCAACACGCTGAGATAGGTTGCGATTCATCCAATCGGCTGACCCGATGAACCACTCGCCTTGCATTGGATCCTCCTGGCCATCCGCAAAGTAGAAGATTCTCGCGTGCTCCAGAAACTCACCGATCACCGAGATGATTCGCACGTTGTCGGTGACACCGGGAACACCGGCCTTCAGACAACAAAAGCCCCGCACCAACAGGTCACATTGGACTCCAGCCTGCGACGCATTCACGATTGCCTGCATCATCATCGGGTCTTCGAGCTGATTCATCTTCGCAACCATTCTTGACGGCTGACCCGCTTTGGCATGCTCAATTTCTCGATTGATCCGCTCGACAAATCCATCGCGCATGGTGACCGGTGCGACGAGGAGCTTCTTGTAGTCCCGGTGGCGTGACCGCCCCGTCAGAAAGTTGAATACCTGAATCACGTCTTCCGTGATTTCCTCGTTACACGTCAACAGCCCACAGTCGGAGTACAGGTTGGCCGTAACGGAGTGGTAGTTCCCCGTTCCAACATGGGCGTACGCGCGATACCCGCCGCCCTCCTGCCGAATGACGAGGGAACACTTGGCATGCGTCTTCAGACCCACGACGCCATACGCAACGTGAACTCCGTGACGCTCAAGTGTCCGCGTCAATTGCAGATTGCGATCTTCGTCAAAGCGAGCTCGTAACTCGACAAGGCATGTCACCTGCTTGCCCGCCTCAGCAGCGCGAAGGAGACTATGGATAAATGGCGAGTCGGGCTCGGTTCGATAGAGGCACTGTTTGATGGCTACGACCGATGGATCGTCGGCTGCCTCCGCAATGAACCGCTCGACTGAGGCGTGAAACGAGTCGTACGGGTGGTTGACCAGAATGTCGCCGCTGCGAATTGCTCGAAAGATCGGTTCATCCTGATCTGCCAGTCGAACCGGCACAATTGGCTGCCACTTCTTCGCTGTCAGATCCGGACGATCAGCTGCCGCAAAGTCTTTGAGGCCGATCCATGACAGCGGGGTACCCCGCACATACAACGACTCGGGTTCGAGATCCAACTCCTCCAGGAGAAGTTGTGTCAACTCGGTGGACGAATCGGCAGCAACCTCAAGTCGAACAGCTTCGGCGAATCGGCGATGGCGAAGGGATGCGCGAACCCACTCAGCGAGATCCTGTACGTCGTCATCATCGTCCTCAAGGCCGACGCCACGCGTCACACGAAACTCAAGGACCTCAAGGATGCGCAGTCCCGGAAAGATCGACTCCAGGTTGCGGCGAACGATGTCCGCAACTCGAATGATCCGGCACGGCGTGCTTCCTTGAATCGGACCAACTGGCCCATGCACAGGAACTCGCACCCACGATGGAATCGCGTCGGGAATCTTCACCCGGGCAAACCGTGGCTGCGGCTCTTCAGGATCAGCCAGAAGCAGGCCAAAGTTCCGAGAGAGATTCGAGATAAACGGAAACGGGTGACCAGGATCCACCGCGAGCGGCGTCAGGATTGGAAACACATGACGATGAAACCACTCATCCACTCGGGCCTGATATCGCGGAGGAAGATCTTCGATTGCCGTAATGCGGAGGCCCTCGCTCACCAGGCTCGGACGCAGTTGCTGCTCCCACAACGCGGTTTGCCGTGCCAGCAGACCCTTGACCTGTGAACGTGTTTCGGCGAGTTGCTGCCGGACCGACAGTCCATCATGAGTGGCTTTCTCCAAGCCAAGATCAATTCGCCGCCGCAGCAGCGCGATCCGCTTCATAAAAAACTCATCCAGGTTGCTCTCACAAATGCCCAGGAATCGAAGCCGATCGAACAGTGGAAGAGACTCATCTTCCGACTGTGCAAGAACTCGCTCATTGAAGTCGAGCCACGCCAGATCACGTCCTCTATAGACTCCTGGATTCGGCGGTGACACCTCAGGGGTCGTGTCTGGCGTATCGGTATCGGCGGAAAAATGCATGTGGGTCATCGAACCAACTGGCTGACCCCGCATTGTATCAGCCACTACTGAGACCCTGCGCTGCGTGAATCGCCCTGCGCGGTAGTCACAGTCCCAGCAGGCGGCACGCCGCATGGAGTGTTTCGTCGACGAATGCCGCTGCGGGCCCTTTCAGATCGTCCGACCGAATGCGGCGCGGTACCGAAAGAAGTATCGCCACGAAGTAGTCGCGAGCTCGGACACATTGCAGCGGGCCCAAGCTGTCTCTTTCAATGCTTCGCTCGAGCCATTCGCTGAAGAGGTCTCCCTGCACACCATAGGATGGGTCTTCCCGCCACACAGCGGTTCCTTCACTCAGGAACACGTAATGAAATGCGGCGGGGTCGCGGTCAAAGTGCTCATAGGTGATGCGAATCCAGTCGCGCAGCACGTGTCGCGGATCGCAGCTGGCCTGATCTAGAAGCTGCCGCTTCTCATCGACCATTGGCGCAAGAGTAGACTCCCACACTTCTCTGAACATCGCATCTTTGTTCGGAAAGTAGCGATACAGCACCGCTTCCGTAACACCCGCGCGGCGAGCAATCGAACGAACGCTCGCGGCGACCGGCATGCCGCCTTCGTTGACAAGGCCAAGCATCGAATCAATGAGTCGCTGACGCGTTTGCGAGCCCCGTTTACTGATTTCTTTTCCCGGTTGATGCACGCTCATTCCTTTCACCTGCCGCACCTTGCTCTGCAGAGTATGCCACGCATGATACGCGTGAATCACCCAACAAGATCAAGCTGGGCCGATGCCAATTCCGCAGGCGCCCGATTGTGTGTTCCATCCACGATACATGCCTTGTGATGTGAAGGGCAGGGCAATGTTGCCGCTGCAATCAACAGCGATCAGACCCCCTGACTCCGCTGGCATCGTTTTCATACATGCCACAGCAGCGTGTTCAATAGACTCGCCAAGTAGCTCCACGCGGGCGCCGACCATCCGGGCGACTCCAGCACGTATGAAATTCTCGCCGATGCCAGTACATGAAACTGCCAGGCGTTCGTCAGCCCAAGTTCCCGCATTGATAAGCGGCGCATCTCCGATGCGCCCGGGGAGTTTGCCGGTCGTGCCACCCGTCGATGTGGCAGCGGCGACCCGTCCCTGCGCATCACACGCGACTGCCCCCACCGTCTCCGGGTGCGGTCGAGCGTCCTCGGGCATCGCCAGATAGCGGCGAAGCTCGTTGAGCCGCCGCTCGGTCGTAAACCACTCATTGGGGACGCGATCGAGATCCCACGCCTTGGCGAGATCTTCGGCGCCGCGGCCACCGATGAAAACGTGCGACGTCCGCTCCAGCACTTGGCGGGCAAGACGCACCGGGTTTCTGACTGTGCGAAGTCCACAGGCTGCGCCAGCGCTCCCTGTAGTGCCGTCCATGATTGAGGCCTCAAGCTCATGTGTACCAGCGGCTGAGAGGACTGACCCGCGGCCCGCCTGAAAGAGTTCACACTCCTCGAGTGCCACGGTGGCCTGCTCGACCACATCAAGGGCAGCTGCCCCGGCTCGCAACATGGCAGCGCCGATCTCGGTGAGCTTTGGCAGCTCCTCCTCAACCGCGGCGCGGTGCGATTCCGTCAACGATTCCAAAATCGCCCCGGCACCACCATGAATCGCAATCGCCCAGCCCATACGGCCTCTTATCGACCCGACGGGTGATTTATCTGCTGTCGCGACAGGCGCTTAGAACTTGCGAATGCCGTAAATCACGATGTCCCATGGGGATACATCACTCGCCGGGTCAATTGACGCCAGGGCGATGGCGTGTCGTCCTGAAAGAGCGGGTTCTCTGGAGACGTCACGGTCCAGCCAGCAGCTTCGTCGTCTGCTGCGCGGCCGAACCGGCGCATCACAACGATCTCAACTTCGTGGCCTGCACCCGCAGCAATAGCAGATCGCGCTACCGACTCGTCTGCAATCTCCTGCCCATCAATCGTCAGCAGAATGTCTTGGAACCGTAGTCCAATCTGTTCGGCAGCGCTGCCGGAAATGATTCGGTCCACTTCGGCACCCTGGGGCGGCGGCGGCTCGCCGGGGTGCCGAAGTCGCCATCGGTCGTGTGCTGACTTCATCGTTGGCCAGAAGGGAGTTTCTTCGAAACCACGGAAGGCACGCAGCTCGTTCCTGAAATACACGCCGAAAAGTGGCGGCCATGACCGCTGGGCCCACAAGCGGCATTCGACACAATACGGGTCCACCCAAATGTCGGTTGTACCTGACCCCCAGCCAATCCGGGTGATGTTGCCCTTGAAATCCGTCGTGCCATCAACGCGAACAGATTCGGTTGTCAGTGTCGGTACGTGTGTCTCAATCGTCTTCTCATACGGCGGTGGATCTCTGATCTCCACTACCACGAGGCTGGCACCGTGAATCGCAGCGAGGTCCGCCGCCTGCTTCTTTCCCTGCCCCTTGTCCCGTGATGCTGACTTTCCGATCGGCACGAGGCCGTCGTTCAGATAGCCGTCGAATCGCTCCATTTCGGCGTCGAAGACATCGATCGATGACACGCCGGTCGTGTTCAATACGACAACCTTGGCCACATCAGATCGCTGCACCCCAAACACCAATCGCCCGGACGCATCGCCACCGGGCAGCGTGCATGTGTAATTCTGCGACAGCGACAGACCGCAGCCCTCGATGCCAGCGGCAAGCAGAACCAACGGAATACACAAGCACTTCATATGAGACCTCATATCGACCCGACGGGTGATTTGCCGCACTGGGCGTGCCGCGGGCATGACACGAGGTGGTCATTCACCATCCCAACAGCCTGCATAAAGGCATAACAGACGGTCGGGCCGGTCCACTTGAATCCCAGCGACTTGAGCGTCCTGGACATGGCATCCCCTTGTGGAGTACGCGCCGGAATCTGATCGTCGCGCTTCCAGTGATTCACGATGGTCTCGCCGTCAACGTGCGACCACAGCAGCTCGGACAATGACTGCCCCCGAGTTTGCAGCTCGACAAACAACCTGGCGTTGTTGACCGCAGCCTCAACCTTGGTGCGGTTCCGAATGATTCCGGAGTCCTGCAACGCCCGTTCGACTCTGGCAGGCGTCCAGCGAGCCAGCTTGGCTGGCTCACGGAGTTGCAGCCGTTTGATCATGGCGGATCGCTTGCGAAGCACGACTAGCCACGACAGACCGGACTGAAAGGTATCGAGCGTCAACTTCTCAAAAAGTGCCTCGTCGCAACGGACAGGCACGCCCCATTCCTCATCGTGATAGGCGACATATTGCGGGTCGGTACCGCACCAGGAACATCTCGCCGTCAATAGCTGTGTGGGCATTCAACTCGATTGTAGGCCACCGCCCACGCTACGCTGCCCGCCTGATGCTGTCCATTCGCACACTTCAGAAGTCCTTTGGTCAGGTGCAGGTACTCCGGGGCGTATCTCTGGACGTCGGCCAGCGCGAGATTGTCGGACTTGTCGGCCCAAACGGCGCAGGAAAGACAACGCTGCTCAAGTGTGTCATTGGTGCCGTGCATCCAGACGGCGGCACAATCAGAGTCGGGAATGTAGACGCCATCTCGCACTCGCTCGCTGCCCGCCGTCAGATCGGATACTCGCCAAGCGAAACAGCTTTGTATCACCGCCTCCGCGCTGGCGAACTGCTGAGATTCGCCATTGGCTTCCATCCCAATGCCGACGAGAATCTTGGACTGACGTTGCTCGATGAGTTGGGTGTACCAAAGCGCCGCCGCGTTGGCGCACTGAGCCACGGCATGAAACGCAAGGTGCTTCTCGCGCAAGCGATTTCGTCAGGCGCCCCCCTTCTCATCATGGATGAACCCATGGAAGCATTTGATCCTGCCGCTCGGCGCATCGCCGTGTCGCTCCTGCGCAGCGCGGCAGACTCGGGTCGCGCCGTTCTGTGTTCGTCGCATGATTTGATCAGCACTGAGCGGCTGTGCGATCGTGTGATTTTCCTGCGAAACGGATCGGTTCTCCGGGAGGGACCGACCGGCACGCTGCTGGCCGAAGCTGGGCGGCTCGTTCACATCACGCTGAGATCCCCCGCGACCGAGGAATCGCTCCCGCACCATGCTGGCTGGCGCTGGTCCGGCGGCGGCACCAACTGGACTCTGCTTCACGAAGGGTCGCCTGAAGAAGTATTGGCGGCCGTCGCGCATCTTCCCATTGCATCCATTCGCACGGGAGATGGTTCTCTGGACGAAGTATTCGGCGCCCTGTACGCGGAGCCGACCCCATGAGTCTCTGGAGACAGTTTCTCAAGACCAGTTGGTGGATTGCACTCGGGTACTTCGTCATCCTTGAAGCTGCAATGGTTGCTGCCATCCTGTACTGGCCGCGATTCCGGGACAACATGCCCGCAATCGCCAAGCTCGTTCCGTTCGACGCGATTCAGGAACTTCTCAAGGCCATGGAACACGCTGGGTATTGGCCTTACCTCGCCGTGCAGCAATGGTTCAAGGGATGCAGCCTCTTTGGCGTCGCCGCCATTGCGTTTATTGGAAGTGGCGTCATCGCTCGCGAGTCCGATCAGCGAACGGCAGAGTTTCTCTTCTCGAGACCGGTATCACGGCGTCGAGTACTGCTTGTCAGGCATCTCATGTTGACCGCATTCATCGCTGTCCCAGTCTTTGTCAGTTCGATTTCCGCCGTCTGGATCAGCAGGGGCGTGGGCGAATACATCGGTTGGGGCGAAGTGTTGGTTTCCTCGCTCTTTATGAGCATCTTTCTCTGGGCGCTGGTGTCCTTCACAACACTGATCTCGGCCTGGTCGGCTCACCAACTTACGGCTGGAGCAGCGGTTGTGGGGTTTGCGCTCGTCTCCTTCGCGATGTACCTCGTCGAGGGCATAAACCAGTGGAGTCCCTTCGCGCTCATAGATGTCCGCGTTTTCATGGGCATTCACAATGGCAACTATCCGTGGTGGACAGCCGGCGGGCTCATTGCCGTGTCGCTGATCATGCTGTACTTCGCGGATCGCCATCTGGCTCGTCGTGATTTCTAACTATCTCGTAGGCTGTAGCCATGCGAGCACTCCTTGGTAGCGGCGGTATACGGACCGATGAACGTAAGGCGCTGTACATCGATGAAATGCGGCGGCACTTCGGTGATGTCAAGCAGATACTGTTCATCCCGTGGGCACTCGATGATCACGGCGCATACGTCTCGCTCATGATCGAGCGCGGACTCGACGCCGGCTACGAACTCGTCGGTATTCACACGTTTGAAGATCCGATTGAGGCCATCAACAACGCAGAGGCCATCTCGGTCGGCGGTGGCAACACGTTTCGCCTGACATGGGAACTTCAGCGGTCCGGCGCGATGAATGCTATTCGGGCCCGCGTCCTCGATGGCGGCATCCCATACATGGGCGTCAGCGCCGGAACCAATGTCGCGTGCCCAACCATGCAGACAACCAACGACATGCCCATTTCGCGGCCCGAGTCATTTGCAACACTCGGACTTGTGCACTTCCAGGTAAATGCTCACTACTTCAGCGGATCCACGTGGGTACGCCTTGAGGACGGCACCTTCGCGGAGCACTTTGGTGAGACGCGAGACGATCGGCTGCGTGAATATCACGAGATGAATGACATTCCAGTCATCGGCCTGCGAGAGGGTTCGTTCCTGCGATGTTCAGACTCATCAGTTGAGTTGATCGGTGCGTCGGCCAGGATCTTCAGATCCGGCAAAGACACAATCGAAGTCGAGCCAGGAACCGACCTGACACCAATTCTCGACTGAATTCATACCCGTGTGTCGGTTGTCCGGGGCCGCTGATTCTGTTCTCATGCCGCACATGCGATTGAAATTGAAACGGCACTGCGCCGCGATACTCATGCTGGCAGCAGGTGGATGCAAGGTCGGCCCCAACTACGAGCCACCGCAAATGCCGCTGCCCGATCGGTATGCATGGACTGACTCCGCGGAGGATGCGTCGCCGCAGGAGCCAGCCATTTGGTGGGAATTGTTTGATGACCCGGTACTTGACGCCTTGATGGCTCAGGCGACACTCGACAACTTCAATCTCCGAATCGCTGTCGAGAGAATTGATCAGTATCGCGCTCAGTACGGCATCGCCTCGGCTGACCTCTACCCGGATATCGGCGCGTTGGCTTCGTACAGCAGAGACCGTGTTCCGGGTGAGGATTTTTCCGATACAGGATTCTCGCTCGGCGGAACACCAACCAGCTCATGGCAGGTTGGCCTCGATGCCTCGTGGGAGATCGACCTCTTTGGGAGGATCTCCCGCGCCATCGAAGCGGCCACCGGCGATCTCCAGGCTTCCGTGGAAGACTGGCGATATGCGATCGTTACGATTCGCGCCGAGGTCGCGTCGTCGTATATCGCCATTCGAACGCTTCAAGCAAGACTTGCAATAGTCAACAAGGACATCGCATCCCAGAAGAGGTTTGTCTCGCTTGTGCAAAGCCAGGTGGATGCTGGAACCGAAACTGAGTCCAAACTCGCACAGGCGAAAGCACAGCTGGCAGCCACCGAAGCGTTGGTTCCTGAACTCGGATCGACCATGGCAAGTGAGACTGCGAATCTCGCCTTGCTTCTTGGGACCACCCCTGGGCCACTCGCCAAGGCAATCCCCGAACTGGGTGGGATCCCTGTTGTTCCCGCATCGCTGGCTGTTGGCATTCCCGCCGATCTCCTCAGGCGCAGGCCCGATGTCCGCGCTGCAGAGCGGGAACTCGCCGCCGCAACGGCTCGTATCGGCCAGGCAACCGCCAACCTGTACCCAAAGCTCACGCTCACTGGCGAGTTTGGATTCGGCGCCTCAAACTTCAGCGATCTCTTTCAATGGGCAAGCCGCGCCTACTCAGCTGGGCCAGCACTTTCGTGGGACATCTTCAATGGCGGCAGACTGCAATCGGTCGTCAATCAGCAGGAGGCGCTGACTCGGCAAGCCCTCCTCACCTACGAGCAGACTGTCATTCAGGCAATCGGTGAGGTTGAGAGCAGCTTGGCTGGGTTTACGCTCAGCGCCAGGCAGCGAGACAAGCTCGCAGAGGCCGCAGCCGAAGCGCGGGTCGCTTATGAGCTCTCGCTCCAGCAGTATGAACACGGGGTGACCGATTTCCTCACAGTCATCACCGTGCAGGAGAGCCTGCTGGAAGCAGAGGACTCTCTGGCTCAATCCCAGGGTCTGTGCGCAGAGACCATGATCGAGCTGTATCGCTCGCTCGGCGGCGGCTGGACATCCGGGGCGCTCCCAGCACTGGCTTCCGAATCCAAGGAATCATCCTCATGATGTATCGGTATCTCTCCTGCGTGCTGGTTTCTCTGATTGCCTGCGGATGTGAGGACACATCCACGACACCTGCGGCGGCCCCGGCGATTCCCGTCACGACCGCCAAAGCAAAGTCCAGCGACTTTGAGGTCAAGCGAACCTATCCAGCCATCGCCTCCCCTGTCTGGCAAGTCGACATCATCGCGCGGGTCGAAGGGTGGCTTGAGGAACGGCACGTTCGTCAGGGCTCGCTCGTCGAGAAAGGCGAGCTGCTCTTTGTGATTCAGCAGGCGCCTTATGAGGCGAACCTTCTCTCGGCCAAGGCGGCGCTTGCCGAAGCAGAAGCGCAGGCGCTCCTCGCGCAGATCGTTATTGATCGAAATGCGCCGCTGGTTGGCTCTGGAGCGATCTCCAAAGAGGAGTTCGATCAGTACGAAGCCAACCTCGCTGTCGCGAAAGCGCAGGTGCAATCTGCCGAAGCTCAGGTGGTCCAGGCAGAACTTGATCTGTCCTACACCGAGATACGAGCTCCGATCAAGGGACGCATCGGCGCGACATCGGTCGACCCGGGAACACTTCTGCAGCCTGGGACCGAGAACGCAACACTCTGCACACTCATCATGGTTGATCCTATTCGCATTAACTTTGCACCATCAGCCAATGAGTTCCCTGAGTACCTCGCTAACTGGACGCAGAACAAGCCACTGCACGCGGAAGTCATCATTCCACGGCAGTCTGCGTGGAAGCGTGAAGGAACCATCACCTTCGTCGACAACGCGGCGAATCCGAACACCAGCCTGATTCGCATGTGGACTGATGTCGACAATGAGGGGCACGATCTGCTTCCAGGGCAATACTGCGAGGCAACGGTGTCGATGCAGAATCTGCGTGACGTCATCACAATTCCATCGACCGCCCTCGTTCAGGTCGCCTCCGAACAATATGTCTGGCTCGTGGGCTCTGATTCCAAAATCACTGAGACCAAGGTCGTCGTCGACTTCCAACAGGATGGAACGGCGGTCCTCAAATCCGGACTTCGGGCCGGAGATCGGATCGTCACGGAGGGCATGTCCAAGCTGCGGGTGAATGGGACGCTCATCACCGAAGCCAAGCCCCCATCGCCTCCAGGTACCCCTCCCCCATCGCTCAAGGATAATGAGACGAAGAAGGCCGACGAATGATCGACTTCTTCATCAAGCGCCCAATCTTCGCCACCGTCATATCGCTTGTCATCATGCTGACCGGCCTGGTGTCGATGGGCGTGCTGCCAATCTCGTTGTATCCGCAAGTTGCGCCGCCCATGGTGTCGGTGACTTCGAATTACACAGGCGCCTCGGCAGAAACAGTTTCGAACGTCATCACGCGACTCATTGAAGAGCAGATCAATGGTGTCGAGGGCATGATCTACATGTCCTCATCAAGCACGAACGACGGCGTCTCGTCGATCCAAGTCACATTCGAGGTTGGGTACGACCAGGACATCGGTGCTGTCGACGTTCAGAACCGCATGCAGCAGGCAGAGGCGCGGCTTCCGAGCGAAGTGCAGCGTTCTGGCGTCACGGTAACGAAACAGTCAACTCAGATGACTGCTGTAGTCTCGCTGCTCTCGCCCGACGGACGATTCGACAGCGCCTACCTCAGCAACTACGCCGATATTCACGTTACCGATTCACTTTCTCGAGTCGCGGGCGTCGGGCAGGTCACGAACTTCGGATTGCGGCAGTACGCGATGCGCATCTGGATGGACCTGGACCTGATGGCCACTTACCAGATCTCCACTGAGCAGATCGTGACGGCCATTTCGGATCAGAACCAACAAGTCGCTGCAGGCTCGGTCGGCTTGCCTCCGCTGGATGGATCACCCGCCTTCAATCTCCAGATCAATACGCTCGGTCGGCTTGTGACAGCCGAGCAGTTTGGCAACATCATTCTGAAGGCTGAACCTGGGCAGGTCGTCCACCTCAAGGATGTTGCGCGCATTGAATTGGGGGCCGCAAGCTATTCAAGCGATAGCCTCCAAAGTGGGAAGCCTGCTGCGCAGCTCGGCATCTTCCAGCTCAATGAGGCGAACGCGCTCGATGTCTCCGCTGGCATTCAAGCCACGATGGAGCGGCTCGCCAAGAACTTCCCCGAAGGCGTGTCATGGAAAATGACCTTCGACTTCACCGACTTCATTAATGCTTCAATCACAGATCTTCTGCGGACCATTCTTGAGGCAGTCGGGCTCGTCGTACTGGTCATCTTTATCTTCCTGCAGTCATTTCGCGCAACACTCATCCCGGTCATCGCCATCCCGATTTCCATTATTGGCGCCTTCGGCGGCATGCTTGCGTTTGATTTCAGCATCAACATGCTCACGCTCCTTGGCCTAGTTCTCGCCGTCGGCCTGGTTGTCGATGATGCCATTGTCGTCGTTGAGAATGTTGAGCGGGAGATGGAGGACGCGGATGCCGACACGCCGATCGCAGATATCGTCTCGAAATCGATGCGACAGGTTCGCGGCCCAATCGTCGCCACGACGCTCGTGCTCTTAGCCGTCTTTGTGCCTGCTGCTGTTATGCCCGGGATTACCGGGCAGCTCTACAATCAGTTTGCTCTCACGATCGTTTTCTCGGTTGTCATTTCATCCATCGTGTCGCTCTCCATGACACCCGCCATGTGTGCGTTGTTCTTGCGGAAGAAGATGGAAAACAAGTTCCTGCACACTGTGTTTACGCCCTTTAACGTCGCCATGACGTGGAGCACCAACACGTATGCAAGAATCGTAAAGGGATTCAGCCGTGTCGCCTGGCTTGCCGTCGTCGCGCTTGCTGCCATTCTCGCAGGAACTTTCGGCTTGCTCATGGCAACATCGACGTCATTCGTTCCAAACGAGGATCAGGGATATCTCTTCATCGCAGTGCAGTTGCCCTCTGGTTCTGCCCTTGATCGAACGCGGCAAGTCGAAGACCGCATCATGGACATCTGTAACGAAATCCCCGAGATCGAAGATGTCGTCGAGATCGTTGGCTATGACTTCATCTCAAGTACAAGCCAGACCAACGCGGGCTTTATGTGCGCCATCCTCACGCCGTGGGATGAGCGAACAGACCCCGGTCAGAGCGCAGCTGCCATTGAACACAAGCTGCAGGAACGGTTTGTCGAGATACCAGATGCCATCATCCTCGCTGTGAATCCACCGGCCATTCAAGGGCTCGGCACAGTTGGCGGGTTCAGTCTTCAGTTGCAGGACATCAACAACGTCGGTCTCGACACGTTGACCGATGCCGCAAAGAAGGTGCTGTATGTCGCCAACAATCAGCCCTATCTCTCGCAGGTCTACACGACTTTCAGAAAGGACGTTCCAGAACTCTGGCTAGACATCGACCGCGAGAAAGCGGAGGCGTCAAACGTCGACGTCGGATCGATATTCACGGCTCTGCAGGCAGCACTCGGTTCCTACTACATCAATGACTTCAACAGGTTTGGACGCGTCTATCAGGTCATGATTCAGGCGGAGGCTGAGTACCGAATGGAACCCGATGACATCATGAATGTGCGCATCCCGACCCGGGACGGCGTCATGGTGCCACTGGAGTCATTCGCCTCGGTCGACAGAATCACCGGCGCCAACAACATCCCGCACTACAACATCTATGACTCCATCCCGATCAACGGCAGTGCGGCGGCGGGGTACAGCAGTGGGACCGCTATCAAGGTCATGGAGGCGATTTGCGACAAGGTCCTTCCTGACGGTGTTGACTATGCGTGGTCGGGACTGACGTACCAGGAAATCAAAGCTGGCAATCTGGCGCCTCTCGTGTTCACCCTCGCGTTGATCGCTGTCTTTCTCTTTCTCGCCGCCCAGTACGAAAGCTGGACCTTGCCCATCCTGATCCTGATGGCAGTACCGCCAGGCATTCTGGGCGCACTTGCCTTCTTGATGGCGCGCGGGTTTGCGCTCGATGTATACGGCCAGATTGGCCTCGTCATGTTGATCGGCCTCGCTGCCAAGAACTCGATTCTGCTTGTCGAGTTTGCAAAGGACCACCGCGAAGCTGGCGGCGGTATCGTGGAGTCGGCCATTGCTGGCGCAACGCTCCGATTGCGGCCAATTCTGATGACCGCGCTGGCATTCGGCATCGGCGTACTTCCCCTCGTCCTTGCCTCAGGAGCAGGCGCAAAGAGCAATCAGTCAATCGGAACAACCGTCTTCGGGGGCATCCTCGTGGCGACTTTTGTCACCTTGCTGCTCGTCCCGACCCTCTACGTCGTCGTCGAATCGATCCGCCACAAGTTTGGCTTTGGCCAAACCCCCCAACAACCCAAGAACTGACCGCCGGTCACTTTATCTTGTTGAGAGAACAAGACTTACGTCTTTGATGGTTCCGTAACCTGTTGTCCCCACTGACTATAAAGTAACCGGCGGTCAGTACTGCGTTTTGGCAGCAATTTGGGAATCTGCCAGATCCCATGGCATCCTGCCCCGATGACACAAAAGCGACCCAACTTCGGCGGGCTGAATGTCCATCTCTTCAATCGCCGCGTCGACAAACAACCCTTGTTCGTCACTGATGAGGACTATGCAGAGTTCGTTGACCTGATGGAGGAGACTCGCCGCCGCGTCAACATCGAGATTCTCGAGTGGTGCCTCATGCCAACCCACTGGCACATGGACGTTGAGCCAGAAGGCGGCGGGGACCTCGCGAAATTTGCTGGATTATTGTGCGGTACGCATGCGAAGCGGTGGCGGAAGCGACGGGGCGTCGTTGGGCAGGGATCGCTGTATCAGCGGGCCTACAAGGCGGTTCCAGTACAGGGGGGCGAGCATCTCGAACGCCTCTTGCATTACATTCAATGGAACCCAGTCAAGGCTGGTCTGTGCGAGAGCCCTGCCGAGTGGAGATGGGGAAGTGCTCGCAGGCTCGTCGACCCTTCCGTTGGCCGTCGCCCTCGCCTGAAGCGAATCGCGATGACGCCAATCTCGCCCATGTGCACAGCGGCAATGGCAGCTGTATCAGCCTCGATGCAACAGAACAAGCCGCTTGGAGATAGAGCCTGGGCCACCGATACGGCATCCCGAATTGGAATGACGCACGCCATGCGACCGTCACACCGCCAAAGACGAGGCCAGTGACCGCCGGTCACTTTAAGTTGTTGCCAGAACACAACTTGTGTTTTTGGCAAGTTTGCAAGTGCCTGCAAACACAGGAGATAAAGTGACCGGCGGTCAGTGCGGCTGCTTGGGTCGGCGGACTCAGGGAAGCATGGCTTGCAGCCCTGCGATGGTTTGGTCGAACTCGGCTTGGGTTGTCACAGTCGCCAACATGTCTATGGCCGTGTTCACCGCAGCGAGGAGCATTGTGGTCATCGTTCGCATCTGCTGCCCAGCTTCACTCGCAGGGCCGATCTCCGCAGTCAATTCGCCAAGCCTGAACCGCCCTTGAGCGATCATCGCTGGCCAAGCCATCGCAAATGCCTTCGGCACCCACTTCCCCTCGACCTGTTGCATCGGAATCGCATTGAGGAATTCTGCCACTCCACCACCACCAGGAAGCCCGGCAACCTCAATCGACACAACCGCCTCAGACCCGCTCTCGCTCACCACAGTGACCCTTGCGTTCTTGAGCATGTCGACAATCTCAACCACCTGCGTCGCCTCGCGACCATCCGAACCTGGCAACTGGGCCACACTGTCAATGATTCCCATGGTCGCATCAAACAGTCGCGGGCCGATCTGGTGGAGCAACGCCGCAACAGTTGTCTGCTTCAGGGACTCCACGGATCTCAGATCGCTCTGAGTCACTGCCTCCAGCATGGAGATGTAAGCTGGGAAAGCCGTCGTGAACAGTTCGTGCGCCGCTGGACCGCCGCTCTCCACGACTTCTTCAATCGCTTTCGACTGAAGGAAGAACTGCTGTTTCTCCTTGGCAACCGCCACCGCCTTGGAGAGGGTCGCCATGCACTGGTCATAGACGTCTGGTGGAAGGAGATCGGCGTATGCACGCAGCAGGTCATCACACTGCTGCTGCCAGGTAGATGGAAGTGCCGCCCAGACCAGCGACGGATTGCTCTCGCGGATTGAATCTCGCGCTGCTTCCGGCAAACTCGCCGGAGTGTCGCCGCCACCACATCCAACAAGAGTCAATGGGATCGCGCACAAAAGCCCCTGTACTCGTTTCATCCAATTCATTCCCACGGCAAATCTCCCGAAAAAGTTTCCTGATCAACCAACTTCACAACACGGAACACCCAGCGCCTCAACAGACTGTTACAAACCACACGACTTCGCTCGCACGATCGATCGCCGGTCCTCCGGACGGTGGGCAACTGGTCCATAAGCGAAGTGGATTGCTCAGTTCTGAACTGGCAGCGATGATCGAATGCCCAGCTGATCCAGCAAAAAGGCGTCTTCCCAAGCGATTTCGCGGTAGCGACCGTACCGACCGCTGGCGCCGCCGTGGCCAGCACCCATATTGGTGCGTTGGATGATGGGCGACGTTGCTGGACTCGCGGTGGTGTAATCGCGGAGTGCGGCGACCCACTTTGTCGGCTCCCAGTACTGCACGCGGGGGTCGTTGAGCCCGGCTGTCACAAGAGTGGCAGGGTATGGCTTCGGCCCCACATTGTCATAGGGCGAGTACGACAACATGGTCTTGTAGAAAGCGGGATCCGAAGGATTGCCCCACTCCTCGTACTCACCCACGGTCAGTGGGATCGTTGGATCGAGCATCGTGTTGACAACATCAACAAAGGGAACCGCTGCATTGGCCACGCGCCACAGGTCGGGACGCATGTTGAGTACCGCGCCAACAAGCAGCCCTCCTGCCGATCCGCCTTCAATCGCAATCCGATCAGGATCAGCCCAGCCACGTTCAATCAATCCCTCCGCCACATCTATGAAGTCGGTAAACGTATTCGGCTTGTCGTGAAACTTGCCGGTGTCGTACCAGTACCGTCCCATCTCGCCACCGCCGCGCACATGCGCCACCGCATACACAACGCCTCGGTCTACGAGCGATGGCCGAGTACTCGAGAAGTACGGGTCCATTGACGAGCCATACGACCCATATCCATACAGCAGCATTGGACTGGTGTTGTCCAGCTTCGTGTCGCTGAGATGCATGATCGATACGGGCACCAGCGTGCCATCTCGTGCTGGAATCATGACACGAGTCACCGCGTACCTGGAGGGATCCCACCCCGGCACTTCTCGCTGCTTTCGCACAGTCCACTTCAGATCATCAATGCCCACATCGACGGTCTGCGGCGGTGTTACTGGAGACATGTAAGAGACTCTCACGCTCTCTGAGTCAAACACTTCGTTGTCTCCCGACACATGCACTGTCGCCACCTGCTCTGGCAGGAGCAATTGGCGGCGGTCAAGCGTCACTGGGTTCATGAACTCCAGCGCGGTATATCCACCCCGCCGTTCACTCAGCACAATGGTGTCTTTGAACGCGGACACACCTGTCAGGTAGACACCAGCATCGTGCGGCACAAGCTCGCGCCCAACACTTCCCAGAGCATCATCCGTCACCTCAACAAGACGAAAGTTGTCACCAGCGTCGTTGATACGAACCACAAACCGATCGACATGATGATCAACGGCATACTCAGTGCCCTCCACGCGAGGCAGGACTGTCACAGGCATGCCGTTGGGATCAGCAGAGGAGATAAACCGAACCTCGCTCGTCAGGCTTGAGCCCATCGGAACAACAACGCCAGAACCGTCGGTAAGCCGTTCCACTCCGATCCAAAACCGCTCGTCAGGCTCCTCAACAACCAGCACGTCTTCGGACGTGTCCGTTCCAATGGTGTGCCGGTACACCCGATCGGGCCGGTTGGCATGGTCATACTTCGTGTAGAACAGCGTCTTGTCATCCAGCCATGCCAGGTCGAATGAGGCGACCTCGTCAATCACCCGATCAACCTGCGCGCCCGAAGCAATGTTTTTGATCGCAAGCGTGGCATGCTCTGCGCCGGACGTATCCTGAAGCCACGCTACGAGACTCCCGTTGGGGCTCACAGCGACGTTTGTGACACTGAGGTATTCGTGCCCCTCTGCAAGCTGGTTCTCATCCAGAACGGCCTGCTCGACACCATCCTTCTTCCGCATGAGAACCGGATAATCCTTGCCTTTCTCGGTGACCGACCAGTAGGTCCATCCGTCCTGGCCAATCCACGGGACAGACTCGTCGTCTTCAACAAGCCTCCCAAGAAACTCCTCGTAGAGTTGCTCGCGAAGCGGTTCAAGATGAGCAGTCATCGCCTCGGCGTAGGTATTTTCGGCGTTGAGATGTGCGATGACCTCGGGGTTCCCCCGATCACGCATCCAGGCGTAGGGATCCACGCGAGTCACGCCGTGCTCAATCGTCACCTGAGGCGCGATCTTCGCATCCGGCGGAACGGGAGCGGCAACCAGCGTCAGGGTCAGCGATACGTGAAGCATGAGGTTCCTCCTGCCGCGCAGTGTAGAGCAGCAGATCTGTAGTATCTGCCGCACCAATGAAAGTCCTCACATGGAACGTGAACGGCCTACGGGCCGCTATTCGCAAGGGCATCGGCGACTGGATCGATGAGATCGCGCCCGATGTCGTCATGCTGCAGGAGATCCGGTGCAGGCCGGACCAGATCGACTCCTCCAACTTTCCCTTTCAGGCGTGGCACGCCGCGTGGAACCCGGCGGAGCGCCCCGGATATGCAGGAACGGCCGTGTTCGCGAGGCTGCCAATCAATGTTTTGCACACCGGCATTGATAGCGAACCTGACCCGGAAGGTCGCGTCCTCCGGGTCGACATCGATGGGGTAGATCTCGTCAGCACATACCTTCCCAGCGGATCCTCCAGTGAAGAAGCCTCTCGTCGAAAGAACGCGTGGATGTCCGACTACGCGCCCTGGATGGCAGCACTCAAAAGGCGAAAACGCCCGGTGCTTGTCGGCGGCGACCTCAACATCGCCCGCAGTGAGCGAGACATCTTCCACTGGAAGTCCAACCAGAACACCAGCGGGTTTCTTCCGCACGAGAGAGCGTGGATGAACGACCTGATCGATACTGGATGGCACGATCTCGTCAGGATGCACGCGGGGGACATCGACGGACCGTACACGTGGTGGTCAAACCGAGGACAGGCTCGTCAGCTCGATCGCGGATGGCGGATCGACTACCTGCTGGGCAACAACCGAGCAGCCAAAGCGGCAGGCCCCCCCCAGGTGCACCGGGAAGCCGGTTTGGCGATCTCCGACCACGCCCCTATAACCGTCAGCATCGGGTGAGTTTCCACAAAAAAGACCCACACGAGCGGCTACCTATTTCAATAGTGGTTCTGGCTGACGAAACGATCGTGGAGATCCCCCTTGAATCAATTATCCGCCGCAGTACTCGCTCTCACAACCCTGACATCGCTGGGGTACTCGCAATCATGCCCGATCGCGGACCACTGGGATCCCTCAGGCGGTGACGGTGTGCGCTATGCACGCGCCGTCGATCTTGAGGATGGAACACTCGTGATTGGGGACTACAGCGCCAACAGCTACACCGGAAGTGTGCGTATTCGCGAGTGGAATGGAAGTTCATGGCAGCTCACGCAGACCCTCTCAGGGGATGCTGTCAATGTGAGTTTTGGCACTGGCGTCGCCCTCTCCAGCGGCTGGCTTGCGGTCTCGGCTCCGGATCACAATCAGGGACTGGTTCGCGTGTTCAAACACGATGGCGGCACATGGGCCTTCGACGCCGACTACGAAACCTCTCCTGGATACTCTCTGCAGTCCGCGGCCATGTCGTATCCATGGATTGCCGTAGCGGAAGTCTCCGACGCAGGTGCCGCTCGAGTGCAGATGTTGGAACACGATCCCGGGGGTGGCACGTGGTCTAAAGTCCAAACCATAGGACTCCCCCTCGACAGTGGGTTCCGGGTTCATGTCGCGGTTGACGGCGACCGGCTCGCCATAGGGCTCCCATCGGCTGACGTGGGTGCCAATGTCGACTGCGGCCTGGTCTGGCACTACACACGAAGCGGCGAGACGTGGAGCTCGGGTGGATACTTCACCATGAGTCAGGTTGATGGCCGGTACGGGCAATATGTTGCTGTTGACGGCGACACGATCGCCTCGGCAGAGCACGGGGCCTACCTGAGCTCCACCTACTCCGATGCCATCGTGAGCGTGTGGACGCACAACGGTGCCGCGTGGAATCCCGAATCAGTCATCGGGTCACTCCCGTGGCTGCAACCAGGCAGTCAGATCAACGACATTGCCCTCGACGGCAATGACATGGTGGTCGTCGTCTGGAATATGATGTTGTTTCAATTCTCAACGCACCACCTGCACCGCAGTTCGGGGGCGTGGTACTACCAGGGCGAGATATCCCCGGGTGAAGCAGCGCTTGGCCCCCCTCGATATGTCGCCGCCCTCGACCAAGGCATGGTTGCCATGGACGGCGGATCACTCGCGACCGAACGCATTGCGTGGGTAGTGCCCGTTGAGGATTGTGACGCCACCGGACGAGCGGACCTCTGCGAAATACTCATGCCGGGAGCTGACGGCAACGCCGATTCGATCCTCGATCGCTGCGCGTGCCCCGGTGACCTTGACTTCGATGACGACCGTGACGGGAGCGACATCGTCGCATTCCTCACCTTCTGGGGTGACGAAACCGCGGCCGGCGATCTGAACGGCGACGGCTCGGTCGACGTGGAGGATCTTCTGACCATCCTGAGCCATTGGGGCGAGTGCCCCTGACAGCCTCGCAACGAGGCGCTCGCGCCGACTATGATCCGCTCATGCCAACCCTCGTATGCATTCGCCATGGCCAAAGTCAGTGGAATCTCGAGAACCGCTTTACCGGGTGGTTCGACTCGGATCTCTCCGATCGCGGCATTGCAGAGGCCACAACGGCAGGCCAACTCCTTCGCGATGAGGGATTCGCCTTCGACGCTGCCTACACCAGCGTGCTCACCCGAGCCATCCGAACACTATGGTTCGTGCTGCACGGGCTCGATCGGTGCTGGGTGCCGACCACCAAAGCATGGCAGCTCAATGAACGCCACTACGGCGCCCTTCAGGGGCTGAGCAAGGCGGACACCGCGGCAAAGCACGGTGATGACCAGGTACACATCTGGCGACGATCCTATGACACGCCACCGCCTCCGGTGGCGAAAGATGATCCAATGTTCCCTGGCAACGACCCCCGCTATGCCGATGTTCCCGCGGATCAGCTTCCGGTTGGCGAATGCCTCAAGGACACCGTCGATCGGGTCATCCCATACTGGAACGACATCATCCGGCCACGAGTGGCCGCTGGAGCGCGTCTGATCATCGCTGCGCACGGCAACTCGCTCCGAGCACTGGTCAAGCACCTCGACAATATCTCAGATGAAGACATCACCGGACTCAATATCCCAACGGGCGTTCCGATGGTGTACGACTTTGATGACTCGATGAACGTGCTCGGCCGTCGGTACCTCGGTGACACCGACGCCATCGCGGCCGCCGAAGCCGCTGTCGCTGCTCAGGGCAAGTCCGGGAACGCCTGACAGGCCCGCTCACTCACCGCCGAACAGCAGATCCGTATACGTCGGCATCGGCCAGAGATCGGCCGGCACCGTCCGCTCGATGGCATCACAGTGACGCCTCGCCGTCTCCATTGCAGGAATGAGTCGATCCTGCACCGCCCTTGCGTGAACGTCACACGAGTCGCCGGTGTGATCAAGGGCCTCTTTGATCGCGCTGATGGCCTCTTCAAGTCCGGTCACATGCTCAACGAGATCATGCAAACGGCCGCCGCTCGCGGGGCATTCAACGCCCGCCGCCTCGGTGGCCGAGATCGCCGTCGCGAGGTCGGTCTGGTAGCGCGTGGCTGCAGGAAGCACCATGGTCTCTGCCATCTGCACCATCGTCCGAGCCTCGATGCCCATGGTGTGTACATAGGTTTCAAACAGGACATCAACACGAGCATCAACTTCCGTCGCACTCATGACCCCGTAGGTATGGAACATCTCACGTACCGAATCTTTTCGAAATGCCGGAAGCGCATCGGCCGTACCTCGAAGAATCGGAAGTCCCCGTCGGGCTGCCTCTTCATGCCACGCTGCGCTGTAATTATCGCCGTTGAAGATCACGCGATGGTGATCCGTCATGACACCACCCAGCACATCTATCGCTGCAGCTTCAACAGAGCCATTGCCATCGATATGCTTCTCCATCTCGGTCACAATCCAGTCCAGTGACTCGGTGATGATTGTGTTGAGCACTGCGTTTGGCCACGCGACACTCGCAGTGCCGCCAACCGCGCGAAACTCAAACCGATTTCCAATGAACGCAAATGGGCTCGTGCGATTGCGATCACCTGAGTGTCTCTGCAAGGTCGGAACTGCAGCCGTACCAAGATCCATCGACGAGTCCGCCCGGAAATCGGACGTTTCGCCAGTGGCGAGATTCTCAAGCACTCGACCAAGTTCCTCGCCTGTGTAGATGCTCAAGATTGCTGGAGGCGCCTCATTCGCGCCAAGGCGATGGTCGTTGCCTGCATTTGCAACCGAAGCGCGGAGAATGTCCGCGTGCAGATCAAGTGCTCGCACGACCGCGCACACGAAGGTCAGGAACTGCAGATTGCTTTGCCCCGCCTTACCCGGGCTGAGCAGGTTGTGCCCGGTGTTTGTACTCATCGCCCAGTTGTTGTGCTTACCGGTTCCGTTGATGCCTTGAAACGGCTTCTCGTGAATGAGGCACCGCATGCCGTGCTGGCGCGCCACTTTCTGCAGCACGCTCATCGTGAGCATCTGGTGATCGCTGGCCACGTTCGATCGCTCAAACAATGGTGCCAACTCGAACTGTCGAGGCGCCACTTCATTGTGCCGCGTCTTGGCCGGGATTCCAAGTTCAAAGAGCCGCGCTTCGACGTCCGCCATATAGGCCTGCACGTCGCGTGGAATCGCGCCAAAGTAGTGGTCATCAAGTTGGTGACCCTTCGGCGAATCGGCGCCCATGATCGTGCGACCACAGAGAATGATGTCCGCTCGCATCGCAGCAAGATCCTCGTCAATGAGGAAATACTCCTGCTCAATTCCAAGCGTCGTCGTCACATGATCCACACCGTCTGCGTTGCCAAAGAGGCGAAGCACTCGCATGGCCTGCTTGCTGAGTGCTTCATCGCTTCGAAGCAGCGGCGTTTTCTGGTCGAGCGACTCGCCGGTCCATGACACGAAGCACGTTGGAATGCACAGCGTCCGCTCGCCACCGTTTCGAACAATGAACGCCGGACTGGTCGGATCCCACGCCGTGTACCCGCGGGCTTCCCATGTATCACGAATGCCGCCGCTCGGAAACGAGCTGGCATCCGGTTCGGCCTGGATAAGTTGGTTGCCCGAGAACTCAGTAATCGGCTGACCGTTGCTGTCGATGCTCAAGAACGAGTCATGCTTCTCGGCCGTTGAACCAGTGAGTGGCTGAAACCAGTGGCAGTAATGGGTGCAGCCGTTCTCTATCGCCCAGTCCTTCATGGCTGTCGCAATCTCGTCTGCAACGCGAGGATCAAGCGGTTCGCGGCGGGTCACAGTCCGATCGAGGCGCTCGAGTGCAGATGGCGAGAGCCGGCGGCGGACATTCTCACCGGCGAAAGTGAGAATGCCGTATCGATCGCCGAATTGGCTTGCGGCATCACGAATCCACGTATCCGCGTGAGCGTCGGGCATGCTGGTGGGCTCCATGCGTTGTGCGAGTGTTTCGATGAATGACGACGGGCGATTGGCGAGTCTGCTCATGGCTGGGAGGATACCAATCAAGCCCCATGCGCCGTGCCAGCGATCGGGACGGAAACTGCTTGTTTTGCAGGGGTACTGGACAAGTGAACCCTTTGTGACCAAGATGGGATCTGGTCAATCGGCTCAACGCCTCGAAAGGACTCTTCACGATGCTGACTCGACTCATCGCAGCGTGCCTCATGCTTGCCGGGACATGCGGAGCTCAGGCTCAAATCCTGTCCGGGCCCTTTGTCGGTGATCTGGGCTGGAAGGTCCTGCGTGATCGCCTCGACTTGGTTGCACCATCTCCCGCGCAGCTGGAGGACATCGCCCAGATACACAATCAGTACCTCGCGGGCATGAAACAGGTGCGAACCGAGCAAATCGACCCCTTTCTCGACGACACCAATGGGATGGGCTCTCTCACGGCCTCCGATCCCGAGAAGGCCCGCAGCGGGCTGGCCAAGACCGACAGGATTCGCAGGCTGATTGCCGAGCAGGACGCGATACTCATGGATCGAATTGCGGCGGTGCTCGGCGACACCCAGCAGGCCCCTCTGGAACGGATCCGCGAGCACCGAACCCGCGAGCGGCTTCGCCACCGGGCGATGGACATCATCGGGGGATCCTCGCTCCCACAGGCCGAGCCACGATTCGCCATCGATTGGCGGTCGCTCAGCGACGCCCAGCGGGCCGATATCGAAGCCATGTTGACCCCCTGGGAAGATCGATACACCAGCGGCCTCAAGACGCTCGGGGCGGCCCGGTCCAAAGCACTCATCGAGTTTTCCGAGACGCTCGCCGAGCTAAATGCTGCGCAAGCGGAGTATGGCGATGTGCCACCGGATCCCGCCGAGATGTCACGGCTCATCAATCTCTTTCGCGACGGCCAGCGGAATGCCCAGGAACTCACTGAGCCAGCCACGTTGAGTCTGCAGCGGCACATTGCCAGTGGCCTGCGAGCACTGGTGCCCCTGCTTCCCTCGGATCAGCGGATCAGGGTCATTCGGGCATCTGCGTCGGAAGCAGCACTCTCTGATCGCGTCACCCCCATGGCCCGCCGCGCGAAGCGCATGGATCTCCCGCCGGACGTCCATACTGAAATCGATCGTATTGTCGCGTTCTGGAACGATGACGCAACAGACCTTCTCATCGACGCCCTGGAGGCCTACTGGAAAGACACCGCTGAGCAGCAGAATGTCGCCACCGAAGTTGATGATGATGGCAACGTGACATTCGACCTTCCTGGCTCCGACCACTTCGTGGACGCTCTGGAGGCGTGGAACAGTCGCGCGAACGAGTCCATTGACGCCATTATGGCGTTGGTGCCGAGCGAGTTGGCACGCGAGCTGCAGAACGAGGGTGGCTCAAACGAATCGCAAGAAACAATCATCTCAAGCACCACAGTGGTCATGTCCACTGGCGACTCGGATGAAGGTGCGCCTGTTGTTGTGGCATCGGAAACATCGTCTGACGGGGGATACGCAGATTTGTTCGCTGGCCACAACGCGCTTCCTGCAATCAGTCAATCCCTGATCGACGGGCTGGCCCGTGATCTGGCGCTGACCGAATCTGGCAGTCAAACGCTCGGCAAGCTCTTTGAAGCGCACGACACCGCCAGATCCGAAATGGAATCGGTTCGCGCTGCCGAGAAAGAGGCTCAGAAGGACGCTTTCAGAGAGTCGATGGCCGACATGAACGATGCCGATCGTATGGCATTCGCAATCGACATGATGGCGCCCATTTCACGTGAGGGGCTGGATGAACTCGATGACGCGTTCTTTGCGGGCGTCGCCGAGCTCGGTGATGCAGACGCCATCGAACCCTGGCGGCTCTCTCGCACAAGACAACTGCTTCAGGACGCGGGTGGCATGTCTCGCAGCCTGCAACTCATCGGTGTTCCCGACAATCGAGCACGTGTCGACTTGCTCGGCCTCGTCGATCAGGCATCGCTCAACGACGCGGAGTACGCCGCAGCAAGGCAAGCCTTGTCGAAGTGGCATGGCCCCGCGACCGCCCTCATGACCGATATTCAGGATAAGACACTCAGGTTGGACCAAGCCATGCAGTCAATGATGTCGCAAGCCCAAGGAGGCGGCAGCATGTCGATCGACGTGAATGCGGCGATGGAAGTGCAGCAGGTACGAACAGACCTCGCCAAGAAACGGGGCGAACTCGCGGTGTTCACCCAAGACACGGCACGAACCATCGAGTCTGTCATTGCCAGCCCGGCCACGTTTCATCGCCTGTGGCTTCTTGAAGCGCACCCCGATGTTGCGAACACAGATCACTTTGCGGACATCTACGATCGCGCGCTCAGGATCGACTCGCTCACTGATGACCAACGTGCAACGATAGCCGCGGCTCGGATCGAACATGATGATGCGTGGTGGACTGCAACCGAAGAAGCCATTGCCGCCATCGAAGCCAAAGAAGATCCACCCGCCAACGAGCAGGAGGCCTTCTTTGCCGCCCAGCGCATTCGGCAGGACATTCAGCAGCAGATGTTCGCCCGCCGCGAGGCAGCACTGAAGCGGCTTGAGTCGGTACGAGGTCTCCTCACCGAAAAACAGCTTGCCGCGGCAGGCGGCCTTCCCGACCCTGCCGCCCCCCGAACGGCCGAGGTTCCATTCTGACGGGCACGGCAGGCATCAGGGAGTCCCCGAATGGGCTCCTGCTTGAACCAAGACTCATTGCGAGCGATACTCCCTGAATGGCGAACCACGACCCCAAACCCGTCACGCTTCGCACCCTGCAGCACATGACTGTCGATGGCGAGCGGTTTGCATGCCTGACCGCCTACGACGCGACTACAGCTCGTCATCTGGAACGGGCGGGCATCCCGCTGCTGCTCGTTGGCGACACGGCAGCCGAAATGGTGCTCGGGCTTCCCGGGACGATTCATGCGCCACTCGACTTCTTGATCACGCTGACAGCAGCAGTCAAACGCGGCGCCCCGAACACCTTCGTGATGGGCGACATGCCATTCATGTCGTACCAGGCCGACGAATCTGAAGGCATTCGAAACGCCGGCCGCTTCCTTACAGATGGCACCGCTGACGCAGTCAAGGTCGAAGTGGATGGAACATTCACCGGGCTCGTCTCGCAGATGAACCGAGCTGGGATTCCCGTGTGCGCGCACGTTGGTTCGCGGCCACAACGAGCCAAGCATGACGGCGGGTATCGCGCCGCCGGTCGAACGATCGCTGAAGCGGCTCGGGTTGTTGAAGACGCGATTCGCCTTGAAGACGCCGGGGCCTGCATGCTGTTGATCGAGGCAACGCCTGCCGAAGTCGCCGAGCAAATCGTCGAACGAACCAGCGTGCCCGTCATTGGATGTGGCGCTGGCCCCGCGTGCCACGGCCAGATCGTCGTCACGCAGGACATATTTGGACTCACCGATTGGCAGCCGGCCTTTGCCAGACCTGTTGCTGACATTGCGGCGGAAGTTCACGCCGCAGCCGCATCATGGAAATCCAAAGTCGCAAGCGGCAACCTGGGCAAACACCCATACACCATGATTGACGGACCGGCACCAACGCCGTGAGCCAGCGTAATCACCCCGTACGAACGCTCCTTCCAACCCTCCTCCTGTTGGCAAGTGCCGTTGTCGTGGTGATCGTCGTCCGGTGGGGCCAGCGGGAACTCGACTTTCAACGCACACAGACGCGGGTGCACGAAGCAGCCCTGCGACTGCAGGCGCCGGGCGGAGATGCAGCCATACTCGCAAGCCTGAGTCGCGCCCAACGTGACATTGCTACTTTTGTCCAACCCTCGGTGGTGCATATTGACGGCACGCAACGAGGGCACCACGGCCCGACACACACGACCGGTAGTGGATGGCTATGGGATGCCAAAGGTCACATTGTGACCGCGTGGCATGTCGTGCAGGGCGTCAATGATGTCGATGTGCACCTTCACGATGGAACGGTCCGCCGCGCACAACTCGTGGCTGGCGATCCGATGACCGACATTGCCGTTCTTCGAATCTCACCAGACCGAACAATTGCCGCCACACGCGGCAATCCGGATGCTACAGGTCAAGGCGACATGGTGTTTGCCTTCGGTTCTCCGCTCGACTTCAGGTTTTCGGTCACCGGCGGCGTCGTCTCTGGGCTCGGGCGAAGCACTGGCGGTTTCGGGTACGGAAACTTCATTCAAATCGATGCGCCCATTAACCCGGGAAGCAGTGGCGGACCGGTGACCAACCACCTCGGTCATGTCATCGGAATGAGCACTGCCATCGCCGCTGATGCAGGAACAAGGCGTATTGATGATCGATTCACTGGAGTCGCGCTGGCTGTTCCACTGGGAATGATCGAGACAGTTGTTCCGCAACTCATCGAAGATGGGGCCGTTGTTCGTGGATTCCTTGGTGTCACAGTCCTTGATCGGAGCATGCCGATCATGCGCCTTCTCGGCCAAGGGGCCGGGCGGGGGGGGATACTGCTGTCCGAACTGAATGCTCACTCCCCCCTCCAAACAGCGGGGTGCTCCCAAGGGGACATTGTGTGGGCCATTGGCGACGATGAGCCAGCCACCGAGGGTCTGCTGCACGACCTGTTCAGCCACGGCGGGGATGCGGTGCTTCTGACATCACATATTCTCGACGGCGATCCGGAGATGCCCGTGAAGCGATCCGTCACCGTACAGCCGGGGACACCCGCGCCCGAAACGTTGGCTGTGCAGGAACCGATCCATCGACTGCTCGCCTTACTGGACGGCCCCACGCAGGGGGTCATCATCGGAGCAGTCACACCATCGTCGGCCGCTCACACCGCCGGCCTTCTTCGAGGAGATGTCATTCTCTCTATTGCCGGTCGCAACACCAACTCGGTTGACCAACTGCGTTCCATCACATCGTCGCTGAGTCCAGACTCTGATGTCGATGTGGAGATTTGGCGACCCGCCGTCGATCACATCTCAGGATCGAAGCAGACACTTCGTGTCACACTTGGGCAAAGGCCGGAGTGAGTGCGGCGCTTGATATCCGCGACCTCGTCGTTGATCTGGCCGAGGCCCGTACTGGCCGACGCCGGCGCATCCTGCACGGGATTTCGTTGCGCGTGAACCCGGGAGAGGCCGTCGGACTGGTCGGTAGTTCCGGATGCGGCAAGACAACCTGCGCCCGAGCGGCACTGCGCCTCGTGCAGCCAACAAGCGGTGTTGTCAAAGTCAATGAAACTGATCTGGCAACCCTGCAAGGCGAAACCCTGCGGAGGTTTCGCCGGCACATGCAGATGGTGTTTCAGGATCCAGCCAGTGCGCTGAATGGAAGAATGCGCGTGGGCGAGCTCATTGCCGAGCCCATCACGGTACATGAACGAATCACAAAGTCGGAGCTCGATGACCGGGTTCAGGAGCTGCTGGGCACCGTCGGTCTTCAGCCTGATGCAGCCGATCGCTGGCCGCATCAGTTTTCCGGTGGCCAGCGGCAACGAATCTGCATCGCTCGGGCACTTGCCTGCCAACCCAGCCTGCTTGTGTGCGACGAGCCAACGTCCTCGCTGGACGTGTCCATTCAGGCCAGGATTCTCAACCTGCTCGATCGCCTCCGCACCGAGCACGGGCTGGCCATGCTGTTCATCACTCACGATCTGGCCGTTGCCCGCTATCTCTGTGATCGCATCGCCGTCATGGATGCAGGGCGCATCGTCGAAGTCGGAGAAACCGATTCCGTCCTCGACAGTCCCGCCCATGCTGTCACACAGCAACTGGTCGCGGCCACCGGGTGATGGTCGGTCTTTCTGCGATCGGCTCATGTGAGCGGCCTGCTAGACTTCTCACCAATGCAGCAGTACCTCGACCTGCTCCGTGACGTCCGAACACATGGTTGCGAGCGCGCCGACCGCACCGGGACCGGTACGCTTGGGATTTTCGGGCGACAGCTCCGTTTTGATCTGGCTCACGGGTTCCCGCTCGTTACAACGAAGAAGGTCCACATTCGATCAATTGTCGCCGAACTCCTGTGGTTTCTCCGGGGAGACACCAATGTTTCATGGCTTCACAAGCACCGAGTCAGCATCTGGGACGAATGGGCTGATGAGCAAGGTGATCTCGGCCCGGTATACGGCGCGCAGTGGCGATCATGGCGAGGGGCCGATGGTCGCACGCACGACCAAATCACAAATGTGCTCAATGGCATTCAGAATGATCCCTGCAGCAGACGGCTGATCGTTTCGGCGTGGAATGTCAGCGAAATCGAGCACATGGCTCTGGCGCCGTGCCACGCACTCTTCCAGTTTCACGTGGCAGATGGAAGGCTCTCGTGCCAACTCTACCAGCGAAGCGCCGATCTCTTTCTGGGTGTCCCGTTCAATATTGCGTCCTACGCCCTGCTGACGCACATGATGGCTCAGGTCACCGGGCTTCAACCGGGTGACTTCGTGCACTCGTTCGGCGATGCTCATATCTACAGCAATCACCTTGATCAGGTCGACGAGCAGCTGTCTCGATCGCCCCGATCCCTGCCGAGGTTGCAACTCAACCCGGATGTCCAGGACCTCTTCGCGTTCACAATGGATGACATCGAGGTTGTGGACTACGACCCCCTTCCACGCATTTCAGCTCCCGTTGCAGTCTGACGTGCTGGGCAACCACCGCATCGTGATGCTCGTAGCGGCCGCCGAAAACGGCGTCATCGGCTCGGATGGAAACATGCCTTGGCACCTTCCAGATGATCTCCGCAGATTCAAAGACACAACGATGGGGCATCCGATCGTGATGGGGCGACGAACGTGGGAATCGATCGGCCGACCTCTTCCAGGACGAACCAACATCATCCTGACGCGCGATCCCAATTACACAACCGAAGGCGGGCACGCCGCAACCGACACCGAGTCGATGCTTCGCCATGCGGGCGATGATGACACCGTCATGGTGATTGGTGGTGGTGAGATCTACAGGATGCTGTTACCCGCCACAGACGAAATCCACATCACTCGCGTCCATGCTCATGTCGACGGTGATACGACGTTTCCATCTCTTGATGACAGATGGGTGAAAGTGGGATCAGAGTACCACGACGCCGATCCGCGTCATGCGTATGCCATGACCTTTGAAACGTGGCGCCGTTCGTAGCCGTCAGTCACTCTCACGACGAACAGCGATAAGGCCCACGAGGGGTTGATCGGCCGCAGATTGCACTTCAACAAGTGTGACGGGCATGGATTGCCGCGTCGAAAGGAAGCCGCCTGCTGGAAACGACTCGCCGATATTGTCCCGAAAGGCCGAGAGTTGAATCGACAAGGTCTGACCTGCTTTGATTCGCGGCACTGTCGTGCTGAATCGCTGGTTAACCCAAATCGTTGGATTCACCCAGCCGTAGGCAGTGGCGTTCACGATTGATATGGCCGTGCCGTCCCGGAACACCTCAACCGGAATCGTATCGGTCGTGTGCAGCTCCGTTGGATATGCCGAGTGCGCCAGCGACGGGTCGAAGTCTGCGTGGTGGCATCCCGGAGTGAGACCACCGACAAGCAGCAGCGTAGACAATGTGAACTTCGATCGATGCATCTACCGGGCATCGTATCGCGAGTCTTCGCGTAGTGGAGCATTGCCCCGAAGCCGCTCGGGGGCGACAATGGGCGAGCGATGTCCACTCACACCCCATCCTCTGACCGGCCTTCGGCTCAGTGCCCGGCACGCCTCGCAGAGTGGGCTGCGCGGATGAAGGTGGATCCTCGCATCCCGGCTGCAGTGCCAGGGTTCGACGCGCCATTCTTTCAGGCAGGATTGGCGGGTTACTCTGATGCCGCCATGCGTCTCGTGGCTCGAAGGCACGGATGCCCCTATGCGGTCACCGAAGCGCTCCTCGATCGGACGCTGATCAGTGGCGGCAAGGGGCGAACGCGAGAGGACCCGAACATTCTCCGCGAAGAGTGTGGCCTCGGTGAGCCCTCAGAGAATCGGCTTGCCGGCCTTGAAGATCACCCCGTCGCAGGTCAGGTCATGGGTACGGACCCGAGCGAGATGGGCCGTGCCGCAGAGATTCTCGTCGAACTTGGACACGATGTCGTCGACGTCAATCTGGCGTGTCCGGTGAAAAAAATCGCCAGGAAGAAACGAGGAGGCCACTTTCTCACAGCACCCGCTGAAGCATTGGAGGTTCTTCGGGCCGTTCGAACGTCGGTTCCCTCGCATATTCCCTGCACCGTGAAACTCCGACGGGGCTGGGACGAGAGCCCGGAGATGGCCCGGAATTTCGATTGCATCTTTGATGGGGCCTACGAACTTGGATACGCGTGGGCGACAGTGCACTGCCGGACCGTGCTGCAGAAGTACGTCGGCCCTTCCCACTGGCCGTTTCTCGCCAATCTCACTCAGCGGTTCACCGATCGTGTCGTATTCGGCAGCGGGGATATCTTTGAGGTAGCCGACATTTTCCGCATGCTCCAGGAAACTGGTGTCCACGCCGTCAGTGTTGCTCGCGGGTGTATTGGCAATCCGTGGATCTTTCGACAGGCCAGGCAGATCATGGCAGGATCGCTTCCCGAACCACCGACTCGCGAAGAACAGCGAACGGCGCTGCTTGATCACTTCCGATTATGTATGGCGCTGCATGGAGAAGGTGGCGCGTCTCGCATGATGAGAAAATTCGGTATCCGGTTTTCGGTTCATCACGAACAGGCTGATGCTGTACGCAAAGAGTTCATCGCCGTACGATCGGCGTCTGACTGGCAGACGGTTCTGGATCAGTGGTACGGCCTGATCAACTGAACCCGTCAGGCGGCCGTTCGCAATATGTGCCTCACCGCGGCCTTCTGTCCATCGGTCAGGGACCGCAATACACAGTCGAGCATCTCCTGCTCCAGCACCGATCGCTCGCCACTGTTTCGAAGAAATCTCATTCGGACCTCCGTTGCATCGTCTACCAGTGAAGATGCATCATGCTCCAGGTCGACACCCGCCTCTCGCCCCTGCCGAAGAAGTGCCACAGCTTCTTCACGAAGTTGATTGAGCCGTCGTCGCGATGACTCGAGGCAGGCATCCGCATGCGCCGCTACTGATTCGGATGCATTGGCCTTCACCCATTCAGCGGCTCGGTACGCTTCGAGTTTTTGGTAAATCGACGGAAACAGGGCCGCAGCAGCGACGGCTCGCCATGCAGGAACCGCAGGTGCATCAATCATGGCGGCAATCACCTCCACGGCCTGGTCATGCAGCGCAACACGCTCCCGCCACCGGCCGCTACAGGAAGCTTGCAGGTCACGCCGTGTGTCGGCGTCGTTCGTTATTGCGGCTATTCCGTCATCAAACTGATGGGATCTGGCCATCAGCGCATCATCCCGAGCACGCTGACCAAGACTGGATGTGTACTCCGCAAGCGAATCGTTGATTGCCTCGTCACTGACTGAAGCCACATCATCCGACTCAATTGCAAGCGATGCGATATCAACAAGTGCGCCACGACCCTTTCCAGTCAGATACACGCTTCGATGAAACCGGTTGATTGCTTCGCGCTGAACAGCCGGGGATGCCATAGACAGCAACGTGGCCCATTCAGCCATGCGACTGACATGCCCGTCGGCGGTGTCGCACGCAGCCCTCGCTGCGGTTCGGAGCGATATCCGCAACGCACGGAGTTCATCGGCGCTGATTCGAATCTCCCCGCGAAGCGCAGCATCCAGCCGTGCTCGATCTTCGGCCTGCTTCGACTCGAGATCCCTCAGCACCTTCTGCATTCCGTCGCCATAGTCCCGAAGCAGCATCTCGCCCGCCTCGATCTCACCGGGTCCGAGCTCCAGATCTTTGAGTAAAGCCCTGAACTGCACAGGTCTCACAACGGGTTCGATCCCCGCCAGATGAAAATCCTCGGGTGAAGCCCCGGGAGCCCCACTGGACAACACTGAAATAAAACCAACAACTACCGCGACTGCGCATCTGATCATGGGCGTGATACTAGCGGTCAGGGGCCCGGTGGCAACTGCCTTCAACCCGCCTTCTTTGTTCGGGGCAGGTACTGCTCCACCACATCCCTCAGTCGGGACCGATCAATGTGGGTGTAAACCTGTGTTGTGCCGATGTCGGCGTGACCAAGGAGTTCCTGTACGACTCGAAGATCCGCCCCACCGGCTAACAAGTGCGTGGCAAAGCTGTGCCTGAGCATGTGCGGATGCACGTGATCAAGACCCGCGCGACCCGCAAGCCGACGAATGATCTGCCACACTGCAACCCGCTCCAGTGGACGCCCGGTGTGCGAAAGCAGCAGGCGATCATCCGATCGCTGATCTGGAAAGCGAGCCAGGTGACCGCGAAGGTCACCGCAATACCGATCCAATGCGTCGATGGCGGGCTTTCCAATCGGGACCAGTCGCTGCTTGTCTCCCTTTCCAGTCACGAGCACGACTTCAAGCTCGCGCTTCCAGTCGCCTGCTCGAAGCGCGCACACCTCACTGGCACGCAGACCCGCCCCATACATCACTTCGACCAGCGCACGATCTCGTTCCCACAGCCGACTGGTTCCAGGCCCAGCAGCCTCGATCAAGGCTCGCATCTGTTTGGGCGTAAGTACACCAGGGAGCCGCTTCCATCGGGTTGGTGGTACCAGTGGCCCCGCTGGACTCCGTTCAATTCGCCGCTCGGCTTCCAGCCAGCGAAAAAACATTCGAATGGTTGAGAGATGCCGCGCAATGCTGCTTGGCTGAAGCCCTCGCTCGCGGTGGAGCACTTGCACATGCGCTGCGAGATCGCGAGGGCCGACTGCTCCAGCGTCACCGATTCCATTGCCGCACAGATCCTCGACCATGTCTCGCAAGTCAGCGTGATATGCAGCGAGCGTTGCCTCTGAGAGGCCGCCCTCAACACGGAGCCACGTCAGAAAGTCACGAACCGGTTGGTCGAAGTTGTTCAGAGCGGTCATGGCATGACACCGTGATAATGATGGGATGCTGTGCAGGAGTCCCATCCCCGACAGCGCGGTGTATCTCCGTGTGCGCATCACAGCAGCGATGGCCTTCGGAAAAACAACACTCAAGCAGGGAAGCCAGACTGTCGAGCCGGAAACGATCTCCGCAGGCCGGATGCCCAAGATCGACATATGGACAGCAGGTGTGCTCGGATGAGTCCATGGGGACTGCTATCGGCCCGATGGAGTCACTGGCCCCAGAATCGACAATTCAACGGAACGACAGTGTGCGAGGGAAGAATCCCGTCCCAGAGGCTTCCTTGGCCATCGAGAGCGTTTTTTCGGTCGACTCGACGGCCTTGGCGGTGCCAGCTTTCAGCACCTCGAGCACCACGGCATCGTCCTCATATGCCGTTCGTCGCTCCCGCATGGGCTCAAGAAGCTCGTTGATGGCATCTGCGACCAGCATCTTGACTTCGCCGTCGCCAATGTTGTCGCCTCGCTCATACCGGTCACGAATATCGGACTTGACCGACTCGTCATCGACGAAGACATCGAGGTATTGAAAGAGTGGATTCCTGTCAGGATCGACGATGCCCGGATCTGTTGGCTGCCGGCTGTCCTGGCCGGTGTAAATCTTGCCAATCTTTTTCTTCACCTGTTTGGGCGTGTCGATGACATGGATCGTGTTGCCCAGGGACTTGCTCATCTTGTTCTGCCCATCGGTCCCAACAAGTCGGCCCACTTTCCCAACATCCGCCACCGGAATGGGGAAGACGCCGCCGAGTTGTTCGTGTTCCTCGTCGGGCGCCTTGTCTGGAACGCCGCAGTACATCTTGTTGAAACGACGAGCGACTTCGCGGGTCAGTTCGAGATGCGGTACTTGATCTTCGCCAACAGGAACACTGTGCGCTCGAAATGCCAAAATGTCGGCGGTTTGCCCGACGGTGTAGAGCGGGAATCCGAATGAGTAGTTCTCGGCCAGCCCTTTGACCTGCAATTCATCCTTGAGCGTTGGGTTTCGCATGACTCTGTTGAATGGCAGCAACATCGCAAACAGATACGTGAGTTCGGACAGTGCCGGAACTTCGCTTTGCAGGAAGATTGCGGCCTTGTCTGGATCGACGCCCATTGCCAAAGCGTCGCGAGCAACCTCGATACAGTCTCGATGCACTTCCTGGGGCTTGTCCGCCCGCGTGGTGTACGCGTGCAGGTTGGCGATCAGGAAGTAGCACTCGTGTGCCGACTGCAATTCGACCCGGCGTTTGACCGACCCGACCCAGTGACCGATGTGGAGGTTGCCGGTGGGCGTATCGCCCGTCAATATGCGGTGCCGTGTGGACATGGGGCGAGAGGATACCCCTCCCTCAGATCCACGGCACAGTCAGAAGAATGTTGCCCGCATTGAAGCCCATATGCATCGTGATCGAGGCGGTCAATCGCCCGGTTCGGGCGTAGGCCCAGCCAAACCCAAGCGACAAGACAAAGAGCCCAGCCAGCCCATGAGGATCTACGGCCCCGAGATGCATCACCGTGAACACAAGACTCGCCAGCACAATCGACTGCCACGGTGCTCCCGAACTAAAGAGCCTCGCCCGCCGGAACGACTCCTGCAGCAGTCCTCGGTACAACGTCTCCTCGACCACGGCAGGAAGCACGATGACCGCGACCACGGTTGCAATAGCACCTGGTGTTGGCCCCGCATCCGCGAGTTGTCGCAGGAGATCATGCGCAATAGGAACCGGGGGATGGTCCGTCAGCACCTGCCACAAGACTCCAGCAATCGCCGCGGCTGCCAGCGTCATCGGCCAGAAAAGCAGAAGCCCCACGCCGCCAACCAGCGCCGCTGACCACCGAGACCGTCTTCGGTCGGGGCATACAGCTCCTCGACGTGGCATTCGACGATCGATCGACGTGCGTCGGCCCTCGACTCCGAGTCGTACCCATGGCAGGCACGCGGCCGCAGCCAACTGCGCAAGCCAGCCAGCTAGCATGACTGGTAGCAGGAGGCCGACCGATTCAGGGCTTTCCGGGTCAACGCCGGTCACAGAGAGAGCGATGCCACCGGCAATGCCGCCAAGGACGATCGCCAGAATGAATGTCAGGATTCCTGTGCCAGGCCCAAATCGCCACGGGCGAACCGGAACGCGGCGAAGCCGCCACCACCCTGACCCTGCAAACAGGGCGGCCGCCAGCCCTCCAATCAGCATGGGCCAGTATGAGATCCCACTATCCGGCGTTTGGACCGATGCGACAGCATCCGCGGCGGCTAGAGTAGCGCACGTATCACCCCCGCCAAGCCCCACCACCATGACGACCCCCCCCACACTGGCCAGAATCATCGAACACAAACGCGTCGAAGTAGCGGAACTTCGCTCGCGGCGACCGTTAGACGAACTCAAGTCGCAAGTGGAAGGCACGCCGCCTCCACGCAACTTCTTTGCAGCCGTCGCAACCGGAACCGGACCGGGAGGAGTCAATGTCATAGCCGAAGTCAAAAAGCGAAGCCCCTCAGCAGGGGAGATTCGCGCGAATTTCGATCCAGTGGACATCGCCCTACAGTACGAAAACGCGGGGGCAGTCGCGATCTCTTGCCTCACGGACGAGCGATTCTTCGGCGGCTCGATCGATACGATTGACGCAATCAAGGCTTCCGTCAGTCTGCCAGTGCTGCGGAAGGACTTTCTGATCGATACATGGCAGGTGTGGGAGGCACGCGCGGCTGGCGCCGATGCGGTTCTGCTCATCTCCGAGTGCCTCTCAGAAGGCCAGATGATGGACATGTTGATTCTGGCTCACGAACTCGACATGACGGCACTGGTCGAGGTACACGACATCGAGAATCTGCTCCGAGTGCGTCGACATGTCGGCTTCCCCCACCCCGGCTACATGCTGCTCGGAATCAACAATAGAAACCTGGCCACAATGAAAACCGACATCAGCCATACGGTGCGGATGCTGGAACTGGTTGAGGATCACCGCGATATTCTCGTGACCGAATCGGGTATTCGCACCGTCTCGGATGTCGAACGTATGGTCCGGCATGGTGTCCGAAGATTCCTGATCGGCGAGAGTCTCCTGAAACACGACTCGCCAGGAGAGGCCCTTCGAGAACTCCTTGGTACGCCGTGGGACTGAATGACAGCTCGCTTCTCGGCAGCGATGACGATTGAAGCGTATTCTTGTGACCATGTCGCTCATCAACCTCACAAGTGAAGATGGCGTCTTCACGCTGGAACTCAATCGACCGGAAAAACGCAATGCGCTCTCACCTGAGTTGATCGAGTCGCTCCACCAGGCGCTCGATGCGCTTGAGTCCGAATCGACGCTGCGCGTACTGGTGATAGGAGGATCCGGCAAATCATTCTGCGCAGGAATGGACCTGCGAGGCGTACTCCATGACCCCAAAGCGATGGGCGGCATGCTTCGAGGACTCGCGCTGGCAACCGGACGCATTCGATCGCTACCCGTTGCAACAATTGCCTGCGTACACGGCGCTGCTATCGGTGGCGGGTGTGGTCTCGCGGCGGTGACTGATCTCGCAGTGGCGCACCCTGAAGTGAAACTTGGATATCCCGAAGTCACCCTTGGCATTTGCCCCGCTGTTGTCGCGCCGTGGCTCATTCGCAAAATCGGAGCCGGTCCAGCTCGAGCCATGCTGCTTCAGGGAGGCACCTGCGCCGGAGCAGAAGCCCTCCGCCTTGGGCTGGTGGATCGCCTCGTACCCCGTGATTCGCTCAAGGAGACAGTCGCATCAATGGCCGCTGACCTGGCCCGTGGTGGCCAGAACGCAATTGCCGTCACCAAAGAGTGGCTCAACGAACTCGACGAGTCTCCTTCGGCCGAGATCCTGTTGAAAGGGGCCGACCTCTCCGCCGAGGTCATTGCCGGGGAAGAAGCCCAGGCCAGGCTGGCACCTCTGTACAATCGCACGTGAATCGATTTGGGCCCTAAATATGGCCCGCAAACGGGCTTACGACGCCCCAACCGCCGCCGGTGGAGCAGGCGTGGATGGATGAACACCGTGCCTCTGACCACTGTTTTTGCTACCATGAGTGGCCACTGCCAAAGTCGGACCTTTGGGTGTCGGTTATGGCGGGGATTGGAGGCCCAGGCCTCTTTCTGACCGTTGCAGCCCCCCGAATCGCTTGCACTGCAACGACGATTACAACTCAGATCGACGGGGTCCGGGAGCGTGGCTGCTCCCACGGAGATTTGTGACCCCCTCAAGCCCGACGCCGCCTCCCAGGAGTAGTTTCACCATGACAACGACCTCAGCAACCGAGACCTTCCCGATCGAGCGCGAGCACAACGACTCGGCGGTGCTGTGGTTGGATGCGCCCCACCAACCTGTCGTTGTGTTTGACCGAAGAATGCTCGCTCGATTGAATGCTTCAATTGATGCGCTTGAGGCGGACCCCCCCGCGTATCTGATCATTCGCAGTCGAGACGAACGTGTGTGGGTGGCTGGCGCTGATCTCAAGGAAATCCTGGGACTGAGCGACGAAGAACTTGAAACCTATCTGTCGGAAGGTCAGGCGGCTTTCGCCCGCCTCTCCAATCTCCCCTTCCCGGTCATCGCAGCCATCACTGGCGCCACGCTTGGCGGCGGTTTGGAGCTGGCCCTTCACTGCCACGGAATCGTGGCGAGCACGATGTCCATGCGGGGCAAGCCATACCCAATCGGACTTCCCGAAGCGTCACTCGGTCTTGTGCCGGGCTGGGGCGGCACGCAACTTCTGCCCGCCCGCGTCATCCCCGACGTCAGCGTGGCTGCCATTGCATCGGGCACGCCGTTTATGAGTGATGCCATGCCGGATGACCTCGTCGACGTCACAGTCAGTACGCCAGATGAGATGATGTCTGCGGCGGCAACGCTTGCGGGTTCTCTCGATCCAGCCGAATTGCCGCGGACAATCGCTTCGTGCGATGAGGAAATGCTCCTCGCCGCAGTTGATCACGTGCGGCACGATCCCACATCCGATGAGGCCGCCGGTGTCGTCGCCCATTGCATCGCCACGGGGGTCAAGGACGGCGTGCCCGCCGGACTTGAGATGGAAGTCGAAGGGCTCGTCTCCCTCCGAAACACCGAGCACACTCAGACACAACTTCAACTGTTCCTTTCGGGCAACGCCTAGACGCCACCCCTGTTCCGACGCCCTCGCTTTGCAACCATCCGATTCACACCCCGGAGCTTCAGACCGATGAGTACCAAGCCCTCACTTGCCGACAGTCTCAAAAACGTTGATGCCCGTGACATCAAGCAGATCAAGGCAGCCGAAGAAATGCTCGGGCCGGACCCTGATCAGATGGGTTTCTGCAAGAACCTGTTCTGGGGGAACATTCTGGAACGGGACGTCTTCCCATACCCAGAGGCATCCGCCGAAGAAACTGCGCGATGCGACCAGATGCTCGCCGAACTCGACGACTACCTCAAGAACGAACACCCGTCGTTTGAAATCGATCGCACGCAGGAGATCCCCTACTGGGCGCTCAAGCGACTCTTTGAAATCGGCGCGATGGGAATGATTGTCCCTGCTGAGTATGGTGGCGGCGGATTTGGTGTCACCAGTTACAATCGAGTTCTTGAACGCATCGGCCGAACCTGTGGGTCGACGGCTGTGGTGGTTTCTGCGCACCAGTCAATCGGATGCGGTGCCATTACGCTGTTCGGATCCGAAGAGCAGAAAAAGTACTGGCTCCCACGGATTTCAAACGACATGCTCAGTGCCTTCTGTCTCTCCGAGCCCAACGTCGGATGCGACGCCGGCAACCCTGAGACGCGATGCGAAGTCAGCGAAGATGGTGAGTACTACATCATCAACGGCGAGAAGAAGTGGGCGACATCCGGCGCACTCTCCGGCATGTTCACTGTGATGGCCAAGCAGCGACTCGTCGATCCTCGCACCGGCAAGGAAAAGGACAAGGTCACGGCGCTCATCGTGACGCCCGACATGGAAGGCGTCGACATCTTCAGCTCCAACCGATCCAAGTGCGGCATCCGTGGCACCTGGCAGGCCCGCATTCGATTCACAAACGTCAAGGTTCCGCGAGCCAACCTGCTGTACAAGGAAGGCCAAGGGCTCAAGATCGCCTTGAGTTGCCTGAATTACGGACGGTGCACGCTCTCGGCTGGCATGGTCGGAGCGGGTGTTTCCGCGTATAAGCAGGCCCTCAAGTGGTCACAACTGCGGTACCAGTTCGAGCGACCCATTGGTGAGTTTGATCTGGTCCGCGACCACCTCGCCCACATGGCCGCCATGTGCTACTCGATGGATGCCATGCTCTACATGACGACCGGGCTCGTCGATCGAAGTGATGAGGACATCATGGTCGAGACGGCCATCTGCAAGGTCTTCTGCTCAGAGATGGGGTTCCGCACATGCGACCGGGCCCTTCAGGTCATGGGCGGCGAGGGGTACATGACCGAGGCGACCGTTGAGCGATTGTGGCGAGACTCCCGCATCAACCGAATCGTAGAAGGTGCCAACGAAGTCATGCACTCGTTCATCTTCGCTTATGGGTCCAAGCAACTTGGCGAGTACATGCTCGGTGTCAAAGCTGCTCCCATGAAACACATCGGACCCGCCATGAAGATTGCCATGCAGCTCTTCCTCGGTGTGCGACCGCCCGCCCCAAAGATCACCAAACTCCATGCATCGCTACGACACCATGCAGATGAACTTGAATCGCTCACCCGCGAGTTCAGCCATCAGGTCAAACTCGCCTTCAAGGACCACGGCGAGAGTCTTGTTACCGCTCAAATGGTTCAGGCGCGGCTGAGTTGGTGCTCGGTCTGGCTCTTCGCGCTGACGAGTGTGCTTTCGAAGTTTGATCGAGATATTCGCAACGGGCTCGATGGGGCCTCACTTGAACACGATCGCAGTATCGTCGACCACTGCGTGGCGATGGCCTCGCATGAGATTCACGCCGAGATCCGAGCGCTTCGAAACAACACCGACGCGACCATGCAGCGATGCGCCGATGCGGCCTGGAGCGAATTGCCCACGATGGCACACGGCGACTACCACATCCCAGAGCTGACACCGGTCGACGAGGCTCGCGGCAAGGGGCGGCCGGTGGACACAGAGAATATTCAGCAATTCGGCGGCGGATCAATTGCAGCCGAGTTTGAGCAGGTCTTCGGACAAGGAAGTTGACGCCTGTTGATGCAGGAGGAGGGCACGTTGTGCACACATTTGGCCAGATGATGGAGCGGGGTCACGAACGCGTTTGTTTTCACTACGACGCGGAGACGGGCCTGCGCGCAATCATTGCGATTCACTCGACTAAGCTTGGTTCGGCGCTCGGCGGCACTCGCCGCTGGCATTACGCAACCGAAGAAGAGGCTTTGTTCGACGTACTCCGACTCTCCGAGGGGATGTCGTACAAGGCAGCGTGCGCCGATCTCCCGATGGGCGGCGCCAAGAGTGTCATCCTGACTCCGGAGCCCAATTCGCCGCGAACAGAAGCCGAAGCGCGGGCGATGGGACGATTCATCGACACGTTCTCGGGCGACTACATCGCCGCCGAGGATGTCGGCATTGACACCCAGTTCATCGATTGGATGTCAACCGAAACCGATCACGCCATGGGAGGCGAGACCGTTTCGACCGGCGGAGACCCTTCACCCTTCACTGCGAAGGGAACCTTCAACGGCATGAAGGCCTGCCTGCGGTTCCAGGGCAAGGATCCGGACTTCCACGGACTCCGCGTCGCCGTCCAGGGACTCGGCCATGTCGGCATGGACCTCTGCAGAATTCTACATACGGCTGGTGCCGAGCTTACTGTCGCTGACATCAATCAAAGCCGGGTCGCGGAAGCGGTCGAGGCGTTTGGCGCTCAGGCCGTGGAGACCAAGTCGATTCTCCAGTCAGAATGCGACATCCTGGCACCATGTGCGCTCGGCGCCGTCATAGGCCCGGACGAGATACGCCGCCTCCGCGCGAAAGTCGTCTGCGGGGCCTCCAACAACATCCTTGTGGATCCGTCGCGGGATGCCGCTGCACTGACGGAGAAGGGCGTACTCTATGCGCCAGATTTCGTAGTGAATGCCGGTGGGCTGATCTGGCTCGCGGGGCTCTGGCTTGGCATGAGCCGCGAAGAGCTCGATCGGCGAAATGACGCTATCGAGAACACTACAATGGACATTCTTGAGGAAGCACGCTCGCTTCCATCGCCGTATCACGCCGCCCTTGTTGTGGCAGCGCGGCGATTTGAGGAAGGACCGACACGCGGGAAGGAGACCGTTCATGCCGGTTGATTGCGCGTACCAGACAACGATCGAACGGGTTTCGATCCTTGACGAACACGGCGTGTTCGACGAAAACCTCGGCGAAAGCCTTATCCCGGATGCCGATGTCGTCAAGTTGTACCGGCACATGACGATGTGCCGGCACTTCGATCAGATTGCCTTCAAGCTGCAGCGGTCGGGCCGCATGGGTACGTACCCGGAGAATCGCGGTCAGGAAGCCACGTCGCTCGGCGCTGCTTACGCGCTTGAAGATTCAGACTGGCTCGTCACGTGCTACCGCGAGAACGCGGGACTGTTCTGGCGAGGCGTCGATCCCGAGAAGATCCTGCTGCACTGGATGGGCGATGAGCGGGGCAACAACATCCCCGTCAAAGCCACGCCGCTGGCGATCCCAATCGGAACACAGATGCTGCACGCAGCCGGATTGGCGTGGTCTTCCAAGTATCAGGGGGATGGTGGCATCGCCTGCACCTTCTTCGGTGACGGCGCAACAAGCGAAGGCGACTTCCACGAAGCGATGAACTTCTCGGCGAATCTCGATCTGCCCGTGGTATTCGTCTGCCAGAACAACTCGTGGGCGATTTCCGTTCCGACCAGAATTCAATGCTCTGCTCCAACGATTGCCCAGCGCGGACTCGCCTATGGCATGCACAGCGTACAGGTCGACGGCAACGATATCTTCGCCATGGTCAAGGTGGTGCGTGAGGCGGCCGAGCGGGCTCGCCGCGACAACCGACCAACATTCATTGAAGCAGTGACCTATCGGCTTGGTGATCACACGACCGCCGATGATGCGAGGCGCTATCGCGACGAAGCTGAGGTCGATGCCTGGGTGGGCCGAGATCCGATGATTCGCCTTCGCAACTGGCTGGAACACCGCGACCTGTGGGACGAGAGTCAGGAGCAGACTCAGCAGCTGGAAAACGAGGCCACCGTGTCCGCCATTGTGAAACGGGCCGAGGGAATCGAGCCGCCGACAACGGATGACATCTTCAACTGGATGTATGCCGACATTCCTGCGTCGATTGATGCGCAGCGTCGAACACTGCGTACAAGCAGCCTCGGTCAGGGCATTGACGGGTCGGGATCCTGAGCGAAGGGAATAGGAATACTCATGGCACAACTCACACTCGTACAAGCCATCAACCTCGCCCTCGCCCAGGAAATGGAGAAGGACGATCGCGTTCTACTGATGGGTGAAGACGTCGGCGCCAACGGCGGCGTTTTTCGAGCGACCGAAGGCCTCCACGAACGATTCGGAGGCGACCGTGTTGTCGACACGCCGCTCGCTGAATCAGGAATCATCGGCACAGCCATCGGGCTGGCAATGGGCGGGCTCCGCCCTGTTCCCGAGATTCAGTTTGAGGGCTTTCTCGGCCCCGCCTATGACCAGCTCTGCACACATGCTGCCCGCATGCGATCAAGAACTCGCGGCGGGCTTACGGTTCCCATGACTGTCCGTGTCCCGGTTGGCGGCGGAATTCACGCGCCCGAATTGCACAGTGACAGTCCAGAGGCGATCTACAGCCACAATCCCGGCATGAAGGTGGTGATGCCCTCATCTCCCTACGACGCGAAGGGACTCCTGATCAGTGCCATCCGCGATCCCGATCCTGTGATCTTCTTCGAGCCAAAGCGCATCTATCGCGCCTTCCGCGAAGAAGTGCCGGAAGAGGAGTACACCCTGCCGATTGGCAAGGCCCGCGTTGTCCGCGAGGGTGGCAGCATGACAATGGTCTCCTGGGGCGCAACGGTTGTGCAATGCATGAATGCCATCGAGGCGTCGGGGCAGGACATCGAACTCATCGACCTTCGAACCATCAACCCGTTCGATATGGAAACGGTTGCCAATTCGGTGCAGAAAACCGGCCGCGCGATCATCGTGCACGAAGCACCGATGACGTGCGGAATCGGTGCCGAACTCTCAGCACGGATCATGGAACAGTGTTTCCTGCATCTGGAGGCGCCCGTGCAGCGGGTCACCGGCTTCGACACACTTATGCCGTACTACAAACTGGAACTCGAATACCTCCCGGACGCTGAACGCATCGGCAAGGCCATTGCCGAAACGGCAGCGTACTGATTCACCCAAAGCAGCCCCCACGGAGCCTCGCGTCTCATGGCGATGAAGCAACCAGACGATCACTCACACTTCCTTCTTCCCGACCTTGGGGAAGGCACGACAGAAGCCGAACTGATCAACTGGAAGGTCAGTCCTGGTGAAACAGTCAAGGAACACCAGACGCTCGCAGAGGTGGAGACTGACAAAGCCCTGATGGACGTCCCCAGCCCCTGGGCTGGAACCATCAAGGAACTCAATGGCGCCGTCGGGGACATCATCCTTGTCGGCGCGGTACTCGTGACCTATGACATCGGCGGTGGATCGCAACCCGCAGCGCCGGCGGCTGAAGTCATCGAAGAAGGCCCGCCTGCCCGCGAAGACGCCGGGACGGTTGTTGGCAACGTCAGTGAAACCCTGACGATGCCGGCCAGCTTCCAGCGGGAGGCGCCGTGTGACACCGCGAGCTGCTGCGAAGACCGTTCGCTCGCCACACCTGCTGTTCGTCGCATTGCCCGCGATCTGAAGATCGACATCAATGCGGTATCCGGAAGCGGCCGAGGCGGCCGCGTTACGGCGACTGATGTTCAAGCACACGCAGATGCTCGTGCAGTGGCGCCCGCCGCTACGCCGGTGGCACCTCAGGTTCTCGATACACCACCGGCGCCTGCCGAGGAGTTGCCGCTGGCGACGCGAGTGGCGGTGCCGATCGAAGGCGTCTCTGAGCGAATCCCGTTCCGCGGCGTCAGGCGAAAGATCGCCGAGGCACTTCAGCACTCTCTGAATACAGCCGCGCACTTTTCGGTCAACGAGGAAGCTGACATTACCCGGCTGGAGCAGCGGCGCAAGGGCCTGGAATCACTACTCGGTCGGCGTGTCAGCCCACTGCCATTCGTGCTCACCGCGGTGTGCAAAGCGCTGCGCGAACACCCGCGCATGAACTGCACGGTCGATGACTTCGTCGAGGAGATTCAACTCCGCAGCGTCATCAATCTTGGTTGCGCCGTTGATACCGACCACGGTCTCATGGTCCCGGTCGTGAAGAATGCAGATGAGCTCAGTTTGATACAACTGGCGGATCGCATTGCTGCCCTTGCGCAATCATGCCGCAACCGCACGATCGGTCGGGAAGATCTCAGCGGTGGCACCTTCACCGTTTCGAGCGTCGGGAATTGTGGTGGGATGTTCACTACGCCAATCATCAACTACCCGGAAGTTGGCATACTCGGAGTCGGCCGCGCTCGCGAGCGGGTGCTTACAAAGAACGGTGCGTTCTACGCCGGTATGGTGCTGCCGATGAGCCTCTCCTGCGATCACCGCGTCGTTGACGGCGCCGAAGCCGCGCGGTTCCTGACGACCATCAAAGGCCTGTTGGAAGCCCCTGAGAATATTCTGCCCGCCGTCTGAACCTGTGCCTCACACGGGTTCGAGCGCGAACCAATCCTTCTCAGCATGCGCCTGATACACCGCGTGATCTGGGTCATGATCCAGCACGAGTGTCCATGACAACGCAGCCGCCTGCTCGAGAAGCGATCGCTTCGTCAGCATGTTCTCGTACGGCAACATGTCATAGCCCATGCTGTACGGTGCACCGACATGATGGCGAGTTGGCATGACATCCCCGGGGAAACACACTGTTCCATCGGCAGTATCGATGAGAATGGCCTGCTGGCCCCATGTGTGGCCCGGCGCGGGAAGCGTGCGTACACCGGGGAGGATCTGCTGCTCGCCGTCCAAGAGTGCGACACAATCTGCAACAGGGTCCAGATGGTTCCGGAGATACGTGCCGGTCATCGTTGACCGGTTCGCGATCGCATCTTCCCACTCGCGACCTTGAACGTGCACTGTTGCGTTGCCAAAGACTGGAACGGCATCGCCATCTTCACTGAGGCGGGTCAGGCCACCCGCGTGATCAAAGTGCAAGTGTGTCACAATGACATCGGAAACATCGGCAGGCGAAACGCCCTGCTCTTGCATGGCGTCGCACACGGTCCGCTCCTCAATATCAAAGATACGCCGAGATTTCCCCGACCACTTGTCGCCGCACCCCACCTCTACAAGCACACGATGGCCTTGTGATTCAAGCAACAGGCAGTTTGTTTGCAGCGCGATGCGGTTGGCTTCGTCAGGAGGCGTGAGGCGTGACCAGATGGCGCGAGGTACGACTCCGAACATCCCGCCGCCATCGAGGCGCAGTGATCCCGCTTGCAGAACGGTCCAATTCCAGACGTGCTCAGACACTGGCTGGTGAGTGGGCTTGCACGAACGAGACGATCGTCTCCGCAACGCGGGTCCGCTGCGATTCGTTCAATTCGGCGTAGATGGGAATTGCAACACTCTCGGCTGCTGCCTGATCACTAAACGTCATATCGCCGCACGGCAAGTCGGCGAAGCACTCCTGCCGGTGCAGTGGAACGGGGTAATAGACGTCGTGGCCAATCTTTTCTTCGGCAAGGTGGGCACGAAGTTCGTCCCGAATTGCTGCCGGAACACGAACAACATACTGGTTGAATATGTGCCGCGCTGGAGCGGCCGGACGGGCGGGCACCAGGATCGGGAGTGTCGCGGCGTCCATGGACGCTGATGTGTCTGCTCCACCAGCGGTCAGGAACATCTGATCGTAGTGATCGGCGTTGGCCGCACGCCCTGCGGACCAGTCGTCGAGATGTGGCAACTTGGCATTGAGTACGGCTGCCTGCATGGCATCGAGCCTGCTGTTCATGCCGACTTCGCGGTGGTAGTACTTCGGCTCCATGCCGTGGTTGCGGAGTCTCCGAAGGTGCGCAGCCGTGTCAGCATCATTGGTCGTAATCATTCCACCGTCGCCGAACCCACCGAGGTTCTTGGATGGGAAGAAACTGAAGCAGCCAGTCCAGCCTCGTGAGCCCACCACCGCGCCGGTACTGTCCTTCGATCCAATCGCCTGGGCGGCATCCTCGATCACGGGCACACCAAACTCGGCGGCGACCTTCAGCATGCCGTCCATGTCCACAGTCTGGCCGAAGAGGTGTACCGGCATGATGGCCTTGAGTGACTTGCACGTGGCCGCCGCCGCTCGCACCAGATCGGGCGTGCAGTTGTAGGTCACAGGATCAATGTCAACCCAGACGGGCCTCGCGCCGAGCCGCCAGATTGAACCAGCCGTGGCGAAGAAGGTGTAGGAGGGGCAGATCACCTCATCACCATGACCAACGCCGACCGCCATGAGTGACAGCAGCAAGGCATCAGATCCACTCGCACATCCAATGGCGTGTTCCGCGCCGCAATACGCCGCCATCGCAGACTCGAATGCATCGAGATGCGGGCCGCCGATGAACCACTGGCTCTCGGACACTTCCTTGAGCAGCGGCTCGATCTCATGGCGGATCGAGTCGTACTGGGCCTTGAGGTCGAGCAGCGGGACGGGTGGGTGAGCCATGTGCGGATACCTCCACGGGAAACCGTAGATTCTACCCGCACCCGGGACTATTGCGGGTTATCGATCAACCATTGCAGCAGCTCTTCAAACGTGTCAACGCCTGGAGGCCACGTCGTCGGATCGTTGGGGTCGAAGTCATCTGGCAAACCGCCGCTTCCACCACCCGATCCGGGCGTCGAACCACCATCATCGCCACCGTCACCACCTCCGCCACCACTTCCTCCTCCGGGCGATCCACCGCTGCCGGGATTGCTCCCTGAGCCGCCGCCGTCGCCCGAACCGCCGCCGCCGCCGCCACCACCGGCTGGATCTTCCTCTTCGGGCTGGAGGGCTGGAACAGCGTCATCGATGGTGCCGGTGTCCTTGGCGATGCGGAACTCGGACATGGCATAGGTGTTGAGCGTGTCGATCACAGTCTCGCGGCTGACCAACTCCGCAACCCGAGTCTCGATCGTGTGCCGAAGATACGGATTCAAGGTGTTGAAGGCCTGCCACGCATGCACAGGGTTGCTGAGATACTCGACCAGCGTCGGAGTTGAGCCGAGGAAGTCAAGTACGTCCTGCAGCAGGTCGGGCTGATCAGCGGCATCGGCCTGCGAGAGTTCGGTCACCATATCAAACAGCGAATCAAGATCAGCCGCAGTCGGCTCCAGCGGAGTCGATGTTCGAGTCGAGAGGGACATCAATCCTCCTCGCGAGGCACCAATCGATACTTGTCCTTCTTCGCCGTGCGTCACAATGCCACGCGGCCATTCTCTGCTGTAAACCTCATCGCCTCCCCACGCGACATATCCACCGTGGAGCAGCGTACGATCAGACATCTGCCATATACCAACCCGCTTGCCCGACTTGTCGTATCCAAGCAGATCTCGCTTGTCGCCATCTCCGTTGAGATTACCCGCGAGCAGTGGATAGAAGCCCGAGTCAGGAACAACCACTGCGCCGTCGGTGTCGATGACATCGAGCCAGGAAGCCACTTTGCCTGGATCAAGTTCGGCATAGTCCGCCACGGCAAGGCGTCGGGACGAGTCGTTTCGCCAGAGGATCCGATCATTCTCGCCTGTCACTGCCGGAACCGGCACGTAAGGACGCCATCGTCGGCTGTCCATCTCGTTGGGTGCAATCCAACCATCACCCACGAAACCCTCTGCCGATGCATCGAAATCCCAAATGCCAATGTCACCTGTCAGTCGATCCCACCAAATGAGGTCGTCTTTGTAGTCGCCGTTCAGATCAGCAAGCTGCCATGCTTTCCAGTTGCTGGCCGGTGGGTCGATGTTGAAGGCAAACTCAACCTGCGTACCGTTCAACAGCCAGACCTTCATTCGGGAATCCATGGACGCCCCGAGCGGCCTTCTCCACATCAGATCAAGATCAAAGTCTCCATCAAGGTCACCGACAAACGCCCGCCAGCCACCCCCATACAACTTCATGGGCTCACCTTGTGGTGACATCATCACCACGCGACCGGTTGTATCACCCAATGGCTGGTCCGCAGGATCAAGGTCCTGCCAGAGCACCGCATCCATGTCCTGCTCGAAGCCCTGCACATCAAGGCCCAGGCGTGGCGCCACAACATAGCCCCCCCCTGGATTCTCGATATCAATCTCTGCAATCTCACCCTGGCGGAACATTCTGTACTGGAATCCTGTTCCGGTTCCGATCGGCGTGATCACCGGATTTCGCGTGTATCCGGTTCCACCCGCATTGGGATTGCTTGGCTGAAAGAAGATTCGATCAATCCCGCCAGCCAGAAAGGCGCGGAACTCGGCACCAGAACCCTGATCGGGCGGCACAACGAATCCGACACTTGGCGTGTCACCGAAACCTTCACCTCGCGTGAGGATGTCCACGCGATCTATCACACCATCGTCGTCCGCATACGCTGTACCTGTGACAGGTACACCTCCGGGGACGAAGTTGTAGCCAATGACCGTGTGCTGGGAGCCTGGCTCATACCCACTTCCCCCATCTGCAACGCGTATCTCACGCACTTCGCCCGGCGTACCGGAGAGTGCTGTATAGAAAATGTCCAAGCCGGATCCACCGGTATCGGTCTCATCGATATCGAAATACCCCAGGACACTCGAATCAAATCCGTGGCCCCCATCCAGAATCTCGATTTCCACAACTGGCCCTGCAACGGTATAAGACGCCGCAAAACCGGAACCGCCGGTTCCCCAATCGTCTACGTGGATCTCCCCTGCGTCATCTCCCACCGTGAGTTCTCCGGGCGCACCAATCAGGTTGACAGCACCGATGGTTCCCGGGCCGTAGAACTCTCCACCAAGAGCGTTGAGATCGGCTGGAGCGAGAACGCGGTCAAGCGTCGGGTGAAGAAACATGACCACGGTCTCATCCTTGCGAACGTCATGGAACAGCAGATCAGGCGTCCCATCCGGACTACTGTCCCATGCCGAATGACCAAAGTCCGCCATGCGTTCCAGCTCGGCCGAGGCTGCGGTGCCAATACCCAGGATGCAGCCGATCGAAAGTGCTTTGGCGTAGTGCGCGTTGTGGCGAGTAAACATGTTCAAGGCATCCTCCAAGCCTGCGTACAGGCAAGATCGCGTCGCGGAGATGAAACGTATCGGCGGGTCGTAAGGCCGCGCGTACTCCAACTCTCTGGAAACCCAATTCTACCCTGTGAGTATCGGTCGAATCAGCGGAAAAAACCGCCTCAGCAAGCTTCTGAGATACCATCGGCAATCCTCACGGAGGCTTGTTCATGTCGAAATCCACGATCCTGATCACGGGTGTCGCTGGGTGCATCGGATCCAACTACGTACGAATGGTTGCCTGAGATCACACGAACTGGGCGATTCGGGTGCTCGATCTCCTGACCTCCTGCGGGGAAATGGCCAATCTGAAGGGTCTGGAGGGGCACATCGAGTTGACCCGGGGTGATTTCGCCGACCCTGTGATCGTGCAGGCTGCCGTGACGGGCTGTGATGTGGTCGTGAGCTTTGCTGCGGAGCGTCATGTTGATCGGAGCCTGCTGGACTGCATGCCCCGTCTTCACTCCAACGTCGTGGGGGTGCAGGTACTCCTTGGCGTGTGCCGGAGGCACGGCGTGCGCAGCTTCCTCCAGAACTCGACCGATGTGGACTCTCGAGACCTGTGCGGCCGGGTCATCAGCACGCCGGTTGCCACCACGACACGTCGTGGCAGTGGATCGACCTGATCATCGCCATCGGCATGATCGGATGCGGCAGGATTATGGTCGCCGCACCTCGCCACCGAGCCGATCAACCATCTCGGTCAGTTGTGGAGCCAGCGCCGCAAGGTGAGGCCCTGGCAAGTCAATGCCTGCATGAACCAGCGTCTTCAATCGAGACTCTGGTACCACTGCGGCAAGTAGCGAAAGATCTGGTGGTCCATCATCAACGGGAACGAGAACGCAATCGGGGTTGAGCCTCGCTACATCCTCAAGCGAGAGAGTCTGCCAATCCATTGCTGGCGCCAGATTGTCAAAGCCAGCCGCACCGGCAAGTTGTCCGAGGTATGTGTCGGGCCCCCAGCTCAACAGACTCGACCCTGAACTGATGATAAGCATCGTCGGGCGAGCAGCAACATGGCGCAATCGCGTGGCGTCGTCGAGCCTCCGCGCGTGGTCTGTGCAGGATTCCTCGGATCGAGGGAAGACTGCGCTGAGAGCCACGAGAAACTCCTGGACATCGTCGATGTCTCTGAGCGGGTGGGTGCAGAGCTCCCACGTATTGTCATCGCCCAGGCGTTGGAGTTCCGGGAAGCGGTCATTCTCCTGCCCTTGAGCAAATACGTGCGTCGGCTTCAGCCTGAGGAGGCACTCGACATTGATGCGTTCGAGATCACCGGCAACCGGGAGATGGTCCACATTGCGGCAGAACGCCGAGCGGCCGACGATGTAGTGACCGAGACCCACCTGGTGCAAGGTGGTGGTCATTGCCGGGCTCAGGCTGACAATTCGAGGGTGTTCGACTTGATAGGCCGCACCTTGTGGAGGCTCCTGACCGCGATCACATGCAGGAAGGAGTAACAATGCAAGCAGGAATCTGCGACCCGCACTCATGCGCCTACTTCCCCGGCAACCGTTCGATCGAGTCATAATCTGAGCACAGATTGCTGCAGTGATACACGCCAGCCGGCGGCAGATTCATGGCGACGAGTTGGAACTCGACGTCGTGAAAGACCTGCCGATACATCGGCATGAAATACCAGGGGATCTGCGTAATCTGCGTGAAAACCTCAGAGCGACATCGGCGCGACCACGCATCGAGAATCGATCGGTTGACTTCCTTGGGTAGGCTTGGGACAGGAAGGCAGGACACGAAGCAATCGGCCGACTCGATGCCTCGCTCATCAAGAATGTCGTCAATAGCACCGGCGCTTCCCAGAACGACGTCCACATCGGGGCATCGGCGGCTGGCGATGGCGTGAAGTTCGGGGTCGATTTCAACCGCGATCAGTTGGCTCTCTGGATGCATACAGCGTTGTATCACTTCGGTCACCGGCCCCATGCCAGCACCGAGTTCGAGAATGCACTGCGGCGTGTCGGGATCAATCTCCCGGCACATCGCCCGCGAGAGCCACCTGCTCGACGGCGTCAGGCTGGCGATCTTGCGGCCGTGGGTCAGGAACTTCGATGCCCACTTGACTCGTTCAGATACGCGCGGGCCTCTGTTCACGGCGTCGTCTCCGGTGGCAGGTGTCGCATGTGTTCAAAGAGTGCACGCCAATAGTCAGTCACCTGCTCGTGCGACTTACTGGTTGGCAACTGCTTCCTCGCCTCCGATACTTCACGGATTCGTTCAAGTGTTTCATCGCGGGACAAGACCGCGATCTCATCGCGGCTCAAGATTGTCCGCACCGTCAGGAGGACTCGCAGCGGCGAGTCGATGGCATCAGCCCATCGTTGATATCCGTCGGCCGAGAGGTGAAGCGAATCGGGCATGATGTCCGGGCTGATTGATCCATCCTCCTCAAGGAACAGGTGCCCAATCGGCAGATAGGTACTCTCGGAGTCTTCATAGAGGCGAGCGAGCGCCTGATTGATCTGCGCGATCCGGCCACGCGCTTCATTGAATTGACGGCCTCTGGGGAGGATGTCCAGAAGAAGGACGTCTGTCGTCGGACTGAGTTCGCGGATGCGTTGCACCACGCGCTGAATGCCAGCCAGTACGTCCGCGGTGCTGTGCGTCCCGTGCCCGATATTGTTGGTCCCGATCATGACAACGGCGGCCTTTGGCGTGATCCCTTCCAGGTTGCCATTCTCGAGCCGCCACAGCACATGCTCCGTCCGATCGCCGCTGATACCGAGGTTGAGCGCATTGAGATCGCCGAAGTGTGTCTTCCATGCGTCGGCACCGGCTTCCTCCCAACCCTGCGTGATGGAGTCACCGATGAATACAACGTCCACCTGCCCCTTCGCGGCTGCCACCTGGGCGTTGATTTCCGCATGCCGCTGGGCATGCCAGCCGTCTCGGGGCGTCGGGTCAACGGCTGATCCCGCACACAGTGCGGTGGAAAGGACCAGATTGAAAGCGGGTGCCATGGGTGTGTCCTCCGGAGGGTGGTGTCACGAAGATGCTGCGGCTGGGGCGATCATACCGGGCCAGGGTGGGCCAAAATCGCCCAATATCCCCCTGTTGGGGAGGCCGGGCGAAACCTTGAGGGGAGTTCGATCGTAGACCTACAACTGGTTGCGGGCCATCGCTGCGTCGTGCAGGGCCCTCAGGAGAACACAACACATGATGATTCAGCCACCTGCTCTTCTTGCGTCTCTTGGGATTACGATTGTTTCGGGAGCCCTGACAGCAGCGCCAACGGTACACGTCGAGCAGGATTCTGCGTGGAGTGGCGGCTACTCGGGCTCCATTGTGATCAACAACTCCGCAGACCAGCCTGCTGTAGACGGATGGACTCTGGTGTGGCAAGGCGGCGTGGCGCCGCAGAGCCTTTGGAACGGGCTTCTGGTTGTGGAGGGGGACACCAGGACCGTCTCGAATGAGTCGTGGAATGGTGAGATCAGTCCGGGTGGCTCGGTCAGCCTCGGGTTTACGGCATCGGGCGTCTGGCCGCCGGACTTTCCTGACATCTCGCTGAATGGAGATGCGGTTGGTCTCAC
>CAZRBV010000015.1:0-62277 GCA_964598425.1 uncultured Isosphaeraceae bacterium | reverse complement strand
AAACGCTGTTCGGGGTCCGTAGTTCACAACCGTGCCGCTCGGTGCAGTTCGGCGGATCAGATGGAGTTTCTTCCGCATCCAGATGAAGAGGGTGCATCGGACGCTCTCGTGCATCACGAGCTACAGCACCATCAGGGGAGCCCCCCTGACCGCCGGTCACTTTATCTCGTTACGAAACAACGACATACAGAAGTCCCACTTGCGCAAACTGCTGATTGCCAAGCAGATAAAGTGACCGGCGGTCGCTGAGGCTCAAACGTGGATTGGCGGGCTGAAATCGTGGGTGGCAAGTTGGAACCCCCGCTGAGCGGCCCAGAATGCAGAAACAACCCTGGGGCGCCTTATCTCGTTGCATAGCAACGATTTGCAAAAACGTGATTTCACAAGTCGTTGATTGACAAGCAGATAAAGTGACCGGCGGTCAGTGGGGCTCAGCCCTCGAGGGCGGCGACGCCTGAGACGATCTCGGTGAGCTCGGTCGTGATCATGCCCTGTCGCGCTCGGTTGAATTGGCGGCTCAAGGTGCGACCGAACTCCTTGGCGTTATCGGTTGCAGCCTTCATCGCGATCATCCGCATGACGTGCTCACTCACCGCAGCCTCCATGAAGAGTTGGAAGAGCAAGGTCTTCACCGTTGTCGGCAACAGTGTGTCGAGCAACTCAGCGGCACCCGGCGTGAATTCATACACCGCGGCAGGACCCTGCTGCGGCTCACTCTCGTCAGACTCCGGCTGCGACAGTGGAAGCAATTGGGTGACCTCGGCGGTCTGTCGTGACACACTCTGATATCGCATCGAGACAACTTTGATCGAGTCAAACTCACCCGCCGCATAGCGGTCCAGATAGGACTGCGCGATGGCTTCGACATCTTCGTACTTCGGAGCGTCACCTGTGGTGTAGGACTTGGATACCTCGACTCCCTGAAATCGGAAGTACGCGGCAGCCTTCTTGCCAGCCGTCTCGACCACCACATCAGTGTGCGCAATCTCACTTTGACGATGCTTATTGGCAGTCCGCAGCACATTGGCGTTGTACGCGCCGCAGAGGCCACGATCTGAACAGATCACAAGAACCAGGTCTTTGCCAGTCTTGTCTGCGGGGCCGTCGATCAGCGGTGATTCATAGTCTTCGGCGTTCGAAGCGACCTGCCGAACCATCTCGTTGATCATCTTGGCATAGGGGCGCGACTGCTCGGCACGCTGCCCGGCGGCGGTGAATTTCGCCGTCGCAATCATTTGCATCGTCTTGGTGATTCGGCCGATCGTCTTGACCGCGCCGATCCGATTCTTGATTTCGCGGAGCTGTGCCATGAGTCCCGCATGATAACAGCCAGCGGTTGCTGGCTGTCGATCAGGAGCGGGGGCAGATGGACTCAGCCGCTCCAGTCGACAGTGAGACCATCCCAGGCGAGCGCCATGCCCTCTGGGAGCGCGTCGTCAACCTCGGCATGCTTGATCTGGTGGGCCATGTGAATAAACCACGTCCGGCGGGCCCCGATGGCGTAGGCCTCTTTCACAGCGTCGTCGCAGTTCAGGTGGGTGTAGTGCCTTCGCTCGCGGAGCATGTCCAGAAACAACGTCTCAAGGCCCACCAGGCGCGGCCTTGTTTCGTCCGGGATGTCTGAGACATCGGTACACCAGGCCAGTGGGAGCGGCCAATCCGGGCCCTCGTCGGCCTCTATGCGGAAGCCGAGAATCGGCAGATTGCCGTGCATGAACCGCAGCGGCTCGATCGTGAGTCCGAAGAGCTCGACTGGCTCGACCGGGCTCAATGGGTGCACCTCAACATTGGCGATGAAGGAGTCATTGACATTCTCATGCTTCTGGAAGATGTGCTTGTAGACCCGCTCAAGATGTTCAATTGTGTGCGGCTCGGCCCAGATGTCGATCGGCGTTCCCTGCACGACATTGAACCGCCGCACCTCGTCAAGACCGAACGTGTGATCCACGTGGTTGTGGGTAAAGAAGATGCCGTCGCAACGGGTGATTCCCGCGCGAAGCACCTGCTGCCGCAGATCGGGCGAGGCATCGATCAGAATGGTCCGCTCGCTGCCCTCCGGATCGGTCCAGCAGACGGCGGCCGCTGTGCGAAGCCGCGTATCACGCGGATCGTCCGACCGACATGTCTCGCAGTCGCATCCGATCGCCGGCACGCCCGCACTCGTACCTGACCCAAGAACAATGCACCGCACATCGGTAATCATGGCTGAACCGCCGGGCATGCTCGAAGGCACGCGGCAGCGGCCTCATGTGGATCGGTGCTGCCGCAGATCGCCGCACCAATTGCAACTCCCTGAGCACCTGCCGCATACACCTCGCCAGCCCGCGCCGGTGTCACTCCACCAATCGCCAGATGGGGCAGAGAACCGATCACTGGAAGCGTCTCGCTCACACGGCCAAGTCCCGCGCCGGTGAGTTCCGGCTTGGTGTCCGTTGAAAACACCGGGCCAATGCCCACGTAGTCCGCGCCCGCCTCGACCGCGGCGGCCGCCTCGGCTGGACCATGCGTACTCAGCCCCACAATGAGTCGCCGCCCACACTGCTTTCGAGCCTCGTCGATTGGCAGGTCATGCTGACCGAGATGGACACCCGCCGCACCTGCGGCAAGCGCCACGTCGACGCGATCATTCACAATGACCGGGACATTCACGCCTCGGCACACGTGCACAACTTCCCTTGCCCGGACAAGCATCGCATCGGCATCCAGCTGCTTCTCCCGCACCTGAACACAGTCAACTCCGCCAGCAAGGGCAGCGTCGAGTACGTCCCGCCACGGAAGTCGGCATGACGACTCCGTCAAGAGCAGGCACAGCCGCCACTGCTCACAGCCCGTGCCCACCTGCCGCTCAATCCGAGCACCCAGGTCGTAGAGCAAGTACCGCAAGGACTCAAGGTCCGGGGCTTCCGCCGGGTCGTCCAACTTGGCGACCTCCTCGAGACTGCGTATCGCTTCGGTTGCTCGCCGCGTCGCTGCCGCTGCAATGCTCACGAGATTGTCTCGCTGATGCTCGCTCGGCGCATTGATATCAGTTCCAACATCGCCCGCGGTATCTCTTGACCACACCACGCGTCCGCCGGGCCAGATCGAATCGGCCACCGCCCGCAGGTCGTGCCGAAGACGTTTGAGCGACTCGCTGAGCGCAGCGTCATTGAGGATGAAACGAGCAATGTCTTCGAGCGTTCGAACGCCCTCGCTCCCCCGATTCAACGCAGCGTCAATAAGTCGGTCGAGGGACATCGAGCCCATTGTAGAGCACCCTCACCGAGTCAATTCCAAGCAGGTATCTGTTATTGCTGCCACAGGCCATGTTGAACCGATGCCACTCCCCATGTACCGCACGATTCGAACCGGAACTCCCCGCCGCGGCGTCACCGTCGCCGGCATCGCCGCATCGGCCAAACGGCTTCCTGTGAGTTTGAAGTCGCTCGACAAGCAGTGTCATGGTGGATTGGAAGCCGCCCGAACCAGGCCCGGCTTCTCTGCTGAAGCGGGACAGATTGCGGTCGGAAGTGACTCAGCCATTCTGATCGGGCTGGGTGATTCCCAGCCGACCGCCCAATCGCTCCGCGCCGCTGGGGCCAAACTCGTTGCCGCCCTGCACGCAATGGGCGCCTCTGCAGCCCACATTGAACTCAATGGATGCATCAGCGGGCCGCTCGGCAAAAACCCGGCAGCCGCGGCGCAGGCGATGGCGGAGGGCATGGTGCTGGCGAACTGGCGGCAGGAAACATGGCGAGGCGCCGCCGCCGTTGGAGAGGCTGCCTCGGGCACGCTTGTCCTGACAAGCAGGGAAGGAGCCGCCCGAGGGGGCCTTCGCCGTGGATGCATTCTGAGTGAGGGCTCCAACGAAGCCAGAAGGCTCGGCTCGACACCGCCCAACATTGCCAACCCCTCGTGGATTGCCAGACAAGCCCGCAGCATGGCCAAAAAGCTCGGCATGACCTGCAGCGTCATCTCGGCCGCCAAGGCGAAGGAACTTGGGATGGGGGGTCTCACGGCAGTCGGAATGGGGTCATCCAGCCCGCCGTGCCTTGTGCACCTCAAGTGGAAACCCAAGGCAGCCAAATCGGGCCACCGGCTCGCCCTCGTCGGCAAAACCATTACCTATGACACCGGTGGGTACTCGCTCAAGATCTCCAATGGCATGAAGGGTATGAAGTACGACATGTGCGGCGGAGCAGCCGTGCTTGGCGCGATGCAAGCCATCGCCACCCTCAAACTTCCGGTCGAGGTGCACGCCGTCCTGCCGTGCGCCGAGAACATGGTCTCGGAACGCTCATACCGCCCCGACGACATCATCACGATGTACAACGGCGTCACCGTCGAAGTCACCAATACCGACGCCGAAGGGCGGCTCGTATTGGCTGACGCCCTCGCATGGACCTGCCGCAAGATCAAACCAACCCAGATCATCGATATTGCAACCCTCACGGGTGGCGTCGTTGTCGCCCTCGGTGAGTGGTGCGCCGGCATGTGGAGCAGGGACGCCGATCTGCGGATGGCGATCGAGGCAGCGGGCAATCAGTGTGGCGAGCAGGTCTGGCGGCTTCCCCTGTGGAAGGAACACCGGAAATTCATGCGAGCCAAGCATGCCGACATCTGGAACTCCGGGCCGAGCCGATCAGGACACCCCATTCAAGGCGCCGCCTTCCTCTCGTACTTCGTGGACCCGGAAATCCCGTGGGCACACGTCGATATTGCCGGGCCAGCCACGACCGATGTGGCGACCGACCTGTGTGTTGCCGGGCCAACCGGCTTTGGCAGTCGGCTTCTGGCGGAGACAGCCTCGGCATTGGCGTAAACCGTCAAACAGGTGAGAGCAGTGACTCCACACGAGATGGAATCAATCGGGCCAACTGGTCTGCCACATGGTCATACACGTCTTGCCCCTGACCGATAGGGTCCGCAACATCACCACCGTCCGGGTCCAACAGGTGAACCCGCTCGAGCAATTCCTCGTCCCCAGCCGCAAAAACCTCCACTGCGCTCTGATGAGAAGTGGTCATACAGAGCACAAGATCGGCTTTCTGGACCATCTCAGGCGTCAACGCCTTTGATCGACCTGAAAACGAAATGCCCCTTCGCTCCAGCGCCTCAATGGCTTCGGGGGAGGTTGGAAACCCGTCCATGGCGGCCACACCGGCCGAACCGATGAAAAAATCGTCTCGAGACCCGTCAAAGTGGACGCGGGCGATGGCTTCAGCCATTGGGCTCCGGCAGGTGTTTCCAGTACAGACAAAGAGGATGGTTCGCACGCTCCCATCATATGGAATCGTGAGCAAAGCGCGGATCGGACTTGCAAGCTGGCTCAGGATCGGATTGAATGCGCGGCGACCCAAAGGAGATTTCAGGTGGAGTTCATTTCCGCTGACGAAGCGGCAGGCGTAATTTCGGACCATGGCATTGAGTCCGAGTCCCCCGACGAAGATCACGCGTATCTGCGCATGCGCGATGGAGACACCGTCCACCATCACCACGTCGCGGTCTCTGAAACGACATGCGAGCCTCGTGCGGGGGCGGTGACATTTGACATCCCGGCCGATCGCTTCCCGGATGTCATCGACCACCTCATGCACAAGTTGCACCACTCACAACTGCTGCTCATCCCGGTGGGCAAGTGGCGAAGCGTGTTTGACGTCGTCGCCTTCAGCCTGGCCGCAAATGAAGAGTGGCAACGCATCGACGCGGCCGCGACAGTCGAACTCAATTCTCGTGATCCACTGCTCGCCGACACTGGCGACCTGCACGTGCTCTGCGACCTGGCGAAGGCGCTGCTGCATGATTCAGAAAAACCAGATCAGGGCCTCACGCTGATCTCGGTTGGACAGCCTGTGGTCGTGGAGATTGTTCCGACTGGTGGGGTACGACTCAGCTTCGGCAATCAAGCTATTGCGGCGGAACTGGCAGAAGCCTACGCAGGCTGAATCACTGCGAATCCACGAGGAAACTTCATGGCAGCCGCAGGGCGAACCAAGACTATTCAAGATCTGGTCGATCGAGCAGACTCCGCTCTCAAAGGCGAAGCATGGTTTGAGGCTGAGCGGGTGCTTGAGCGGGCTTTGACGATGAGCCATGGCCGACATGACTATGAAGGCATGGTGGAGATCCTCGGATTGCTCTGGACGGCTCGCGCCGCCAGACGAAAACTCGCCCTTGCTTCACGCGCAGCCGTCAAGATCATCGATGAAACCGTCACGGACACCATGGATGTGGATCGAGGCCGCTATCTGGTTCAGCCCCCCCTCGTCGGAGCGGACGCCAGAAGACTTCGACTCCTGGCTCTGGCCCGCGAGGTGCCCGTCATGGTGTTGTGCCGCGAACCAACAACCCAACTCGGGCAGATCCCCGTCGTGGCAATAGGACCCCTTGGGGCTGTTCGAACTCGGATCAATCCATCCAGTAATGAAGACAAACCAACCGCAGGCTGGTTTCGAGACGCCCTGCTTGAGCTTGGTGCCGCTGCTGCAGCACGGATCGATCCCAACCACATCCCGTCACGGCGACTTGAGGCCCTGCTTGGTCTCATTGATACGTTGCCTGAAGATGAAATGCTCCACACTCTCGCGATCTCCACCTGCCATGAGGCGATGAACGAGAATCTGTAGCATGCAGCCATGACCGAGGTTGAATCAGAAGTCGGGGCACAAGACACAACGATCAGAGCGCGGCTCTCGCCGTCGTACACCATCAAGACGCTGCTGGTGGCTGTTGTCTGTCTGGTTCTGGGGGTCTGGGGCGTATGGGATTACGTCGAGATCATTCCACAGCAGGAGCGGTTCTTCTCTCGAGCTGAAGTCTGCCGAAGCTACCGACAATTGGCTGAGCCGATTGTGTCCGGGTCCACTCCCGCCAGCGACGCGAATGGAAATGCCTTCATCACAGCCGTGCTTGACAACCTTGCCATCGAAGGCGGGGCTGGGATAACGTCTGAAATCGATGGGCTCAGAGCAGCCGTTTCAGCAGGCGGCCCATCGGCAATCGACAGATTGGGTGTCTTGCTTGTGCAGCGTGTCCTTCCAGACGCTGTGCAGCAGGCCCAGGCCGACGGCACGACACAGGATTCCATCGATGGGGATACCGCCAAGATCACAACAGGCCCAACCAGTCCGGCTACCTGGTTTACTGCCGAGCGGGCGATGATCGAGGGCATCCGCAATCGCACCACCATTTCAGGCGACGCGAGCGATCAGCTGCGTCTCGGGCTTCAGCTCTCTGAATCTCAACTCCAGTTGTACGGTGAAGCTGAGCGTCCCTCTGCCTACGACCGGCCCGTTCAGTGGCTCTTCATACTGTGCCTGCCCTTTGTGCCGTGGTACATCTGGCAGTTGATGCAGAACAAGCGCCGAACCTATGCACTCCATGCAGATGGTGCCCTTGATCTTCCGGGAGAAACATGGTCCTCAGGCGACCTTGCCGACATTGACATGGGTCGGTGGATGAGAACCAGCAAGGCGTGGGTCGTCCATACCGATGGACACCGGGTGCTTTTGGATGACTACATCTTCAAAGGAATCCACCGCATCGTCGGAGCGATTGCCTCGGAGCGATATCCCGACCAGTGGACCGATGAGGCCAGGAAGGTCAAGCCTGCCTCCTCCGCCGACTCCTGAAAGCTCCAGCTGCGCTTTCCCAATACACGGGAGTGGCATGATCGAGAACCCACCCAACCCGACACCTTTCCGACACGTCCTGCCAAACAGGCGGCTACAGGAACCTTCTGCGCCAGAGTCAGATGTGCGAACAGCCGTTTTGTGCCATATCTTTCTTGTGGGTGGTGCATTGAGCGGTGTCTTATTCATTGTCACGCCCATCCTGTGGCTGACTGGGAAACGAGACAGTGGCTTCGTTGACGACCACGGCCGTGAAGCATGCAACTTCGCAATCTCGATGCTGATCTGGTCCACGCTCCTCGCCGTCACCATCGTCGGCATTGCCGTCTTGTGGGTTCCCTGGGTCTTCCTGATCTTCATGGCCATCCGCAGCGCTGTGATCGCCTCTCAACGTGAGTTTGTGCGATACCCGATGACGATTCGTTTTCTGTGAGCTGATCCGAACCCAGCCCCCGACGTCCACTACCATCCGAGCCATGCCGCTGCTTGAAGCACATGGTCTGGTGAAGTCGTATTCAAACCGCCGCGTTGTTGATGATGTGTCCTTCCAGGTGGACCGGGGCGAAATCGTCGGACTACTTGGCCGCAATGGGGCCGGCAAGACAACATCATTCCGAATGGTGATCGGCATGATCACCCCGGAGGGGGGAACGGTTCGCTTTGAGGGCCGTGACGTCACACGTGAGCCAATGTTCAAACACGCGCGGCTGGGAATGGGATACCTCAGTCAGGAACCCAGTGTGTTCCAGCGAATGACGGTTCGTGACAACCTGATGGCGATTCTGGAAACACGTACTCTCTCCAAGACTGAGCAAAACACACGGTGCGATGAACTGATGTCGCAGTTTGGCCTGGAACACAAGGCCAGGGAGACCGCGCGGACATGCTCGGGCGGCGAACGGCGACGACTTGAGATCGCTCGCGCCATGATCACCAACCCGACAATGCTCCTTCTTGATGAGCCGTTTGCGGCGGTCGATCCGCATACTGTCGAAGAACTCCAGCACGAGGTGTCCAAGCTTCGAGACAGCGGCATCTCGATTCTGGTGACCGACCACAATGTGCAACAGACCCTTCGAATCTGCGACCGGGCCTACATTATTCATCACGGAAAGAATCTGAGAGATGGCGACCCGAAGTCCATCATCAACGATCCATCGGTCCGTGATGCATATCTGGCTTCAACCTTCAAGGGCGATGAATTCGACTGACCTGCCCCGAGTGGCCATGCTCGATATCCTGTCCACACATGCGTCCCGCATCCGCCATCCTGCTCCTTGCCGCAACCCTTCTCGCAGGCGGCTGTGTCCGGCGGACCATTCGCATCACATCCGAGCCGCCTGGCGCACTTGTGTGGCTCAACCATCATGAAATCGGACGAACACCGGTCGAGGTGGACTTCACGCACTACGGAACCTACGACCTGCTCATCAAGAAGGATGGGTGGGAGCCAATGATTGGTGCCATGCCGACTGGCTTTCGGCTTCGCGGAACGCCAGGCCTGGATCTCGCCCTTGAAGTCATGCCAATTCACACACACGATCTGGTTGAGTGGCACGTTGACATGGTCCCTCGAGATGACGACCACATCGCCCTGTTGGACCGGGCTGCGACCATGCGATCCGAAGCCCGTGGATACGACTCGATACCAGCGGCATCGGTACAGCCTGAAGAACCGGCCGTACCCGGTTCGGAAACCTCAACCGATCAGCTGAAATGATGCTGGTACCGTCCACATGGACGGAATAGGCTCTGGGACGGCGGGGCCACACCACAGCGTGTGGACAGGAGGCGCACATGATCCGCACAGCCACCGCACTGCTCACTGTGATTGGTGTACTCAACGCCACTCTTGGTGATACGACTACTGAGACGACCTCAGGTGAAACATCTGCATCGGCACATGAACAACTGCCCGTGGTCAACATCGACAAGGCCACGTTGCGTGGACTGGCGGAACAATCCCTCACCAACAGTGGTCTGAGTGAGGAAAGTTACGTGGGTGACCTGTGGACGGGCATTGTTGAACGCACAGAGCAGATGATCACACTGCGGCAAAACGTAAACGCCACACACGCTGCACTCCAGAAACTGACAAAGGAGCTGGAAACTCTTCAGGCATTTGTGAGGGACCACGCCCAGTTTGGAGATGATTTCGCCTCCTATGAAACAGTGATCGCCGAAACGCAAAAACTGACCCGGGCGAAGAATGCGCTCAAGAGACAACAGGCGCAGTTTGAGCGAGACCGGCACAGGGAATCCATCCGGAAGAAAAAGGAAGAAGAAAGACAACGGAAACTGAAGGCGAAGTCAGCAAACAAACGCCTTGAGAAACTTGGATTCACGCCGGTGGGTGACGATGTCTATCTCAGCAAGTCTGCGTACGCCTACGCAATGCGTAATGTCCCTGAACAACGCGTCTTTTATCAGCCAAGCCCCACCGGTGAAGTTCAGCAACTTACGACAGTCGAAAACCGAGAAGAGATTGACTACACCAAGATGACCATCTCGGGGAGTTTGCTCAATGCAGACGCTGTGACCCGCAACATCGGTGTCGCTTTCGTATTTCGAGATGCGCATGGAAACCAAATCGGACAGGAAACGGTCGTCATCGAAAACGCCAGACCTGAAGTTCCCTACCCATTCACAGGCGAACTGGTCATGGCCTCAGATCAACCGTTTTCAAGCATGACCAGTTGGGTCTTGTTTGCCGACGCGGCCACACCCCCGGCCGCCACACCCCCGGCCGCCACACCCCCGGCCGCTACACCCCCGGCCGCTACACCCCCGGCCGCCACGCCACCGGCTGCGAGCCCGCCATCAACACCATGACGCTTGATCCTGATCCAAGGACCACCCCGCGCCGCCGGCGCGTCGTGATGCCACTCATCATCCTGTTGGTCGCCGCATGTGTTGCATGGTGGTCATCACGATCCGAGTCCGCCGAAGAGCAGTACATATCCACCCATGTGCATCGGGCCGTGCAGCAGGCGTGCCACCGGAGGCCCGGGCCACCGCCACTCATCTGGTCCTTGCCAGTCCTGCAGAGTACTTTTGATCAGGCGGTACAGGGTTGGTGTGAACAGGGCATCAATCCAGACTCGGTCGTCGTGCGTGTCGGGAACAGTAACGCCAGTGACAAGTGGCGAAACATCACCGTTTCCGCTGCCCCCGTGGGTTCGCTGGAAATTGAGGCTCACCCGGGGGGTGGGGACATCCCTGTTGTTCGAGCAGTTCTGATCACTTCCAGTATGTGATCACAGATGACGGGGGGCGTTACCACCATCGGTCCTTGCGGACATCTCACCCTGTGCACTAGCCTCCGCAGATGGACGTTTGGATCAACGGGAAGTTTGTGTCTGACAATGATGCGATGGTGTCCGTCTTTGATGCGGGCATTCAGCATGGCATTGGCCTCTTTGAGACGATGGCCGCTCGAAACGGCTCAGTGTTCCGGGTCGACCGGCATGTCGATCGACTGATCAACTCTGCCCAGGCACTGCACTTGACCGATCGACTCCACCGTGAACCGCTTGTCGAAGCTGTTCGTCATGCGGTAAGCCACAACACGCTCTCAGAGGCGAGAGTTCGACTCACGGTGACAGGCGGTGACCTCAACACGCTTCGCAGCACCGGCACCGGACCACACGACCCAACAATCATCATCGTCACGCAGCCGCCAACCCCATACCCTGAGACCTTCTTCTCAGACGGCATTGCCGCCACACTGGCGCCAGGACGACTCAATCCGTGGTGCGTCACAAGCGGCCACAAGACACTCGATTATTGGCATCGTATTTCAGCTCTGCAAACAGCAGCGTCACTCGGTGCCGGAGAAGCACTCTGGCTCACCCCCGAAGCCCATGTCGCAAGTGGATCGGTCAGCAATCTCTTTCTCGTCCGGAATGGAACGCTGTTGACTCCTCCTGCTCGAGGAGGACAGGCTCGTGGTGACACCATCCCGCCCGTGAGACCAGGCGTCACTCGTGAAGCGGTGTTAGAGATCGCTCATCGTCTGGGAATTCAAACCAGTGAATCCATGCCGAGCATCGAAGATGTGTGCGCTGCCGATGAGTGCTTTCTGACCAACTCCAGTTGGCACATCCTGCCGCTGACCGGGCTCGGGCTCACAGTACAAGCGAGTGATGACTCTCAGAGCGAACCTGAACTGAGACACCAGCCCATCGGAACAGGTGGTGTTGGCACGCTGACGGCTGATTTGAGGGCGGCACTATTGGAACTCATCCAAAAGGAGACCGCTGGAGCAGTCTCACAATGACGGGGGCGGGTATGCCACCGCGCGGAGGAATCCCTGGAGCAGGCCGCGTCTTTCAGGTCATCCAGTCCAGGCCAGGATCCGCCTCTCGGATTGCAATGATCGTTTTTTTGATCATCATCGCGCTGCCGTTGCTTCTGTTGGCTCTGATCGCCGCGACCGTCTCGGTCGCGGTGTTCCTCGTCCTCTCTGGGTGGAACCGCCTCTTTGGCAAACGTTCTCCAGATTGGGCGCAGCACGACACCGAGGGACGCAAGGGTGTGCGAGTACGGCGGTAGGCTCGCTGATTTCATCCACATGTAGTCACAAGCCAGAAGCCTGATCCCATTGGGGAGGGTTATCATCGCCACAGCCCCATGACCACGCCAACACCCGACTCGCCACGCTTTACCCATCTTCATTTGCACAGTGAGTATTCGCTGCTTGATGGACACAACCGAATCACCAGACTGGTGAATCGAGTGGCCGACCTTGGGATGACCGCTGTCGCACTCACAGACCACGGCAATCTGTATGGCGCAGCAGAATTCCACATTGCTGCCCGCAACGCTGGCATCAAACCGATTCTCGGCATTGAGGCGTATGTGGCACCCGAATCTCGCACCATGCGGAGTCCATCCAAGCTGGGCCCCGATGGAGGATTCCATCTGGTCCTGTTGGCACGGACCAATGAGGGGTGGGGCAACCTCCTCAAGCTGAGCAGTGACGCCTTTCTCAAGGGGTTTTACCGAAAGCCCCGCATGGACAAGAAGACGCTTGCCGACCAGTCAGCTGGCCTCATCGCGATAAATGGACACCTTGGATCATCGCTGGCCTACCACCTGACCCGGTTTGAGCAAACCGGCGATGAAAAGCATTGGCATGCTGCTGTTGAGGAAGCGACATGGCACGCCCATGTGTTTGGAACCGATGAACATGGGGAACCATCATTCTTCATCGAACTGCAACGCAATGGGGTTGAAGATCAGGATGCAATCAATCCACATCTGGTTCGCCTCGCGAAGGAGTTGAGCCTTCCACTGGTATGTGACAACGACGCCCACTTTCTGCTGGCAGAAGACCACCAGTCCCATGACACGCTGTGTTGTATCTCAATGGGGCGGACCAAAGATGATCCATCTCGGCTCACCTATCCACGGGATCTGTACGTCAAATCACCTGAAGAGATGGCTGAGGTCTTCCACGACCTCCCGGAGGCAATTGAGAATACAAATCGCATTGCCGATCGATGCGAAACAACCATCGACTTCGACGCCAACCATGCGCCTGTTGTTCAAATCGTGGCCCCAGACGCAGCACCAGAATGGGATGGCCAAGAAGATCTCACCGAATGGTTCACGTCGTGGTGCGCACACATTGAACTGCACCCCTTTGATCAGGAAACCGATGGCGAGGTGGATCGATCTGCGCTGGAAGCTGAGTGTGATCGAGTCCTGAGGTTGATTGCTGAGGCGGGACTTGTGTGGCGGTATGGAACCGATGGCATCACCGATGAGATTCGCGCCCGATGCGAACGTGAACTCCAGATACTTTCAGCAAAGCAAATCAGCGCGTACTTTCTCATCTGTTGGGACTTCGTCAACTGGGCACGGCAACGAGGGATTCCCGCCAGCGCACGTGGAAGCGGTGTCGGAACAATGGTCGGCTATGTACTTGGTTTGTCCAACGCATGCCCCGTGAAATATGGCCTGTTGTTCGAGCGGTTCACCGATCCAGATCGATCTGAGTATCCCGACATCGACATCGACATCTGCCAGAACGGTCGCGGGAAAGTCATCAGGTACGTTCGTGAGAAGTATGGACATGTCGCTCAGATCATCACATTTGGCCGGCTCAAGGCAAAGGCCGCCATCAAAGATGTGTCTCGTGTCATGGGCCTGGAGGCAACCGAGGGGCAGCGACTCTCAAATCTGGTTCCAGGCGACCTCAACATCACCATTGACACAGCACTCGAGTCGGCACCGGACTTCAAGAGCGAGTACGAACAGAATCCAATGGCGCGGAGAGTCATCGATGAAGCGAAGACTCTCGAAGGCCATGCCAGACATGCGGGCGTTCACGCCGCTGGGGTGGTTGTCGCTACGCAGCCCTTGGACACAATTGTCCCGCTGTGCCGCGTCAGCGGAAACGACGAAGCCGTCACGCAGTGGGATGGCCCAACGTGTGAGCGGGTCGGCCTTCTCAAGATGGACTTCCTTGGGCTTCGAACCCTCTCGACCTTGGATTTAGCTCGTGAGTTGATTCAAGTCACACTCGACGAGCAGGCCATCTGGCGTGCTGTTGGTCGCAGCCCCGGGGATGGACCCCACCCACTGGATCTCGATCGGCTCCCCTGGGATGACCAGCGGGTTCTGGATCTCTTCCGACGAGGCGACACGTCCGGAATCTTTCAGTTTGAGTCGACTGGCATGCGCCAACTCCTGCGTGAAATGCAGCCCGACAGGCTTGAAGATCTCATCGCGGCGAACGCCTTGTACAGACCAGGTCCGATGGACCTCATTCCCGAGTACAACGCCCGCAAGCACGGACAAAGCCCGGTTCCGAGCGTCCACCCGATCGTCGATGCATTTACAGCCGAAACCTACGGCATCATGGTCTACCAGGAGCAAGTCATGCAGATTGTGCATGGACTGGGAGACATTCCGCTCCGAGAAGCCTACACGCTTATCAAAGCCATCAGCAAGAAGAAGGTTGCTGTCATTGACTCCGCCAGGGAAGGGTTCATTGCCGGAGCGGGTGAGAAGGGGCTCTCGAAGAAAGAGGCTGAGGATCTCTTTGACTTGATTCTGAAGTTCGCGGGATACGGATTCAACAAATCTCACTCCACTGGGTACGCCATCATTGCGTACCAGACAGCCTGGCTGAAGACGTGGTTCCCCGTGCAATACATGGCAGCTGTGCTGACGTTCGAGAGCGCTGCGAAGAAAACCGAAGACTGGGCGCCCTATCTGGAAGACTGCAGACACATCCGATTCTCGGATCACACTGAAGACCGGCGGCATGAAGGGGTCGAGGTCAAGGGACCAGACATCAATCAGAGTCGGCGTCGATTCACAGTGATTCACTCAGATGATGAACCGCCCACGAGCCTGAATGGTGCTATCCGGTTTGGACTAGGTGGCATCAAGGGTGTTGGACAGAATGCCGTGGAAGCGATCATCTCTGAGCGTGACGCCCATGGATCGTTTGGGACTCTTTGGGATCTCTGTGAGCGGATAGCACCCGGCAGCGTGAATCGTGCAACACTGGAGGCTCTGGTCAAGGCTGGCGCCCTGGACTCTCTTCACGGTATGTCAAACCGCTCCGCAATGGTGGCCGAGGTGGAATCTGCGCTGCGAGCTGGACATGCACTGGCCAAAGATGCGGCTTCTGGGCAAAGTCAGCTGTGGGGAGCGCCAGAATCAGATCCCGAGGAAGACGACACAGCATCGTCGCTTCCACGAACGACCCCATGGAATGAACGCGAAGCGCTTGGATATGAACGAGAACTCCTGGGATTTCATGTCTCTGGACATCCGCTCGATGAGTACAACGTCATGCTTCGCGCCTTCTGCACCAGCAGCATCGCTTCTTTGGAATCCATACCGCTCGGACGCCAGGTTCGCATCGGGGCCATGATTGCGTCCTCTCGAGTGATCACGATTCAGCGAGGTCGCAATACTGGGCAGCGAATGGCAATTCTGTCGCTGCAAGATCGCACAAGTTCGATTGAAGCGGTGATGTTCTCTGATCACTTTGCCCGCGACGGCCACCTTGTTGTTTCCGATGCTGTTGTTGTCGTTGAAGGACACGCCGACATCAACAATAGGAGTGGTGACAGACAGTTCATTGTTGAGCGGGTGGTGTCTCCGGAGGATGCCCCGCGATGTCTCACGGATCGAATCGAACTTCGGATGCCGTGGATTGAAGGCGAGTCCGACAAAGCAGCGAAAGAGCGACTTCGAATGGCCGCGGGGGTCATTAAACAGGCGGGCGGGTCACGTATCTCCGATGGCGGACACGCTGCCAAGGTGCTCTTGCATCTGGACCTGCCCGGTCAATTGGTCACACTCAAGAGCAACTTCAGGGTTGTTCCCCACGAGGAGTTGGTCGATCAACTGACCAGAATGCTCGGAGGGTCGGATCAAGTCCGCCTGGTCGGGACGATCCCACGCGCTGCAGAGAAGCCGAACAAGAAGTGGGGTGGTCGGTCCTGATCAGGCTGCAATATCCCAGCTGTCCCCAGCTGGTTCATCAGGCCACTCGGGCTTTGATCGCTTGTGGATGCGGATGATCCGCGAGAGTTGCTCTGCGATGATCGTACGAAGTACATCCAAAGATGTGGCGTGCTTGGCATCAAAGCCAACACCGGAGTCGCGGAACAGTACGAAGACCGCAAGACAATCATCTCCCCGGTGGCACGCGAATGAGACCAGTTGTGACCCTTCCAACTGGGCCAGCGTCCCGCCAATCTGGTCGGCAAACTCATTCGTGTCATCAAACCGAACCAGATCGCGCTCTGTAGACATTGGCCGACACATGATGTCGCCAAGATCATTCAACATAGGCATGAGGTCTGACTCTTGCCACTGGTAATTCACGTATGCACCGACACCGTATTGGCCTTCGCCCTCTTTGAGATACACCACTGCATTCGTCGGGCCGATCTTCTGAAGGATGTACTCCAGAGAAGTTCGAAGCATGTCTTCAACATCCAGTTCCTGAGAAACAAGTGCCTTGAACTCGCTGGACATCGCAACATCACTCATTTGCTCACGCATTGTGCGATAGGCGGACGCCAGGTCACTGCACAATACATCAACCTGTCCGGACATCTCATCACGGGCTTCGGAGAGCTGCCGGCACGTGTCGGTCAACTCCTCAAGTTGATCCTCGCGCGATCGATGTGCTCGCACACGATCCATAATCTGTTCGATACGCTCGGGAAGACGTGTGGCGTCACTCGGCAGATTGATCCAATCGGATGCTCCACTGCGAATCGCTTCAACAACAGACTCGGGTGTTGGGCGTCCACCAAACACAATGGTCCGAAGGCAGGGATGTGTAGCTTGTGCTTCGCGGATCAAACGCATGCTCTCCACACCACCCGCTGTTGAGGCAACCGCGAGGATGTCGATCGATCCACCGTCGAGAACTTCATACGCACTCTCGACTGAGTCGTTGACACGGCACGCATATCCCAGAGACTCCAGGCGGCCGATCAATCGATCTCGGTCACCACTCGCGGGGCCCACAACAAGGAACTTGCCTTGGCCGGTGGCCTTCTTCGGGGTGGTGGTGGGGTATTCCAGTGGTTCCATGATCCAACTCCGGTGTGAGTCTTCGTGTTGATCCCAAACTGCCGGATCTCAATTCCGGCCCACGACAGCCATCGGACCATTCCGAGAGCTGTTTCACTGCGAGTCACACGATCACAGCACATTTCATGCCTGGACCGGAGTTGATCATGTCATTTCAATCACGCAGGCAGCGTCTTGCGCAAGTTGCGACAAGGAGATGCGAATCTGAAAGATCGTCTGAATGTGAATGAGAATCCTGCAGGCTTATCGGGCGTCAAAGAGCCGAACAGCCTCGGGAGGGCGTGGGTACAGTGGGGCGAGCCCGTGAATTCCCGTCCCGGAGCCACCTTTGGCCTCGGCCACCGTCAATTCCAGGCATGCTGCTGGATTGACATGCAGATCCTCAATCGGCAGGCCACTGGCACGAATTCCGTCCCCAAAGGTCTGTTGAACATGGGCATCGCCAACCAGGACATCGCACCCCTCAACCCGCCGAAGCAGTGAGGCTGGATCCACCAGGCCCGGGTCTCCCAACACGTCGCCATCGGGTGAAACACATGTAAACCAGGCAGTCCCACGTCGCTCGGCAAGCAGCACACCTGTGGTTCGTGGTGGCCCTCCGAGGCTTACTGCCGCCACACGGGCGGTCGGGATTGCCGCGATATGACACCCGGTCACACGGGACAGGGTCTTCGCTGTTGCGATCGCCACGCGGAGGCCAGTGAACCCACCGGGTCCAATTGACACGCCAATCCACGAGAGCTCCTGGGGGGAGGCCGATATCTCGCCGAATAGCCTCGCGATCGTTGGCACAAGTTGATCATCCACGCCCGACGCTGACTCAAGTCTGGCAACGCGCACCGCACCCGTGGCCCTCTGAATTGCCACACCACCACTTCGCTGCGAGCACTCCAATGCCAACACGACGGTCATAACAGTGGTTCACATGCTGGCAGGGTTTGAATCTGCTGGACGCATTCACAGAGCGAGTCAGTGTCGATTTCCGCACCAAGATCCAGAATCATCGCAGCGCCTGCGTCCGTATCACTTGCCAGCGCGAGTACTCGATCGGCAGCACGCAACACACCGTGATCAACTTTCAGATGACCAATCACAAAACTCTTCACACCCCACGACGCGGCAAGCAACTCAATCTGTTCATCTGAAAACCGCCGCCCCCATGTCAGCAGATAGGCAGATCCATCGACCCCACGTCGATCGCCATCCGTCAACTCTCGATCCAGAACACTTGCATCGAATCGATCCATCAGGACTGCGTCGGGAAGTGAGTGCGTGCATTGAATACCGGATGCCGTCCGGACTGCCAGGGGCATCGATCGCAGAAACCGATCAATCGCGCCGCCAACACGCTCCCAATCCTCGCCAAACGTCAGTGCAAGGCCATCTTCAAACAATTCAACACTGTTGCCACCACCCTTCGTGACTCCAACGCCAGTTAACTGAGAGTTCTCATGATTGCCCAGGATCGGATGCACCTGCCCTGGATACTCCTGTATAAGCCGTGCCACACGAGCCAGCATTCGCCAACTCATATCGCACCCGTGAACAAGTGATGGCCCGTGGATCAATTCCTGAAGAACAACATGGTGCTCAGGGTCCGCAAGCCCGGCCGCAGCGACGATGCGATGGTAGTTCGGTACATGATCGTGAAGATCTCCTGAGACAAGGAGATTTCCATGGTCTGAGAGTTGGACACGGCATCCTGTTCGACCTGGCGTTTCAAAAAGCATCTTGGACGATTCTTGAAACAGGTCGACTATCTCATCGGCGTTTGTTGTGTTGAAAGGCTCCACTATGGTCGCTTTCCTGTGGATCTCTTGCCAAATATGGCTGACGATTGCCCGGTTGATGCGTGCTTTCTCACCATGCCGATCTCAGTAATCCGTTCCCATGCACTTTCGGCGGTGACTGGTGATTGCTCAATGCCGATTGATCGGCGCCCGTGAGCCCGCGCAACTGTTCCCGTGGTACCGCTCCCAGCAAATGGATCGAGAACCAAGTCACCTTCGTTCGAACAGGCGAGTATGACGCGCTCAAGATACACCTCTGGAATCTGATTCTGATGCCCATGCCGCCGCTCTGAATTATTCCCCTGGATCCTGCCCCAATACTTGCCATACCAGACATCCATCGGAACACGCATACCTTTGTTGGACCCCTTCTCCATAGTTCTTCGATCGCCATAAATACTGGCTCGATCGGATTGCTCTAATACAGCGTCCGGGTTCCAGATTCGGTTATCGGGATCCTTACAAAAGTAAAGTGCGTGAACCTTGCTCATGATGAAGGATGAGTTTCGACATTGCCCAAAACGAAAGTGCCATACGCACCAATTGACCATGACTAACCCACGACGTTTCAGATGCATCACAACCTCTGCAGCTGTATCGTCAGGAATGTTGACCCACAGACTTCCCGTCGGCGAGAGTGCTTCGATGGAACCATCAAGCCAATCAAAGGTGAAGCGTTCGTATTGACGCCGCGACATGTCGTCTGACCATCCGTCATACGGAACATCCCAATTGAATGGCGGGTCCGCGAAAATCAAATCGACCGATCCTCGATCCGGCAGATTCGCCAGCACATCGCGGGAGTCACCCACAAAGAGCCGCGTGTCAGGATCATCCGCGTAGTACGTCGGGTTGGTCGTGGCCTGTGTCACGGTGTACTGTGGATGCGCATCGCCCATCAACCGCACATCAGCCCCGAGCAGGTCTTCGCGGCCTGCTCGGTGTACGCCCATTGCGCCGGACGGCCCGGGGAGTGATTTTGACGGTGATTGCCTGGATTCTGCCTGATTCATGGGCCCCAGTATGGCAGGTTCGTGGCTGCAAATGGGCTGCGGTGCGTACAATTGGCCGCATGAGATGTGCGCTCACTGTTGCGATGATGATTTGTGCAGTCGGATGCTCGCCAGACTTCCACTCCATCGACCGACACGTCAACGAGATGCTGGTAGAAGGCTCCAGAGGGATCAATGCGCCTGTTCCGCCACGCCCCGTGGCGGAGTGGGCCGACATCGCCGTTTCCGAGGAAACGATGAATGACAAGCACCCATCCACATTCAATCCACCAGCCCACGAGATGGAGTGGGATTCAATTGCCTCAATTGAAGCCGCGGATGTCCTTGCAAGGCTCCAGGGATATGAGGTCGCCAGTGATGACGGCACAGAACTCTCGTTTGTCGAAGCAGTCACGTGGGCGTTCGAGCATGGCCGTGAGTACCGATTTGCCGAAGAAGACTATCTGCTGGCCTGCCTTCGTCTCGCCCTTGAACTCCATCAATGGACACCTCAGATCGCTGACGATATTTCCCTGCAGTATGAACACGAAGACAGTGAAAGCGACTTTCTTCAATCTGCAAAGGCACTAGTCAACACGTTCAGCGCATCTCAACAACTGCCATGGGGCGGCGAGGTCACAGCTTCGTATGTCGCCACGTTCGCCCATGAGGTCTATGGGGCGGCGTCAGGGAACACCGGATCCAGCACAACACGTGTTGGGCAGTTCTTCCTTGGAGGAAACATTCCCTTGCTCCGAGGCGCCGGCATGATCGCTCAGGAAGGAATCATTCAAGCTGAGCGTGATCTGGTGTATGCCGCCCGAGACTTTGAGGAGTTTCGGAGAAGCTTCTGGTTCCGCATTGTACGATCCTGGCTTGGACTTCTTGTCCAGCGACAGCAACTTGACAATGCATTGGAAGCGGCCGCATTGCTTGATCGACTTGCAGAGAGGAGACGTGCGTTGTACGAGGCTGGCCGCGCCAGACTCTACGACGCCGCAGAAGCTGAGAATCGTGCGCTTCAGGAACGATCTCGAGTTGCCGGGCTCTGGGAGTCATACCGGCTTTCCGTTGATCGATTCAAGTTGTTGATCAACTGGCCTGTTGACACCCCCGTTCGCATCGACACGCGGACCTTTGCAATCGACCCACCTGCCACAGATCTCAATGCCGCTGTTGAAGTGGCATTGACGCAGCGGCTTGACCTCCAGAGCGATCGCGACAGATTGGTCGACCGCCAACGTGGTGTACGAAATGCCCTCAATGGGTTGTTGCCAGATCTCAATGTAGGTGGGAGTATCCGGTTTGGCTCAAACGACACGTATTACTACGACGCCGTACTCCCTTCGATTGAAGACATGAATGCGGAAGCATCACTCACGCTCGGCCTTCCACTGGATCGAGAGGCTGAGCGAATCGCCGTACGGCAGGCCCAAATCTCACTGGAGCGCGATCGTCGCGAGTATCGAAAACGCCGGGATGAAGCTGCTCTTGAGGTTCGCTCTGCAGTCCGGGACATCGATGCCAACCTCTTCTCTCTGGATATCCAGAAGCGTAATGTCGACATTGCACGAATGAATATTGAGTCTATTGATGCCGATCCGGACAGTTACACAGTTCTTGATCAACTGTCTTCCATTCAGAGTCTCCAGCAAGCTCAGAACGGCCGCGCTCAAGCGTTTCGCAGTGTTCAAGAATCAATTCTCCAATACTTGCTCTCCACCGGCCAATTGAGGATCGACGCCGATGCAGCGCTGGAACCTCTCCCTGGAATGGTGATTTCAGTGACATCCTCACTGTCCTACAACGACTCAGGCCTGGACTCGAATGCCGAACCGAGCAGCGGCGCCCAAGTACACTGACGAGCACAATGACCCGAGTTCCTACCAATCACAGAAGGGGGGTCAGCACGACGGGCATCGTCGTCGCTGGCGGCATTTTGTGCATCGCAGTTGCATTTGCGGTGCTTCGCAGTGGCGGTTCAGAGACTCAAATCCAGAGCGATGTGGATCTGTTCGAAGCTGTTGTTGGGGACTTTGACGTCACAATTCCGGCATCTGGAGAGGTTGTCGCAGGCGAGCAGGTGGAACTTCGATCGGACGTTGATGGCACCGCCACGATTATTGAAATCGTCGACGAGGGCACAGCTGCTCGCGTTGGCGACGTTCTTGTCCGTATGGATGACAAAGAGGTTCGAGAACGCATCGAATCGGCAGAAGAAGCTGTTGTCAACGCTCGCAATCTGGTTGAGACCAGAACCGCAGATCTGTCTATCACCCAAAAGTCTCGCGAGTCCAGTCTCGCAAAGTCCAAAGTTGCCGTAGATCAAGCCAGACTCGCACTACTTGCCTGGCAGGAAGGTGAAGTAGTCGCCAAACGCAACCAGCTTGCGCTCGCGCTCCGCACTGCCGAGAAAGATCACAAACGTCTCGCGGACAAATACGAGAAGTCTCTGGAACTACGGGAGCGGGATTTCATCAGCCAGAACGATCTGGAGCAGGATGAAATCCAAATGATCAGAGCCGAAGCGCAACTCTCGCAGGCCAGGTTGGATCAGGATGTGTATGAGAAGTACATGTTCACCAAGGATAAACAGCGAAAGGAGTCCGACCTTCAGCAAGCAGAGGAAGAACTCGCTCGTGTTGAAACGCGAACTGCCGCCAGCGTCAATAGTTCCGAGAGTAATCTCGAAGCGGCCAAGAGTAACCTTGAGTCCAAGATTGAACGATTAGCGAAGCACAGAGAGCAGCTTGAGAACTGCACTGTTGTGGCAACGGCTGATGGGATGGTTGTCTATGGAACCACGATCAAGGGATGGGACCGCGACGACTCGCTTCGCGTCGGGTCGAAGGTCTCTCGAAACAGACTTCTCGTTGTGTTGCCAAATACAAGCCAGATGTTGGGTGATGTCAAGGTCAATGAAGCACTCAGTGGACACATCAAGGCGGGCCAGCCTGCGACCATTCGAATGGATGCTTTTCAAGAGAGTGTGCTATCTGGAGTTGTCCAATCAATTGGTGTCCTGGCTGAAGATGGGGGGTGGCGAGATCCCAACAGGCGAGACTACTCCGTTCTTATCCACATTGAGAACACCTCAAACCTCGCACTCAAGCCGTCCATGCGGTGTCAAGCCACCATTCTTGTCGAGACGGTAACCGAAGCGTTGTATGTGCCGATTCAATCGGTGCATCGAAATGGTCGCACAACACTGGTGTACGTAGCCGATGGCATGCGATACAAAGCTGTACCTGTCACTCTTGGAAGATCGAGCGAACTCTATGTAGAGATTCTGGGTGGGATTGGCGCTGGAGACCGTGTTCTTCTTCGGGAGCCACCACTCGGTACCATCCTGAACGCTGAAGAACTCTCAGAGTGATCTATCACACCACCTGACCGGGAGATCATGCTCAACACCGAGCAGATCTAACATTCTTCCGGCCATAAAGTCGATCATGTCTTCGACTGAAGTGGGATTCATATAGAAACCCGGCGCAAGCGGCGCGATCGTGGCACCCGCCCGGGCCATCCGATCCATGTTCTGAATATCAATCTGGCTCAATGGTGTCTCTCGATGCGCCAACACCAATGGTCGACCTTCCTTGAGTGTGACAGCCGCCGCCCGCTGCACAAGAGACATCGTGATTCCCGAAGCAAGTGCTCCGAGTGTGTTGCTCGAGCACGGAACAATGATCATGCCATCATGCGCAAACGACCCACTGGCAATGATGGCTCCCATATCTCGCCCCGAGTGGAGATGAACCATCGCTGGGTCTCCATCACGGGCGATGGCCTCGGAAGCCAGTGTGGGTATTGCGCACTCCTCGTTGAGAAGCCGCCGCCCCAGATCGGAAACGGCCACATGAACTTCGATTCCCTGAAGGGACAGCAGTTCAATGACCCGAATTGCGTACGGCGCGCCAGACGCTCCACTGATCCCGACCACAATTCTCCGATCATTGTTCATCCACGACATCCCCACAAGGTAGCGACATCTTGTGGATCGCCGGGCGTAAGCTCGGGGGCTACTGATACACTGGCGTCCAAGGAGCCTTGTCATGCGTGTATTGCCCTGCCTTCTGATCTCACTATTCATCGCCTCTTGCGCCCCTGAGGCAAGGTGGCCACAGGAATCGTCTCTGCAAACAGCCTCCCCGGCAGATGCCCCCGTCCCAGAAGCAATCGCGACCGCTGTGGAATGGTGGACAACCCGAGAGCCAACAGCCCTCTCGGACGGGCCGGTCACTGTTTACCTGGCGCCCTCCCTGTCCGCGGCCGACACTCGTGTGGCCGATCTACTGCCCTCTTGCAACATCATTGACACCGATGAAGGATCTGCTGTGGCTGTACGCGCTGTCCGCATGCATTCCAGCTCTGCGCAGATTGATCTTGACACGCCGCGACCCGGACGCGGCCGCCAGTTGATCACACTCGATATGCGAAAGTATGTCCTGACGCCGTGGGAAGTCACCGGCGCGAATTGGTGGCGATTCAATGACAATCAGTTGGAACGATTGACCGGCGAAGCCGTCGCAGCCTCGCACACTGGGCAGGAAGAAGAAACAACCTCAACCGCCACAGCTGCGCCGGACGATGAATGACTCGTTCCACGATGATTGGCTGACAGCAGCAATCGAGCAAGCGGAAAAGTCATGGGCGGAGGGGGGAATCCCGATTGGCGCGGTTCTCGCCAGAACCGAGACAGGGGAGATCGTCGCGCGGGGGCACAATCAGCGTGTGCAGACGGGCGATCCCACGGCGCACGCGGAAGTTGATTGCATTCGCAAGGCCGGGCGGCGACGAGATTGGCAGTCACTCACAATGACATCCACGCTAAGCCCGTGCAGCATGTGCAGTGGAACTGTCCTGCTCTTCAGGATTCCGCGTGTTGTGATCGGTGAAAACAGGAGTTTCGTGGGCGCTGAGGCGTGGATGCGGGATCAGGGTGTCGATCTGATCGTCCTGAATGATTCTCGATGTATCGCGCTCATGGATCGTCTTATGCGGGAGAAACCAGACCTGTGGGCCGAGGATATCGGTTTGTAGGGTGATTGTTTCGCGGCAAGACCTACGCCATCGAAATCGATAGCTCCTGGACCGATGATGAATTGCGGGCATGAGGTGGGCGGTACATCCACGGCTTCGGCGCACATCTTCGGATCACCATCCACCAGACAAAGACACACGCCAACAACACTTTCGTAAGAGTGACACTCCAAAGGGGGATCACGTCACGAAGATCAACGAGCATTCCATCACTTCCAAACTCGCCGTATCCAACCAGTGCTGGAATCCTGAACCAGTAATACGCAGATACAGCAGTGGCAGCAAAGAGTGCATCGAGCCTCCTTTGATCACGCATGGGAAGTGCTGCGTTCAGCAATGACCACAACACAAGGGTTACGAGCAAGCCACCAAACGGCCACAACCAGAGTGATGCCGACAACACCGATCCACCATCTGGAACTTGAAACCACCCCCAGACATACCCGGGGAAACCACCAACAATGACCGCTCGCAATACCCGCCTGGGAATCGATCGAGCACCCTGCCCATGCCGGATGCCAGGAGATGTATCCGGACAGGGGGTCGTGCATTTGACGCACTCAGCACAATGACTGCTGGTCACTGTCATACACGGGTTGCTTCCATACAAACGCTCGACAGCATGTACCGGACATAGTCCGGCGCACCACCCACTCTTGCCGATCGTCAACATGCCTGCAATCAGCGCAACCAGCCCCGCAGACATCAAAAGGATGAATGTCGCAACGCCACTGACATTGAACCATGGATGCCGAAGAGGCACGATCACCAGGAGCAGGATGACCCCGATCAGCGCCATCCACACGTGAGTCCGGGGTCCCAATCGAATCCCCTGTGCCCTGAGAAGACGCCGACCCAATTGTGATGTCGTTCCAAGTGGACAGATGTTGCGCCACACTCCAGGAGCAAAGACCAATAGAGCTGGAGCTATTGGAATAAGCACATCCCAGAACGCATGGATTCCGATCTTGGGCCACAGAAGGAGCGATATCAAGAGAAGCACGCCCGCAGCCCACACCACCGCCAGCACAGTATTCCAGCGTGCAATGACGGTCCGCCTCATTGAATCTGACTGATGAGGACTCGTGCAACAGGCCATTTCGAGCTCCTGCAAGTGGCTGGGTAGCCTGCTGTTCGGAGCATCGGTCCAATCAATCCCCACAGATCCCTTTATCTGTCAAAAACCGCTGGGCACGGCCTGTTGCTCACTCTCAGAACCAGACTCACCCGCAGGAATGGATTCCATTCGGTGTGGCTACTATCGCTCCACCAACATTGTTACGGCGTTGCCGCCCCCAAGACAGAGGCTCGCAACACCGCGCGAAGCGTCAACGCGCTGCATCTGGTTCACAAGGGTGACGAGAACCCGCGCGCCCGAGGCGCCGATTGGATGCCCGATCGCAATCGCCCCGCCGCACACGTTGACCTTTGATGGGTCAATGTCCAGGTACCGCGTATTGCACAACGCCTGAGCCGCGAATGCCTCATTGAGTTCAAACAGATCGACTTCATCATGGTCAAGGCCACAATCTGAAAGCAGTTGCTCGACCCCAAGGCCTGGAGCCTCAAAAAGATCCCTCGGCTCAACACCCACTGTGTTGCAGGCCACAATACGCGCCATCGGCGTCAATCCACAGTCCTCAGCATACTCCTCTGATGCCACAACGATCGCTGCGCCACCATCGCTGATCTGCGATGCATTGCCCGCTGTAACTGTGCCATCCTTCTTGAAAGATGGGCGGAGTTTTCCGAGTTTTTCGGCGGTCGTATCTGCACGAATACCCTCGTCCGCAATGACATCGGCTTTCTGTTTGACCTGCTCAGCGGTCAGTGGAATCAATTCTGCATCGAACCACCCTTCAGCGGCTGCATGCGCCGCCTTCTGGTGTGACGCTGCTGCGAGTGCATCCATATCTTCACGGCAGATCTGGTGTTTGGCGGCAGTATGTTCAGCGGCCAGACCCATACCCCACCCTTCAAAGGCGCACTCAAGGCCATCGTGAGCCATGTGGTCATTCAAAGTGCCTGGGCCAAACTTGATCCCACCTCGAACATCGGCGTAGTGGGGGGCTCGTGTCATATTCTCGAGGCCACCAGCCACAACGACCTGGTTATCACCGCTTCGAATCGACTGATCCGCAGTCATAACAGCCTGCAAGCCAGATCCACACACCTTGTTGATAGTCTGGGCACTGCATGAGGGGTCGAGTCCGCCTCGAAGTGCCGCTTGTCTGGCAGGGTTCTGACCGAGGCCAGCTTGCAGGACACACCCCATGATGCACTCATCAATGTCGTCGGCCGACACCCCAGCAGAAGCAATTGCCGCTTCCACCGCGAACGCACCTAACTGGGGCGCTGGAACACGACTGAATCCTCCAAAGAATCGTCCAACAGGTGTTCGACGGGCCGACAAGATCACACTGGAAGTCATGGCGGGGGCTCCATTGGAATGAGACGAGGGCTGATGATCACGCTGTCGCGTCGGGTATTATGGCCGGTCTGGCAGAATCCGACGGGGACCGTGGATGCTAGCGAGTCCCGACTTCCCCGTCGCCACTCTCACCCCAACAAGGAGACATCCTGATGGGCGATCCGACGACGACATGGACCGATGACAACCTGATGTCGCTCCAGAGTCATGTGCTGGCTGGAGAACGAGATCACCCGGGGGCGACTGGCGACTTCTCCTGGATCCTCTCTGCTATTTCTCTGGCAACCAAGACTATTGGGAACAAGGTCCGCCGGGCGCGAATTGAGGACGTCATCGGTGAACTGGCCTCCAACAACACCCACGGCGAACAGCAGCAGAAGCTCGACGTCATCGCCAATGACATCATCAAGTCATGTTTGGGAAGCCGCGCCAATATCGGCGTGCTTGTAAGCGAAGAAGATGAAGAGCCAACCATCCTGAGAACCCGCGATGATGGAGGACGCTACGCGGTCTTCTTCGACCCTCTTGATGGATCGTCAAACATCGATGTGTCTGTCGGCGTCGGGACCATTTTCGGGGTACTCCGACTACCGGATGGGGGAAAGGGTGGAACCGAAGCACTGCTCTCTCCACAAGCTGTCATTGTCGCCGCAGGGTATGTCCTGTATGGATCCTCTACCGTATTCATGTTGACGACTGGAAATGGTGTCGACATGTTTGTGCTTGACCACTCAATTGGATCCTATGTGCTTGCCAAAAGGAATATTCGAATCCCTGGCGAGCGCAAGATTTACTCCATAAACGAAGCCTATTCGGCTCGATTCCCGGAGCATGTCCAGACGTATTTGCAATGGGCACATGACAATGATTATTCATCTCGCTACATCGGATCGATGGTGGCCGACGTTCACAGGACGCTCTTGAAGGGTGGCATCTTCCTCTACCCGACAACAACCGATCGTCCCGAGGGCAAGCTCCGTATGTTGTATGAAGCGCTCCCAATGGCCATGCTGATCGAGCAGGCTGGTGGTCGAGCCATCACAGATCAAGGAACCCGCATACTCGACCTTCAAGCATCGGATCTTCACGAACGAACGAGTGTCGTTCTTGGGTCCTCTGGCGAGGTCGACACATTTGAAAGACATTCCGGATCCACTTCTTGAACTCAGAACCCCCTACAGAAAGAAGCATTGCGTCATGACCGCCACAGCGACCGACACGACAATCACCCTGGGACGCGACACGAACCAAGCGCTTGGAATAGGGCACTTCGCCTGTGATTTCATTTCTGGTGCCACAGGTAATCCTGGATCCGCAGTGGAAGACAGAACCATCCAGTTCTTTGTTGACAGCGTTCTGTGTGGGCTCTCAGCGATCGCGATGCAGACAAACGCCCCCTGTGTACTTCGAGAAGAAGCGCTCTGCTATCGCGATGACTCGGGTGCCACTATGTTCGGGTGTGGAACGCGACTCGCCACAGAGAAGGCAATCGCTGCCAATGCTTCGGCTGTTCGTGAGTGGGACAGCAACGGAACGAACTTTGGATTCAACCCCGCACTTGGGAACACCGCAGGAGAGTTTGGGCATAACGACTTCTACGCAGTTCCAATCGCCGCAGCACAAACAGCTGGCCTGGATGGTGCCGCAGCAGTCCGAGGCATGATCTGCCTAGACGAAATCAGAGGCCGGCTGGCCGAGGTATTCAGCCTCAAGACCTACAAGATTGATCACGTTGTCCATGGTGCCATCGCATCGGCAGCTGTGTATGGAGCCATGCTCGGCGCGACGCCTGAGCAGATCGAGTCGGCTATCGGAATGGTTGTCGCGCACTACGTCCCCTGGAGAGCGATCCGAGCAGGCAAACAATTGTCTGACTCCAAAGGCGCCTCAGCTGCTATCAGTACCGAAGTGGCAATTCTCTCAATGAAGCGGTCTATGAGAGGCTTCATCGGGCCCAAGGACATCTTCAGGAACCCGGAAGCAATCTGGCGTCAGTTTGAACCCACCGACGGAGACTCTCCATTTGATCTCACGCTTTCTCACAGTGGTGATGACTTCGCGGTGATGGGAATGCACTTCAAACTGGGCCTGTATGAACATCAAAGTGCTGGCGCGCTTCAGGGTCTGATCGACTTGATTTCAAAGAACCCTGAGGTCCTTGAGAATTCTGATTCAATCGATGAGATCCGAATCGTCGCGTATGAGCCCGCCTTTGGGATCATCGGAGATCCAGCCAAGCGTGACCCCCGAACCAGGCAGAGCGCCGATCACTCGATGGTCTACATCGTCTCCACCATGCTTCGAAAGGCCATCGATCTCGCAGGCCAACGCGAGTCGGGGAACTTGGCGGATGGCAATGACGCGTGGTGGAAACTCCTGATGCTCTTGCCGGAAGACTATGGCGTCGATGCAATTCACAACGAGGCAACACGACGGCTGATGGGACTCATCACATTTGAACATGGCGGGGAAGATTACGACCGACGGTATCCAGATGGAATCCCGACATCTATCACAATGTCTCTTCAAGATGGAACTGTGCTTGAGAGTGGCTTGGTGATGTATCCCTCAGGTCACGCGAGGAATACCACAGCAGACCTCGAAGACATCCTGCTTCACAAGGCGGATATGCTGGGAAAGATTGCTTTGGATCATGCGCAGGACACAGTTGACCAATTCCGATCGGTGGCTGAGGCATCCACAGAAACGCTCCTGCACATGATGAACTTCACGATTCTTCAACGAGATCCTGTCGACTGACACTTCAACAGTCAGTCCAGGCCTCCAGCGTCAACCGACGTGATGTTCTGTTGAATGAATCCGAAGAGCGCAACAACGAAGCAACTGAGACCAATCCACGTCCAGCCGCCGCCGTCGCCATACACCATCAGCGCACTGCCTCCAATTGACAGGAGAAACCACATCAGTGCCAGCGTGCCTCGAACACTTGATCGTGGGAGCCGGTTCGTCCACTTCGACTCCGGCTTGAGTAATCCCATGTGTCGGAGATCTCGAATGCTCATTGTTCAGGATCCTTTGACAACAGGAAGTCGATTGTTCTCTGGGCCGCGAATCTTGCCGCGCCAGAGTGCATTCGTACGAGCAACAAGGGGCCCTGCCATCGGGCAGCTACGCCATAATGGATGGGACTGAACATACTCCCGCGCCATCCACCGCGGGTCGCGCCAAGAATCAGAAGGTCTGATCGCGCTGCTGCTTCCACCAGGGCGTCAGTGACATCATTTGACACCACGATTTGCATTTCAACCGGCCATTCAAGGCCTGCAACGTCGGGTGATCCATCCTCGCCAAAGAGATCTACTTTGAGGCGGCGCTCCGCATCCTTCACTTCTACCGAGGATCGAACGATTCGAACCGCTTCTATCACTGTCTGTGGACCCGCAAGTCTGGCTGCAAGCGACACAGCAAAGTGACCTTGTTTGGGGTGGGCCACGGGGACAATGATCCTCTTGGGTGACGGTGGGATTGACCCCCGAACAACCACTGTGTCGCAATCCGCTCTTCGAATGACCGTGTCAATCTGCTCACCAATAACAATAGAACGCAGCTTCTGTGGACCACGCTTTGGACCGGTCCAGCCCATCACAAGCGTACCGATATTGCGCTCATGTACTGTTTCCACGATTGATTGGCCGGGGTGCCGGCTCACCCGCACGAGCCCTGCAACTTCTCGGCCGCTGGCTTCTGCAGCAGCCATTGCGCGTTCGACCACAACCCTGCCCGCCTCAACAAATGGTTCTGTTGAACCATATGGAAGCTGTTCTGGAACCTTCACGACGTTGAGAACTGTGACTGCTGTGTTCTTTGGATCGGTTAAGCGAGCAGCCAAATCAACCAGCGAACCGGCAGTCGCCGGGTTTGCCACAGGAACGAGCACCTCATAGTCCGACTCGATCGTCTGAGCAGTCTGTTCATAGATTACAGGTGATGCCCTGAATGCGTGTTCCTGCGATCTCGACCATGTGTAGTAGATCACCAACCCAAGTACCACCCAACCGACCGTCAACCAGAGTGTGAGTGGTTGGGAGGCGAGCAGCCATATCGCGAGTCCAACTTGACCGGCAGCGGCGACAATTGGAACCACAGGGCCACCTGGAACCATGTATCCATATCGAAGTTTGTCGCCATACTTGCGCCGAATGACTATGGAGGCAATGTTGACCAGTGCAAACACCAGAAGAAACATGGCACATGTTGCAGCCGCAACCTTCTCTGCTGGCAACAACAGTGCAACGCCAATGATAAGCACGCCACTGGCAGCCAAGGCAATTGATGGTGTTCGTGTGGTTGGGGACACATGTGACAAGGCCGCTGGTAGATACCGATCTCGACCCATAGCGAAGGACACGCGTGTTGAGGAAAACGTTGTCGCATTCAGAGCGCTCATTGTTGAGAGCACTGCGCCGATGACCAGAAGGATGGCACCGATACCAAATGGAATGAACGCATTGGCCGCGACTGCAACACCAGTCTCGCCGAGGCCCGCCAGATACCGCCATGTATCTCCGGATCGCCAGCCTGTTGCCTCGATGACATCATGAGGGATCGACATCGCACCAAGGCACACAATGGCTACCAATATATAGATCGGTATCACGATCAGAAGCGAGAGGAAAACAGCCTTTGGAATGTTACGTCTTGGTTCAACAACTTCTTCACCAGCCTGAACGATGATCTCATATCCCTCAAACGCTATGAATGTCAGGCCCATCGCGATCAGCACGCCACTGAATCCCTCAGGAAGGAACGGTGTGAACTTCTCGCCGACTTGAGATGTGTCGCCTTGGGCCATCGCGACGAAACCAGCGGCGATGAAAACCGTGATGACCACAATCTTCGCCACTGTGATGATGTTTCCGGCTTTTCCGGTCTCGCTGGATCCACGATGGTTGATCCACAGAAACAAGCAACAGATCGCCAACGTCAAACCTTTTGCAATTGGCCACGCCTGTATGCCAAAGAGCGTTCCCATTGCAGCGTCATGACCCGCCCCGCTCGGTGGTTCTCCCCAACCAAGAATCGTCTGCGCCCCCCACACGACATACGCACCAAAAATGACCGCGTACAGCGACCCGGCAACTGCATGGGCGAGCCAATCCATCCAACCAGTCAAGAATGCCGCTGGGCCAGGTAATCCAAACCGAGCCCATAGGTAGCCCCCACCTGCAGCTGGAACGGCGCTTCCGACTTCGGCGTAGACCATCGCCGTGCACAACGTCAGCACACCATTGAGGCAGAAGGCGAGGATAAGTCCTGGTCCCGCCTTGCCGGCAGCGATGCCCGTAAGCGCAAAAATGCCAGCGCCAATCATCGCTCCGACGCCAACCATTGTGACATCGAAGAGCCGAAGATCCCGCGCCAGTTCTGTTACTGGCTGGTGGTGTTCGTGGGCGCCGGGAGAGCCGGCAGCCTCGGAATCTGACATCGGCATCAAGTGTACAGCCCGACGTCAGCCTTCCGCCGGAAAGAGGTGGTCTGCCAATTCGTCCACCCCCTGGCCCCTTGTGGCAACTGTCTCGAAGATGGGGCGGCCTGTCGAGATATCAAGCAACTCCCGAACCAATCGAGCCTCGCCCTCAAAATCAGCTTTGTTGACTACAAAAGTGTCTGCGATTTCAAGTATCCCGGCCTTGTCCATCTGGACTGCATCTCCCATTCCTGGAACCACGACAACGATCGTCGAGTCAACGTGTTCTCGAATCGCCACGTCACTTTGCCCTGATCCCACCGTTTCCACAATGACATTGTCGTACCCGGCGCCGCCGAGCAACCCAAGAATGGAGGGCAAATGCTGGTAGTCCTCTCCGATCACAGCGAGTGATCGGTAGAACACGGACTCATCCACAGTATTGAAATCAACTCGAAGACGGTCGCCAAGCAACGCACCACTGGTGATTGGACTCATTGGATCAAAGGCAACCACTGCGAGGCGCTCGCCTCGGTAGTGAAGTGCCGAAGCGATGGCGGCAACCAGTGTGCTCTTCCCTGCACCAGGTGACCCGGTTAATCCAATGATTCGAGAAGGTCTGGCGGTTGGGTGGTCGTACGAGCATCCTTCCCAGCACATACTGATTGCCCGCGCAAGTTGCGATTGAGGCGCCGCTTCACGTGCTGGTTGCTCATATGGAACAACTGAATCTGCGACGGATTCAACAATGTCAAGCATGCTGGTGCCTGTGTGGAACACTCTGTGAACACCAGCATCGAGCATCTCCTGCACATCTTCCTGAGGAATAATCCCACCAATATTGACCCGGACGTCAGCGCAACCAATCTCACGACATGAGTCAATCAGATTCGGAACCAGTACTTTGTGGGAGTTACTCATCATCGACGCCGCAATGCAATCCACATCTTCATCTCGAGCAGCGATTGCAAGGCTTCTTGGGGTCTGCCACAAGCCTGAGTAAATTACGTGTACCCCACTGTCACGGAGTGCTCTGGCAATAAGCTTGACACCTCGATCGTGACCATCCAGGCCCATCTTGCCAAGCAAGACCCGTGGCCGATGGGGCAAGTGGCTGCATCGATCGATCTTTTCCAGAGTCGTTGTTGGTTCGGTGGTTGGGCTTGGCATGTGGTGTCTTTCTGGGTCCGGCATGATAGTTGAAGCCACCTCAACGCCATGAATGTGGGGGCTATACTCCCGTCCCCGATGCCAGCCACCTTGCACCAAGCTCTTGCCCAGGCCTTTGGATCCGCCATTGTTGCGGTCCTCGGACCCGATTTTGAAGGAAGCGATCCTGTCATTCGCCTCTCCACGAAGCCGGAATTCGGCGACTATCAATGCAACGCTTCTATGGGGCTCGCCAAGCGGGTGGGCCGCAATCCACGCGAATTGGCGACCGAGCTCATTGAGGCTGTCGATATCTCCGATATCGCTGAGGCACCTGAAGTCGGTGGCCCGGGGTTCATCAATATCACCCTCAAGACTTCAACCATTACCGCAGCGCTCGAGTCGATGGATACTCCGCAGTTGGGTGTTGAACCTCACCAGTGTCCAGAAACCGTTGTCATTGATATGTGTGGTGTCAATGTTGCAAAGCAAATGCATGTCGGACACCTCCGATCAACCATCATTGGTGATGCCTTCGCTCGAATCCTGACTCGCTTGGGCGACGATGTACATCGTGAGAATCACCTTGGAGATTGGGGCCTTCCGGTCGCCCTGGTTCTTCATCTTCTTCGTACCCGTGGTGCAAATCTCACCTCATTGACCCTGAGTGATCTTGACGCTGCATACCGAGATGCACAGGCACTTGCCAAAGCCGATCCAAAGGGCCTTGCAGCTGCGAAAGTAAGACAATCAGGACCTCACCGGATTGCGGAACTCGAAGAGCAGAATGCCGGCGCCGCGGCAATGCGATCCGATGCCGGAAAGACCCTGGTTTCGTTGCAGCAAGGGGATACTGAACTTGTTGAGGATTGGAAAGCGCTCATCGGGGTGACAACCGATGCCATGAGTGAAGCCCTTGATCTCCTGGGTGTTCAAATGACCAAGTCGGACAACCGAGGTGAGTCCTTCTACAGAGATCGTCTTCGTGGAGTTCTGGACTGGTTTGAATCCCATGGTCTGTGCCGTGAAGATCAGGGAGCCACCGTGGTGGACTTCGAGGATCGAGAACGACCCCTGTTGATTCAGAAATCTGATGGTGGATTTCTCTACGCCACAACAGACTTGGCAGCCTTGCGGGTTCGAACCGAAGAGACTGGCGCGGATCGTTGCATCTATGTGGTCGACGCCAGACAACGTGACCACTTCAGAGATGTCTTCGACGCAGCGCGGCTTGCTGGGTGGTGCAAGATGGAAGATGGTCGGGGTGTCACACTCTCACACACTGGTTTCGGCTCGGTCCTTGGGCCGGATCGTAAGCCCCTCAAGACACGAAGTGGAGAGAACGCAACGCTCGCAAGTCTTCTCGAAGAGTCCATCAATCGTGGCCGCGCAGAAGTGAAGTCGAGATCCGCAGATCCCAAAGCACCGACACACGGTCTGTCGCAATGTGAACTCGATTCAATTGGCCAGGCCGTTGGTATTGGAGCGATCAAATACGCCGACCTGGCGAATGATCTGGTCAGGGATTATGTCTTTGATCTCGACCGCATGGTTGCGTTTGAGGGTGATACTGGGCCATACCTCCAGTATGCCCATGCGCGGATCTGCTCTATTGTGCAGCGGGCCGGTGATTTCAATGCCAGCGCGGAGTTCATCATCGAACACCCAGCCGAGCGCAATGTGTCCTTGACGCTATTGAGATGGAATGATGTTGTTCACAGCACCGCGGAGTCACTGGAACCACATCGAATCGCTGCGTATCTCAGAGAACTTGCTGAGGCGTTCAATGCCTTCTATCAATCGTGCCCTGTCCTGAAAGCCTCAACCACCGAGTCGAGAGCGTCGCGACTCAGGCTGGCTGACCTGACTGGCCGCGTGCTGGCAGATGGATTGGGACTTCTCGGCATAGACGCTCCACAATGTATGTAAACGCGAATCTGATGAAATAGTGTCTGGCCAGTTCCGTTTGTCGCAACGTGAGTGAGAGAGGAGCCTTCCACATGGCAAAGAGTGAAAGCCGGGGATCTGTTGCATCGTCCAGTGTGATGTCCACTCCTATGTCGTTGTGGTTGATTGGGTTACTTTGCGTCGGCGCCGCTGTTGTTTTTTCAGGGCTCCTCGCGCTGAAGCAACTTGGCGTCGTTGGTGAGTCACTCCCGGGATGCGGACCCCAAAGTGCATGTGGGGCACTCACCAGCGGTCCGTTTGGTCGAATTCCGGGAATTGACTGGCCTGTGTCGTATGTTGGTGTTGCCTGGTTCCTGGGTCTGTTGGTTGCGTGGCTGCTTGGCCGCCGCGGCCTGCCACAACCGCTCGTCTGGCTGGTCAGAGTTGGCGCACTGGCCAGTCTTGGCTTTGTTCTTGTGATGGTCGCAAAGGGACAAATCTGTCCGTATTGCCTCGGAGCACATATCGCCAACTTTATCTTCTGGATCATTGTTGAGTGCACCCGTCAACACACTGCGCAGTCCAATGCGTTCGCTGGCGGTATTGTCGCCTTCATGCTGGCCACGATTCTCCTGGCGGGCGGACAGATTGTTCAGTCTTCCAACAGGGCCATCCAAGCCGCAGAAGAAGAAGATCAGCTTGTCAAATCTGTTCTGAGTCAGTCAGCAGAGCAGAACACCAATGAGTCACAAACCACGAGTCCGAAAGACATCGATGCTGCCGAACACGAAGTCGCGACGGTTGGCGGCGAGTCGGAGACTGTGGAAGAGCCAGCAGCAGATCCCCCCGAAAAACGAAACCTCCTCACATCGCGGTGGGTGCTTGGCGATCCAGAAGCACCTGTCAATGTGGTTATGTTCAGTGACTACAGCTGCCCGGACTGCAAGTCTTTTGAAGATGAGATTCAGAGAGTTCTTGCCCGCCGAGGAGACGTGTCACTGTCGGTGAGACACTTCCCGATGTGTACTGATTGCAATGACTACATGCACAAGACTTTGCATGCCAACGCGTGCTGGGCTGCCCGATCAGCCGAAGCTGCCGGAATACTCGGCGGCGAAGAAGCATTTTGGGAAATGCACCGCTGGTTATTCGAACACAGAGGAAAGTTTCCTGGTGGTCACTTGCCGCCACTTGTTGAAGAGCTGGGGTTTGATCCCCTGATCTTTCAAGAGGTCATGATGAGTGATGAAACACTGCAGCGTGTGAGATCCGACATTGAAGACGGTGTTGAACTTGGGCTCTTCTTCACACCGATGATTTTCGTCAATGGTGTCCAGGTGAAATGGCAGTTGCTGCAAACCAAACTGACACCGACTGTTGATCGCATCGCTGATGCCATCGCGAGCGGCCAGGCAACTGCCGAACGAGCAGTTCCACCTGTTGGTGTAGATCGACTTATCGAAGACTGGCGGGATGGCCGACCTGTGAGGTTGCGAACTCCAAATCGAATCTTTCGTCGACCTGATGTACCGGATCACGCTCCTCGTATCACCATGTTCGTCGATTTCGCAAGCAAATCAACGTTCGTGGATCGAATCCTCGCGTGGGAAGAGGAGAACGGTCCTACGAACTTGACTTTCCGATTCTTCCCCATCAATCACGATTGCAATTCAAATCTTTCGGATCGCATCGAGAGTAGGCCCGGATCGTGCCTCGCTGCGAAGGCGTTGGTGGCTGCCGGTATTGCCGGTAGTGATCAATCACATTATGACATGGCGTGGTGGTTGCTCGAAAACGGTTCTTCGCTTGGGGCTGATGATGAACACATTGTCGTTGATCAGGCGGCAAGCATGGGAATTGATCCCGAGGAGTTTCGAACCACGCTCAACTCCGCAGGCGTTGATCAGTTGATTGCTAACGATGCTGCCGATTACAAGCGCAAGGGTTTCCGTAGCGTTCCAGCAATCATCGTGGAGGGCCGATTGATTCCCAGACTCAAATCTGATGGCCTCTCTGCGTTGGAACCCATTCTCGATGAGGTTGTTGAGACAAAGCAATCACCTTGAATACCGGGTGCTACTTTGGTTGCAACCGAACAATCTCTCCAGTCCGCTGATAGGGGCCTGAGAATGCGCACATGAGGATGGCGCCATCAGGACCAACTCCAAACGAACTTGGAAAGAGCCTCCGCTTTCCTGTCAATTCCCTGGTGTGCACCTGACCATCATCACTTCGGCATGCCCCCCAGAGCCGGCCGCTCATATAGTCGCCATACACGTACACGCCCCGCATGGCAGGAAACGCATCACCGCGGTACACCGCGCCACCGGTCACCGATCCACCAAGATCTCGACCATATTCAATCACGGGCTCGATCAACACCTTGGATTCATCGTCCGGTGATGCGCGAAACCCGTGTCGACCTTCCCGGATATTCCACCCATAGTTTCCACCGCGGGAAACAATGTCGATCTCCTCCCACGCATTTTGGCCCACATCGCCTGCCCACAACTCACCTGTCGCAGGATCGAATGACATTCGCCAGACATTTCGAAGACCGTATGCCCAAATCTCCGGCCGCGCATCCTCTTGATCACAAAATGGGTTGTCTCTCGGAATGGTGTACGGCTTATCGGGTGTTGATTTGGATACGTCTATCCGGACAATGGTGCCAAGCAGACTGTTCGTGTTTTGCCCGTGTCCATGAGGATCATTGGCACTTCCACCATCACCGATTGAGAGGTACAACATACCATCGGGCCCAAAGAGAACTGTCCCACCGTTGTGGTTTCCATACGGCTGCTTCACGGTCAGCAACACCTGTTCGGTTGAAGTGTCGATAGCAGCGCCTGCATCGGTTCGAGTGAATCGTGCAAGAACTGCTCTTCGAGGTTTCTTGAGAGATCGATACACATAACACACGCCGCTCTCTTCCCATTTTGGATCGAACGCCAACGAGAGAACACCTTCCTCACTATTGCGCGTAGATACGTTTCCACGAAAGTCCATCAGTATCTGATCGTCTTCGTCCTGAAAGGAAGCGCGGAGTATTCGACCGGACCGCTCTACAACCGCAACGGCTTCTGTGTCGCCTGGAATAGAGAGCACCTGTACCGGCTCTCGGTACGTTCGTCCGCGAAGCGCTGGAACAATCTCAATGTCTGGAATAGCGCAAGACTTCTCCGATTCATGTGACAGCATCAGGATTGATATGAGTGCGTATATCAGCATGGGCATCAGTGTATGGGTACGAGAAGAACTGTGATCCACCACAGAAGCACACACAAGCCAGACCATCTCCACACAGCACCAGGCTTCGCCACAAAGAACACAATGGTGGCAGCCTCCACAAGAAGAACGGAATACCAGCCGATCGAGCCACACAGCAGGCCCGCACCGGGGATACCGGCCAATACATTGACAAGCGTCCACAGCAACCATGAGACGAAATCAAGCAGATAGTCGACTCCCATACTTACTGGAGTCAACCAGACACACATGAGTTTGGTGTAGCCAAGAAGTAGCACAGATGCCATGACGGGGGTCAGCAACAACGTGGCCGGTATTCCCAGAACACTGTACATCCCAAAGTGGTACATGGAGATCGGTGTTGCGATGGACCATGCAACGGTCGCCGCACGAAGCGACGACGCCCACCAACTCATCGTCTGACCATCTTGAGTAGACCGGGATGACCAGGCCGGAAGCAGCCAGATGAGCGCAGCAACAACTGCAAAGCTCAGTTGAAAGCCCGGTCTGAGGATTGCCAGTGGGTTGCTGTACAGCACAAGAATGACAGCGATTGACAAGGTTGTTCCAGCTGAGATTCTCCAGCGGATTCCAAGTAGAACTGCACCTGTTGTGGCCATGACGGCAGATCTCAGTATTGGCGTGCGAATGGTGATCAATAGAAGCATCATGAGTATCACGATCACGGATAGAAGCGCGGCTGCTCGGGGTGGCATACCGACTACACGAGCAAGACAAAACACAAACCAACACACTATGGCCAGATGGAGACCGCTCACCGCCAGAAGGTGAGCTGTACCCGTACGTTGAAACGGATCTGCAACTTCATCCCAATCGTGCTGACGGGCGCCCATGACAATCGCCAACACTAATGAATTGGACTCTATTGAATGGTTTGGTCCAGATACCAAAGCTGCATGTGCCAACGCTCGCGTTGTGTTTGCAATCCGAGCAATTCTGGATGGTGGTGTGAGTAGAAGAACATGGAACGGATCAACGATAAACAATCTCAACTGCTGCTGTGTATTCTCGTTCCTGGATACTCGAAACCGCGCCAAACACTGCACAGTCTGATTGGGCTCGATCCACGCTGGTGCGCCAATCAACACAGCCGATCCACTACTCGGTATCCACGCTCCAAGATGCTTCACGCTGTTGATGTTGCACAGCGTGGCACTGCCAAACTCGCCCTCAATCATCACCCGAAGTTCAACCGGCCCAGCCCGTTCTGATCCTAGATAGTGAAGAATGTGATCGGAAGAGAGCACCTGACGAGCTGCCGCAGACCTCCCGCCTGCCAGAAGTGTGATTGCCAGCAAGACGCAGCAGAACAACACCAGCCGGCCTGATTGGATGGACATGACCCACCACGGCGTACCCAGCAGGAGCACCGTGTACCACATCCACCACGGCAGATCGATGGTGTATCCAAGGATGGATCCCGCCAACCAGGCAGCGGCCACCCATGGAATCAGCCCCGATGTCTGGGGAACACCGACTCGCAATGTGCGCCATGCAGAATCGGGGCATACTCTCTGCTGACGAAGCCTCTTCTGTGGATCCTGCCAAAACGCAAGGCAATTCGTGCGATACTGCCCGGATGCCTCCCGTCTTCGGACATACCGACGCCATTCAGACGCTCCAGGCAGCGCTCACCGCTGGACGCATGCATCACGCATGGATTTTCTCCGGACCAATCGGTATCGGAAAATGTCTTTTGGCTCAAGAGGTCGGGGCTGTGTTGATCCAGGACGATGTGGATGCCTCCACACTTGGATCGGGTGTACGGTCAGATTCGAACTGTGGAAGATTACTCACCTCGAAGAGCCACCCTGATCTTCATGTCATTCATCGAAGACTTGCAGCGCAGAGCAGCAACCCAAGCCTTCGTGAACGCAAACAAATGAACATTCCGCTGGACCTGCTTCGAGAAACAATGCTCGGAGGAAGAACATCTGACGGCAGGGTCCATGAAGCGGCCGCATATCGAACACCCGCTCTTGCAAAACGCAAAGTCTTCATCATTGATGAGGCAGAATTGCTGGATGCTTCTGGCCAAAACGCATTACTGAAGACGCTGGAAGAACCATCGCCAGAAACGTACCTCTTTCTCGTCACGAGCCGACCAGAACGGCTCCTGCCAACCATTTGGAGCCGGTGCCAACATCTGGCTATGTCCCCACTTGATCCAGATGAAATGCAGCAGTGGCTGCGATCCGGGTCTCTGGACATTGAAGAGGCTGATATTGAGATGACTCTCGATTTCGCTGAAGGTTCGCCCGGCATGGCATCGCTGGCTTTGGAACGAAACGCATTGGATTGGATTCAGTGTCTCGATCCACTGCTCAACGACCTGAACCGCGGTCGATGGTCGGGGTCGGCAGCCACCGACATGGCAGAGCGGATCGACGCGTATGCCAAAGCCGTGGTGTCCGACAACCCTCGCGCCAGCAAGAGCGCCGCAAACCTCGAAGCGTGTGAAACACTTCTTCGGATCATCGGACGGCATGAACGGATCGCACTCCGTGAAGCGACGTCTCGGGGGGCCATGTCAATGCATTGTTCCGTGATTGATCGTGTAGCTGAATGTGAGCAACAGTTGCAGGCTGGTCTCAATCTTAAGCATGTTCTCGATGGATTGACCGCCGAGTGGGCAGCGTTATCAGCACGCCACTCAGGAATGTGAGGTGCCAATCCCGCCAACAGGCGGTACCACGCGCCGAGTACAGATCATCACCATGACAACTCCCATAAGAATCATGGCCACACTCAAGAGTTGGCCACGCTGCAACCCAAAGATCAGGGCAACGCCCTCATCCGGTTGACGGACCACCTCAGTTAACACGCGAAGGGCTCCATATCCCACGAGAAACGCGCCGCCAACGATTCCTGGTTTGCGAGGCCGCCACCACACAAGAATGAGAATCGCCAGCAGTACCGGTCCGTCACTCACAGCCTGAACGAGTTGGGAAGGCCACCAGGCGGTGAGATGAGGAACAACAGCATCCACAACTTCTGGATTGCCATCCTGCAGCGCAAGAACAACAGCCTCGTGTATCGTTTCGTTTCCGCCGAGAATTGTCTGTGCGCTTGAAAGGTCGACTGTTCCGAGATGAACCTCAGCGGGGTATTTCACGCTCCACCACGGTGGATCAATCTGCATGGCATCGGAGAGCTTCTTTCCCCAGAGTTCTCCATTGATGAAGTTGGCGAGGCGACCCAAAAAGAGGCCTGGGCACGCTGCAACAGCAACCAGATCCACCAGGTGGAGCGGTGGAAGCGCATGCCTCCGAGCGAACAGAACCATGGCCACCACGACGCCAATGATCCCGCCGTGGCTGGCCATTCCACCCCGATGTATCGCCAACAGTTCCCACCATGGCGGACTCGCTGAGAACGATATGAGAATCTCTGGCCGATAGAAGAATGCATACCCGAGCCGACCGCCCACCAGCACGCCAATCACGCAATACACCACGAGATCACTCACGGCCGCCTCTGGGACCAATGACCGACCGGATTTCGCCATCCAGCGAATGAAGAGCCACGCAATAACAAAACCTGCCAGATACGCGAGCCCATACCACCGAATTCCCCAGTCCGATGACAACGGGATGGCAACCGGATTGAGGCGGTGCAAGTACGATTCAGCGATGAAGTATGTCACATACATGGTGAGGACCCGCTTCGTGGGCGACGGTTGTACCACGAATGGTCTGAAGTCGCGGCGGTATGGAGCGAGTTCATGAAATCAGACACTGAACGCTGGGACGCCAAAGACGTGCTTGAGTCGCTCTTCAACGGCGAGTGTCTTGATCCATCAACAACAACCGACCTGTTCGAGGCGATGATGACCGGATCGGTCGAACCAACTCAGATCGCTGCGATACTCACCATCATCGCACTTCGAGGTCCTGAAGCCGAAGAACTCGCAGCAGCAGCCGGGGTCATGCGCTCGCACGTCACAGCGATTCCGACTTCGGTCGATCCGCATACCATCGTTGACACCGCCGGAACGGGCGGTGCACCGAAGACCTTCAATGTGTCAACAGCGGCTGGAATCGTTGCGGCTGGAGCCGGTATTCCCGTCGCCAAGCACGGGAATCGGTCAAGAACAGGCCGTGGCTCGGCAGAAGTGCTCGCGGGACTCGGAGTGGACATTGATGCACCCCCGGAGACCCAGGGCCGGTGCCTGGAAATGGCCGGCATCTGCTTCTGCTTCGCTATTCATCATCATCCAGCAACCAGGCACGTGGTACCGATCCGACGATCACTTGGATTCCCGACCATTTTCAACCTCCTTGGACCACTTACGAATCCAGCAGCCGCCACCAGGCAGCTGCTTGGCGTGTGGGACCACCGCTACGGAGAGCGAGTGGCCGCCGCCCTGCGTACGCTGGGCTCTCAGCGGGCCCTCGTGGCCCACTCACATGACGGGCTGGATGAGATATCGATCTCAGCACCAACCACGATCTGGCAGCTGGTGGATGGGCACGTTGAAGAGCAGGTCGTGAGCCCCGAAGACGTCGGGCTCAGGACGCATCCGATCGAGGCTGTCACGGCTCGCGACCTGGATCACGCCACCGTACTCATCCGAAGTGTTCTGGACGGGTCCGAGAGGGGGGCCCCGCTGGACATGGTGCTGATCAATGCAGCCGCGGCCATTCTGGCGAGTGGAACCGTTGAATCGCTCGCTGATGGAGTTGAGCGGAGCCGGGAATCCATCGAAAGTGGATCCGCGATGAACAGCCTGTCAATGTTGGGTGAGGTCAGCAGGAGTCGGTGACGTTGGCTGTGTATGTGCCCCAATGACTTTTTCTCTCTTCCCTCCCAGTAATGTCCCTGTCGGTTGTGGATGCCACACAACTACAAGACCGAACCTTATGTGATCAAGCGCCTTAGGCACGAGACATCACCGGGCACAACCTGTCATGTAGCCATTCTCTTCCATTCATAATGGCTCCGAACAAACCACGGACCCGACAGATCGGTTTCAACCGAGTTCATTGTGCCAGCACATCTGTCACCAACGACTACTTCAAGAGGACAGAAACGACAGGTCGCTCACCGCCTATACAGCACATGTGGCAGTGTGTGGGGCGCCGTTCAGTCTTCCAGGAGGACTGACTCCAGTTGGACGATGTCTTGGTCGAGGCGGTTGTCGCCGACCCTGCGGCCATCGATCGACTTCACGGCATGCATTACGGTCGTGTGGTCGCGACCACCAAAGTACCCACCGATCTCTCCAAGGCTGAATCGTGTGTGCTTTCTCGCCAGATACATGCCGATTTGCCTCGGGAGCGACACACTTTTGTGGCGTCGCTTCGAGAGCAATTCGGTCAGCTTGAGGCCGTAGTAGCCCGACACGGTGTCCAGGATGTCCTGAATGGACAGCTGGGTTGAGCCATTGGTCTTGAGCTGTTCGCCCACAGATCGCTTCGCCAGGCTCAAGTCAATCGGGGACCCGTCAAGCATGGCGAGAGTCTGAATTTTCGTGAGTGCACCCTCGATTTCGCGGATATTGGTATCGATTCGGGCGGCGATGTATCCAGCGACGTCTTCGGGAATGGCAAGCGACCGCAGGGCGGCCTTTGACTTCACAATAGCTACACGTGTTTCATAGCACGGCCGTTCAATGTTGGCGACCAGACCACACCCGAAGCGGCTTGTCAGTCGCTCTTCGAGATCGGGAATCTCGCTTGGCGCCGCATCTGAACTGAGGACGACTTGTCGGCCAGCCTGATACAAGGCGTTAAAGGTGTGGAAGAACTCTTCCTGTGACTGACCCCGGTTTGAGAGGTCGTGGATGTCGTCGACAACAAGCAGGTCGTAGTTCCGGAATCGATGTCGGAACTCATGCATTTCGCCCCGCTGTACTGACTCAAGAAACTCGTTCATGAATGCATTACAGGACGTGTAGTAGATTCGCATGTCGGGGCGATGTTGCATGGCCCGCTGGCAGATCGCCTGAAGCAGATGCGTTTTCCCAAGCCCGACGCCACCATGCACAAAGAACGGGTTGTACGCGCGACCGGGCTGTTGTGAGACGGCCATCGACGCAGCGTGAGCAAGTCGATTATCCGGACCGACGACGAAGGATTCGAAGGTGTAGTCAGGGGAGAGAACCATCTCTCCATCGAGATCAATCTCTGCGCGAGATGTGCTTCCGGAGATGATCTCCTGTGGTGGAGACGTCGCGAGGTCGTCCTGTGTGATGAACTCAACACCAAGCAATCGACCAGTGGCAGACTGGGTTGCTTCGGTGAATGGTTCTGTGCAGGATCGCTGCAGATATCGAAGTTGTACGGATTCCCGGACGACAAATCGGATTGTTCCGGCATCTACATCAACGGCTTCGATGTCATGAAACCAGTGGCGACAGATTGAGGGAGCATGCTCCCACAAATGCTCCAGCACGGAGCGCATCACCGATGAATCAACTGCTGCCATTACGGACTCTCTTCCCTGCACACGGGGAGGCGTCAGCAGAATGCTCTGCAACCGAATCCCACCCCACCAAGCCAACAACAAAAACTAAGAGTCAGCGGCGACTTCGTCAACAGGTTGTTTGGACGATTGTTCGGACTCTTCACATTGCCGGTCGTATCTCTGACGGTTTCGCCGGTGATCCATAAGCAGGTGGACCCGCCGGGCGTCGTCTGGCCCGAGCAGATCATCGATTCGCTGGCGGGCGGCCTCGAGGCTGGATCGTCTCGAGACATGAATCAGCACAATTGAATCCGCTTCCCAGGCTTCGAGCAATTCGGGCAGCTCATCGACGTGCAGGTGTCGCCCAACCCGAGACCGATCTCGGTGTTCAGGTTCGAAAAACGTGCATTCAGAGATGACAGCCCTGGCCTTGCAATACTCGTCTCGGAGCAGGTTTGCGCACATCTGTGTATCGCCCGTGTAGGCGAGCAGGGGGATCTCCAATTGATAGGTAATCGACTCGCCTCGGTCGCGGCGTTCCCGAAGCTCGCTCTGAGGCAACCCAGCCAATTCCGGCCTCAGTTTGCTCCTGTACTCGATAGCCGCGTAACCCAGCGCAGCGGTGGCATGGTGCATTTCTACTGCTCTCAGGCAGATATTTGGCTTCAAGGGTGTTTCTTCGAGATGCTCAAGGCCTTGGATCTGATACGGCGTTTCCTGATTCTCAATAGGAACCCACGCCGCCATCATGTCCATAAGAGGACGCTCGAGACGCTTCGGACAGACACAGCGGCCGACACCCATTTTCTGGAACACTCGCTGGCTGAACCAATACGGAAGACCACCAACATGGTCCATGTGACCGTGACTGATCGCCGCCAGAGGTGACGAGAGCGAGATTCTCGGACACCAGCCAAGATCAAAGACGACATCCAGTTCGGGAACCTGCACAACAGTGCCTTCCCCGGCCACACTGGAGCCTTGAATACGCCACGGATGGCAGTACAGAAAACCGAGCCGCTCACTGAGCTGCGGACGTTTGGGGACCATTGGGGGACCTCCCGAGGCGGCACTTTCGCGCCGGCCGGTGACATGATGAACCTCGGATGGTATCAGCAGCGATACAGGAAGCGGGGATCACCACCCACAGGAATCAGGTGTATAGACAGTGGATTGTTGGTGGAGTACCTGTTTATCGCGTGTTTTGATGAACCGGCATATGCCACCAGCCGATGCTCGCAAGATGGCCAGGAAACAACCATCGCATCCACGAGACGCCATTGAAGCGACCTCCCGCCTCTCTACCGTTCTTGAGACGATACGGGCAGCATCTCCCAACTGGAGTCTGGATATGGATCGGCTGCCGGGTCTTGGCCGAGCCATCGAGTCGGACCCTGCAATGGCATCGATTGTTGCTGCCTATCTGAAACATCAGTCCGATGCCAACACCGACATATCGGCCGATCTGGCGACGCTCAAAGATCAGATTGACTCGATGATCGACTCTGTTCGCGGGTATTGACCAGCAGTTGCCACCGGGCAACAACGCACACTAGAAGCGACGATCGATGACGGCATCAGCGAGTCGATGCAGCGTCGTCGACGCTGGGGTATCGGGAAGATCTCCAACACAGCGTCGAGCAGAAGACACAAGATCAATGGCAGTGTGCTGCGCCGACTCGAACCATCCATCAGCGAGCAGACGCTCTCGAAGTTGCGCGTGACACCGATCTTTGACGAGTGCGGCAATCGCTCTGCGATCCGATGCTCCACTTTGATCAAGCGCTCGGATGAGTGGGAGCGTAAGTTTCCCCATATCAAGGTCTCGACCAACGCTCTTGCCAACCTCCTCCTGACTTCCCATGAGATCAAGAAGATCATCTGTTATCTGAAAGGCGATACCAAGGTCACGGCCGTAGCAACGAAGTGACTCGCACACATCAGCGTCGCCACCAGAAATGCTGGCGCCAATTTCACAACAGGCTCCAATGAGTGACGCCGTCTTGTTCGTGACAATGGAGAAGTACAAGTCCTCACCAACGTCGAGGTCTTCACGATGATGTAGCTGAACAATTTCACCTTCACACAATGTGTTGGTGATCTCGCCGAGGCGAAGGTTGACATGCGGCATGCCAAGTGTGGAGCACAGGTGAAATGCGTTCGAAATGAGGTAGTCGCCAAGCATGACTGCCATGTCGTTGCCATGCAGGGCGTTGATGGTAGCGCCGCCTCGTCGAACCCTGGACTCGTCAAGCACATCATCGTGCACGAGCGTCGCCATGTGAATCATCTCGGTGACGGCAGCAACAATCCGGTGGGCTTCGCCCAGTGGAGGATCGTCCGAGTTCCGGTGAACGGCGAGTCCAGACAACAACACCAGAATCGGTCGAAGCATCTTTCCGCGGTATCGGGCGACATGAACGGAGAGTGTGTTGACAGGTGAAAACTCACTGGCGAGTTGCCGCTCGAAGAGACGCGAGACCTCATCAAGTTCAGTGCCGAGCGTTGCGGCGAGGCGGGCGTCGATATCAACAAGGTCGAAGATTGCCATTGGGTCACCGAATTCCGACGACGTATGCGATCCAGCCCTCACACGCCTCACCTTCCTTCACAGCAGACCACTCCCCGTTTCCCTCTTCAGTGTCCTCGTCGGTTCCTTCCCAATAGACGATTGCATCGGAGAATCCTGCTTCGCGGAGCATCTCTTTGATTTCAGGAATCGTCCACAGTCGCCACTCATATGTGAAAGCCCGCTCAAGGCTCGTCCCATCTGGAAAGCGGAAGTGGATGTGGTTGACAACGTCCCCGGTAACCGGGTCATACTTGTGTTGATCCCAGACATACGTAAACCCGTCGAGATCACGCTCTTCTTCCATCTCCAGGAAGGAGTCACTTCCACCATAGCAATCAAGAATGAAGAGCCCATCGTCTACAAGGTGACTGCGGGCCACCTTGAAATAGTCAATGACCTGCTGTCGCTGTTTAAAGATGAAGTACGAGAAGTTATGAGCGAGGACACAGTCAACCAGATCCAACGGCGTCGAATTGACATCGCCGAGAATCAGATTCAGTCGCTTCGCCTGCTCATCATCAAGCCGGTCGGCCACCGCGTTTTTCGCCCAGGTGAGTACATCGGTGTCAAGGTCAACTCCAATAGCAGTGTGGCTCGAATTGTCACGGACCCATCGCATCGCGACTGCTGCTGTGCCACAGAAGTCTTCTCGAATCGACGTGCACAGCCTGCCACGCTGCTCGGACCACACCTGTTTGATGATGTCGACCTCATTGTCAGGATCCTGCACAGAGAGCTCGTACAGCTCGTGGATATCACTGCCTTCAGCGGTTCTCCATCCCTGCTTTCGCTTGCGAGATCGAGCACTGTCGCGATGTGTTCTGGTTGCACTCATGACCCACCATTGTAGTTGTTTGGGCTATTTGGTGGATCAACAACGTCGTGAATCCGGATCCACTCGAATCGCGGCTTCCACGTCTGGACGAGTTCGACATGGGAGGGATCAACGAGATAGGCCGAGTATCCAGAACCATCTTCGAATCCTGCGCAGAGCGCGACGTCGTAGTCGGAATCGACCGAGGATCGTCCAAAGTCACCATGTACGCCGCACCACCAGGAAGCAACCGATGGAATGCCCGGAAGGAGTCTGTTGCAGTCCTGGATCAGTGCATCGCGATCGTCGGGATCTTTCAGCGAGATAAGGACGACGTGTTGAATGGTGGCTGGTTTCGCAGCGCACCCGAGCATGGTGGCTGCGAGCACGAGCATGAGTATTGCAGAGAATCGCATGGGTGAGTCCTCAAGAACGGTCCGTGAGTCGGCCGAGTCTACGGTACCTTCAGGACACCATGCCTCGGAGGACGGTTGAATCACGGTGCCCGACGCGCTCAGCCGACGCAGAGCGTATCGCCACCGCCGCCTGTGCCGAGATCCGCAGTGATCAGATCGAAGAGGATGAGTATCGCATCGTCCTCTTTGAAGACCGCGAGGAGTTGTGGGATGTGACCAGTCGAAAGCGGGGAATGCCGCTCTCATTCCAGCGAATCGATCGCCGGGTCGGTGCCGGCAATCTCTCTCGCAAGCAACCTCTTGGCCGGGCGATTGGTTCTCAGGCTGAATTCATCATCGATGCGACGGCGGGACTTGGGCATGATGCGTGTCTATTGGCCTGCATGGGGTGGCGCGTCACCGCCATCGAGCGTGATCCCTTTATTGCGGCCATGCTCACGCTCGCTCGCGACGATGCTGTTCGGTGTGATGAGCTGTGGGCTGTGTTGCGGAATGGCCTGACGATTCGCACGGGCAGTGCCGAGACGATCCTCACGGGACTGGAGTCACAACCGGATGTCATCTATCTGGATCCGATGTTTACAGAGCGACGGAAGGGGTCGGCACTGCCGAAAAAGCCGGCGCAGGTGCTACAGGCGCTGGCTGCGCCAGGGGATGATGCCGCGCTTCTCGCTGCGGCTCGCCAGGTCGCCGACCGAGTCGTGGTCAAGCGTCCTGCGGGCGGACCGTCGATCTCAGAACCGCCCGACCTCGAATTCAAGGGTCGCCTGGTGCGATATGACGTCTACCTCAGAAACAACTCGCACTGATCGGCGGTTTCGTGTTCAATACCCATCAAGGAGGCTCAGGGCATGTCAGACCAGATTCGAATCGATGTCGCTGCCAAACGCGCTTGGATCACGATGGGCGTCCTGCTCGTCGTCTTCATCCTCGGTCTGGTGATCGTGAGTTTCTGGGGCGGACCCTTTGAGTCCAACAGCTACTGGCGACAGACTGAGGCTCCGGCGTATCCGGAATAGTGGGCGTATCCGGAATAGTGCTGGCTATGGAGCCGATCGGGATCGAACCGACGACCTCCTGCTTGCAAAGCAGGCGCTCTCCCAACTGAGCTACGGCCCCTGAGACGTACAGGATACTCAATCCGAGCCTCCGCTATCAGCTCGGACTCCTGATCACCGTGGTGGGTTGACAGATACAAGGTCGATTCGCTCAGGATCGACTGTCATGACGTTCCATTCCGGGTTCCAGGTCATCCGACCGACAATGCCAACCCGTTGGCCGAGCATACCCCGCACATCGACTGCGGACTCAGGAGAGACGTACGCCAGGCTGCGGCCCGAGAAGGGATCCTGCAGCCGGTAATACAGCGGTCGGCCAACGCCATCAAAGACAGGTGAAACCGAGAGTTCGCCGCGGATGACGTAATCGGGCGACTCATCGAGGACCCGACGCTGCGATCGAAGATCTTCGCCTGAACGCGTAATTCGAGCCTGTGCTGCGGCGATTTCATCACGGGTTTCGTTGATCGACGCAGCGAGTTCAAGCTGGCGAAGCCTGAGTATTGCCCGTTCAGCGATGTCAGGATGCGAGGTTGCCTCTTCATCAACAACCGCGACATACCCGGCGCGGAGCTTGGCGACCGCAGCAGCGTCGAGTTTGAAGAGTGGCGTGGCTGCCAATGTGTTCTCAAGCGCTGCCATGCGATCGTTCGTGTATGGCGGTGGAGTGACAACGACCTCCTCAATGGGCTCGGGGGCTGGATCCGGGATGACTTCTTCGACGACCTCCACAACCTCAACGACCGCCGGTACTGGCGCATTCTGTGCGGCGATCCACGCGGGCCGCGCTGCAGACCATGCTTGCCAATCTGCAATTGGGCTGCTTGGCATTGTGGTCATCCACGGGGGCGGGTCTGCGACCATGTTGTTGAAGCGTGAAACACCAGCTTCATCTGCAGGCGTGAGCGCCGAGGCGACAACCCAACCAGTCGCCGTCTCGGGAAGACGAATGCGGTGGACGGTGTACGGCTCGCTGCCGGTCTCTGTGGCTGGCGCGGTTGTCGTTTCCAGAACGAAGACCTCCGCATCAACAGGAAGGGTGCATGCCCAACCAAAAGAGTCCGACCACCCAGTGCGATCACGATTGGGCGCAATGACCTCAGTTGTTCCCCGCGTGATTCCCTTGCTCCCAGACACCTCAAACCGCCCGGACTCGTCGGCCGGGTACCTGATCTCGCCCCACGCGTCTGCGAAAGCTGGACCCTCTGCCGCGATTCGAGCCCAACCTGGCATCGACTCAACGACTCGTACAGTGTCTCCTGCGTGGGCGTGCACAAAGGGGTAATGCTCGATCGTCGGCCCGCACCGAACCGGGATTGACGCGGCCGTGACCGAATACAGGCCGACAGGCAATTCAGTGGCCGCAGCCGATGCCACACTGGACATCGGGGTGGTCATGAGGGAGGTCAGGGTGATGGCGAGGGCGACCGAAGAAAGCATTGGTGAACTCCTGTGGGCAGCGGCAGATATCGATACTGCAGCAGAGTCTACGATTCCAATCGTCCGCACGTCGGGCGGTTCATCAGGCCTGTGGATGTATGGTGCATGTGGTTGTGCGGGCTTTCACGTGTGGTGACCGCACCTCAGTCCTTCTCGATCAGAGATCAAGCTCTATGCCGGACCAACAGGCAAACCAAGCGGTGGTTGAAGAGGCAATACGGCGCCTCAGCGGCGGAGAAGTCGTTGTAATCCCAACCGAAACGGTCTATGGGCTTGCCGGGAAGACTAGTGATGCCGGGGCCATTGACCAGATCTTTGCCCTGAAGGGGCGGCCACTGGACAACCCACTGATCGCCCACGTGCTGGATTCGGCTGGTGCCAGTCGTGTTGCAGCATGCTGGCCAGAGGCTGCGAAAGCACTGGCGGCGGCCTTCTGGCCGGGGCCACTGACCATGATTGTCATGCGGCACCGGGATGTGCCAGCTCGGGCTTCAGCGGGTCTGGAGACAATTGCAGTGCGGGCACCTGACCACCCTGTTGCCCGTGCGATTCTGAGCGGAGTCGGCGAGGCACTTTCGGCTCCGTCGGCGAATCGCTCGGGCCGCGTCTCGCCCACCTGCGCTGCGCACGTGGTCGAGGACTACACGAACATCCCGGAAGCCAGCGACGTGCTGGTCGTTGACGGAGGCCCGTGCGAGTGCGGCATCGAATCGACAGTGCTCGATCTCACGTGTGACCCTCCTCGCATTCTCCGGGCCGGAAGCGTCCTGGCCAGCCAGATCGAGGCTGTGATTGGGCCGCTTTGGGGGGGATCCCTTCCGCACTCACAAGACGCTTCTCCAGGGACTGCGGCCCGTCACTATGCGCCCACCAAGCACATCGCGCGAGTTGATGAGAAGGATCTGGCCAGGCACCTTGCAGCCACAGCCAACACAGCCACCATCATTGGCCTGTCAGGACTCGCAGTTCCTCACCCGCACAATCATCTGAGCATGCCAGATTCTCCAGAGGCCGCCGCGCGGGTGCTCTATGACTATCTTCGGAAAGCCGATGTGCAGGCAAGCGATCGCATTGTGGTTGTGCTGCCCCCCGACTCGCCGCAGTGGCAGGCCATCCGAGATCGACTTCTTCGCGCATCTCATCCAGCCTCAGGATGACGGCGTTGTGCAGATGACAAAGTCGGCTTGTGGGTCATCTGAACTCGGCTCGACCTCGTCGATGTCCGGCTCAAGGCTGATTGTGAACACCGTGGCAGATGGGTGGAGCCGTTGAATCTGCTGAACCGTGCCCCCGTTTCGGTCGCTGTGAAAGCGGCCGACCAACAGCATCATCGGCGGCCCGGCCTGTTCTAAACCACGCGAGACCGAAGCAGCCATTGTGGCATCCCAGACCTGCTGAGCGAGAAAAAATGATTCAGCAGTCTCCAGTGCTTCGGCAATCGCCTCCTCGTCATCACCTTCTTCGCCGTGGCCGCCCATCAGTTCGATGAATCGATCACGGTAGGCACCGGTGATGGGTGTGTCCGGATGGTCGACAAGTCTGGATCGCTCCTGACTGAGCTCATCGATCACGTCCCAGCCGTCACGCCGTGCTGCCCGCACATATCGGCGAGGCGCATTGGCGGCGATCACAACAGCGTCGCGCTCGATGGCCGCGTCGATGGTCGGCTGATACCAGGCTTCCCAGCTACCAGGTCCGGACCAGGAGGTCGACCCTGACTCTTTGGCGAAGACCTCGGCGTCGATGACACCGTCCCTGTAGTCCTCAATCAGAATCTGCTCATCTCGCTCAAGCATTTCAAGCGCAACACCGCCGCTTCCACCAGCGGCGTCGAGCAGGTCCTCTATTACAGCTGTCTGGACGGCGTGTCCGGTTGCGTCGTTGTGTTGCTCGCCAAGCACGACCACATCGGCTCCAGAGAGGCGGGCCAGCAGGGCTTCCCACTCGAGATGATCACCAGAGCGGCCATCGATGATGGTGAGGTCAGACCTGACATTGACGAGCGATCGAGAGACCGGCGTCTGCTTTGGCGGAGCACATCCAACAAGCGAAACTGAGAACACCGACGGGAGAAGGGCGAATAGAAGGCATATACGCATGTCAGGGGCTCCAGACGCGGCTACATGATTGAGTGTGGACCCGGTTGGCAGTACAGTACGGGGATTCACCCCGGATTGCCCGGATTGCTGGAGGTACGGCAGGAACATGAATGCAGTCAACCCCGGACTCGATACCGTTATCGGTGGCCAGTCAAGTACAAGTCCCGACGAAGCACTCGCTCAGGCAGCAGCGCTTGAGAAGGAAGGCAATCGAATCAAGGCGATTGAAGCCCTCGAAGCCGCATCTGCTGGTGGAGACGAGCGTGTGCTCTTCCGCCTCGCTTGGCTCTACGACCTGTGCGGCGAGGAAGACAGGGCTGTTGCGATGTACCGGGAGTGCATCGACTCAGACCGGCCGCTGGTCAACGCCATTATGAATCTCGCGGTGATTCTTGAGGATCGGGGCGACTTTGTGGCTGCCGAGAAGTACCTGCAGATGATCGTCAACACCGACCCGAACAACGTGCGAGCTCGGTTGTTCCTCCGAGACGTTCAGGCCTCCAAGAACATGTACTACGACGAGGCCGAAGCGCGTGACATGGCGAAACAGAATGCGTTGATGGATACACCCGTCACCGACTTCGAACTTTCGGTCCGTGCGCGAAACTGCCTCAAGAAGATGGAGATTCGTACGCTCGGCGACCTTCTCAAAGTCTCCGAGGCCGAACTGCTCTCATACAAGAACTTCGGTGAGACATCCTTGGTGGAAATCAAGGCCATGTTGACTTCGCGGAATCTCCGGCTCGGGCAGAACCTCGAAACGCAATACCACCGTGTTCGCGCCGAGGTCTACGAAGACCTCAAGGATCGTGCCTCCGAGGAAGTCCTGTCGCGGCCGATCTCAAGTCTCAACTTCTCGGTCCGCTCTCGCAAAGCACTCCAGATACTCGGTGTGCAGACTGTCGGCGATCTCGCCACCCGAACCGAGGCAGAGTTGATGGGTATCAAGAACTTCGGATCAACCAGCTTGGACGAGGTTCGCGAGCGACTCGCCAATGTCGGCCTTGAGCTTCGAGTCCTCGACTGATTCTCCTGCGACGGTCCCTGTCTGCCTGGCTCATATCACTGCTGGTGTTCAGCTGTGGTGATGGCGACTCGCGTGGGGTGTCCTCCCCGCCACAAGAGTCCGAATCAGAAGTGCCCGGCGACTCCATGCCAAGTGTTCGTGTGCGATTGCACCGAGTTGTCGGTGGCCGAACGACCCACATCGATTCGTCGGGCGACACCATGAAGATCCGTGGCGGGGGCGAAGAGATCACGAGTCCCGGGCCGATCACCATCCTCCGCACACGCGGCATGTGGAGAATTCAGGGTCAGAACCTCTCATCCAAAATGGCTGCGGCCGACGTGATCGAAGTTCACGCCAGCACTCCATTGGTGATCGCAGAGGAGAAGGGCCGGTCCTACGACGGTTTCATCCGCTGCGTCGCTGACAAAGATCCTCCTCGAGCAGACTTCTCAGTTGTCAATGTCGTTCAGATGAACAAGTACATCCCAGGTGTGCTTGCCGGGGAGTTGTATGAAGGCTGGCACGATGCGGCATTTGAGGCCCAGGCCATTGCCGCGAGAAGTTACGCCGCATATGAGTGCGAGCAACGCAAGGACCACGCGTGGGACGTACTCGACACACCAGCATCTCAGGTGTACATCGGTATTCCTGCTTGGAAACAGGCTGGCCGCTGCGCGAAGGCGACCGAAGGGCTTGTGCTGACTTGGAAAGGTGACATCATTCCGGGGTACTTCTCAAGTTGCTGTGGTGGCCGAGCCGCTACGGCGGCGGACGCAGTTGGGCCAAACCCAATCAACAGGGTTCCACCACTGCGGGGACATGGTGGTATCGCGAAGTGTACGGACGCGCCAAGATATCGGTGGTCGGGTTCGTGGGACGCCGATCGCGTTGGCCGTGCGATTCGCGCCTGGGGTCGCCGAAGCGGTCAGAAAGATCTTGCATCGCTCGGCGCGATGAAGTCCATTCGACCAACCGAACCGAATGCACACGGCAGGCCGACCCACTTGGAGATCATCGACCGAGACAAGACGGTCACCATTCGCTGTGTCGATCTTCCGGGCGTCTTCTCAGAAGCCAATCTCGAGCGTCTCTCATCCGGGTGGGTTGGTGGTGATGTCAACGATGGCAAGATAACCATGAGTGGTCGCGGCTTTGGCCACGGCGTCGGGCTCTGCCAATACGGCGCCGAATCCATGGCTTCCCATGGATCGGCGCGTCGCAAGATCATCGACTTTTACTACCCCGGCGCTGACATCACGCGGGCGTGGTAGCGAGCACAGTCGCTGAATGTCGGTTCATTGGCTTGCAACCGTTGTGATATCGAATTCACTCCAGGGTGCGCTCGCTTGCCGATGCTCGTCGGCGGTTGGGACTGGACCAAAGCCCTCGAATGGATCGGAGAGTGATCCGGTGCCGCTGGCATCGTTGACGAAGGATCGGGCCCGATGCTCGTACTCACCCTGGCGTCCCTGCTCACCGAGAGATTGCAGAGTTCCTTCCTGGACAGCCTGCAATTCAGCGAGCCGGGATTCGATAGCGCGAAGCGTCTCGGTATCACCCGGTGTGTTGAATTGTTGGAGCGTCTCTTGCTGTGATTCAGTCAACGCGATGAGCCGCTCATTCCGCTCAATGGAATCGATCTGTCGGTCGAGTTGCCAGACCTGGGCCTGATACTGCGAGTATTCCCGCTCAACCTGTTCCAATAGTGTGGTCAGGCGGTCATGCTGCGATGAGAGCAACTCAACCTGTCGCTGGTCGGCGACGAGTCGCTCTTGATACGTCGAACGGATGCCTTGTATGCGCCGACCTTCTTTGTACGCGACCTCAAGGTCCACACCAGCGTCGCCTTTGACCAGTGATACCTGTCGAACTCCACCAACCTCGGCATCGCGGACCTTGCCAGCGAGTCTCTCCAGATCATTCTCGGTCATCGCCACGACGCGGCGGGCGACGTCGGCATCATGAGCCATTTGATTGACCTGGCTGTCGATTCGAGCGATTTCACCACGGATCTCGGCGATGCGATCTGGATAGACGCCGGCGAGATCGTGCAGTTTCGTACGCAGCGACTTTGCCTCCTCGACGTCGATGTATTGATCAACAAGGTTGCCTGCCTGATCTTGAATAGTTTCAAACGCGGCAGCGACCCGCCCTGGACCAATGATGATGGTGACGCCACCAACGGCGATTCCGGCTATGAGGGTCCAACGAACGATGGTCTTGCAGATGTTCATGAGTCAGTCCTTCTGCCACACTTCGGGGTGGCGTCCGGGATCTCATTGGGTATCTGGGTGGCGATGTTTCACACAGGACCTGCCTTTGAGTGCGGACGAGGGGCACAGGACTCTTTTTGGGCGAATCCCGTGTCCATATGTGACAGCATCGCTGTGGGAGGCGAAACTGGGTCCGCGCCACTCCCAAAGAGAAAGAGCGGACGGGACCAACTCATGCACCAACTCACCACCACATTTGTCCGCCGGCTTCGAGACCGCGATGAGGCGGCTTGGTTTGAGCTCTGGCAGGTCTTCGGCCCTGTTCTGCGCGGTCAGCTCATGAAATGGGGCAATGGCCGCCTGGGAATGGAAACAGTCCGCGATCTGAGCCAGGAGACGCTGGCCGCGCTCAGTAAGTCAATCGAACGGTTCGATCCAAATCGCGGCGTTCGATTCAGCACGTGGCTGCTCGCCATTGCCAAACATGCGCTGAGTGATGAGATGGACCGTCGAATGGCATTGAAACGCGGCGCGGGTCGCCGCCCGGCACATCTTGAAGAAGACTGGATGGGAGGCATCGGCGCAGCTGTCGATACTCATTATGAGCAGCGGATCTTCGAAGCCAAAGTCGCAGCCGCAATTCGCCGCGCTGGATCCAGCGGGGACTTTCTCTCATTCGAGGTGTACCGCATGCGAGTCTTTGACGGCCAAAGTGGCAAGGATGTCGCGGACAAGATCGGAGTGAGCCAGCCGACGATCAGCCGTCATCTTCAAAGAGCGCGAACTCATCTTCGAACGCAGCTCTCGGAGATTGTCGCAACGTGGAGTTTCACGCCCGAAGAAATGGCCGAGGCTGAACTCGCAGGGCTGTCGGTGGACGATGCGCTGTTCGATGAGGCTTTGGGTGAAATCTGGCACCGTGCTGCATCCCAGAACGATGCTGAAGGTTCTGGACGGTAACCGCCATGTCGAGAATCCTCATCATCCTGCTGGTTGTTGTCGGATCAGTGATCGCCGCCGCGTCCGTTGGCGTACTGTTTCGTCACCTCATGATGCCTGTTGTGCAGGGGGTCTTCAGGGTGATCACACTTCTCGGCCAGGTCGTACTTGAGTTGGTTCGGGATCTCTTCGCAGCCATGTGGCACATAGTCGTTTCTACGCTGGTATTGCCAGCCATTGTCGGCGCGCTCCTCTTTGGCCGATGGGAAGCAGCGTCCGGAATGGCCCGTGGACTCGGGAGCAGGTTCCGTCGAGTGGGCCGTCGTATTGGTGGATTGGTAACGAGAACGGCCCCAGCGGCAGGAGTGGTGCGCCGGACACCCAACCAGCCTTTTCACAGGAAGCGCAAGCGGAAGCCACGTCGATCAGAAGGCCAATTCCCAGGATGGAAGTTGGTTGGTTCGCTTCAGGCGGGGGGATCCGGGGCAGTACTGCATATTGCAGAACCAGACGCAGGTGCCCCACCAGAATCGCCCGAGCGGGTCGTTATCAAATGCTTTGACGTGACGGATGGTTCTCCGCTCGGTCAGATGATTCGTGAGTCAAGAGCGCTCGATGGAGCAAAGAAACTCGGGCTCGTTATCGAGCATGATCATGATGAATCCCGCTTCTGGTACGTGATGCCCTTTATTCCCGGTGTCCACCTGGCCGAGGCAGTCGAGTCAATGCATACCAGCGACGGGCCACTCAGCACCACGTCGCTTGGCAACACCGTTGTGTGGGCGAGAGATCTTCTCGCCACACTTCACGAGTATCACGACGCCGGATTCTGGCACAAGGATGTCAAGCCGGAGAACATCATCACGAACGATACAGGCGCCCATCTGGTCGACCTGGGGCTGGTGACCCCGCTTCAGTCCGCCATGACTTTGACGACACACGGAACGGAGTATTTCCGAGATCCCGAACTCGTTCGTCAGGCGCTCCGTGGTGCCAAGGTGTCCGAGGTGGACGGGGCCCGATTTGATATCTACTCCGCCGGCGCGGTGCTGTATTACATGGTGGAAGGGACGTTTCCAGCGCACGGAAACCTGAGCCGCTTTGACCGTGAGACAGGCGATGCGATTCGTTGGGTGATACGAAGATCGATGGCTGACTATCACCAGCGGTATGCCACCGCCTCCGAAATGCTCGCGGATGTTGCGCACCTGGCTTCGGCGAGTGACCCTCGCATGGTTCGGCCCGCCGACTTGCCAAGCTTTACAGGCAAGCCAGCTGAGATACCTGCGCCTCCGTCCGCCTCGGCGGGTGATGTTCGGCGCCGGCCAAACATCGAAGTGACGGATTGGTGGAGTGGTGCATATCGGGTTCGCGATGCCGTTCCAGGTGTTGCGCGGCGCCTTCCCGATGCATTTGCAAATGCTCGCCGAAAAAGGATCGAGGATCGTGATCGGCGACGAGCCGAGCGGCAGCGACGGCGGAATGCACGGCGTGCGGCCTATGGCGGTGTGTTTGCGTTTCTCATCGGGTTGTCAGTCTTGATTGGTTTGTATGCGTTCGTCATGACAACGGGTGCTCCTTTGATGAGCCAGCAACCAATTGCGGCCAGCCTTCCAGAGGGTGCTGGCCCGATTGTTGTGTTGAATGACCACCCCCGAGGCATCGATGCGTCCGATGTTGTTGTTCGAGCACTGGCGACAGGTGGTTGGACTCCCCACGAAGACGCACAACTTGAAGCATCAATCCGCCGCGCCATGCCCATGGCTGGTACACAATCGCCGGATCTCGCGTCGTTTCTGTCACCTGCGTTTGTGACGAACCCTCATGTGTCAGCAGCAATCATCCAATCTCCCGATGGTGATCCTGACGGTATTGAGATCGTGCTGGTGCAGGGCGACAAGAGCAGCATTCACCGCCTGCCGCCTCTGGCCACAGAGCCCGTACAATCTGCCCCATGAGCAGCGAACGGCCAGGCAGGAAACTTCGACAATTGATGTCTCAGGGAATCGTGGCGGCTCCAGGAGCATTCACGGCGCTGGTTGGCCGTGCTGTGGCCGCCGCTGGATTCGATGCCGTGTACATCTCCGGTGGCGCGACGGCAAACACAGCCGGGTACCCCGATGTGGGGCTGCTGGGTCTGACTGAAGTGTGCCGAACCATCGATGAGATTTCCAGCGCCTCTGGGCTTCCTACCATTGTCGATGCCGACACTGGGTACGGCGAGGTCGAAATGGTTCGCCGCACCGTGATTGAGTACGAGCGGGCTGGCGCTGCGGCCATGCATATCGAGGATCAGGTCTTTCCCAAGCGTTGTGGGCACCTTGACGGAAAGACGCTCATTTCAACTCAGGCCATGTCGGACAAGATCGGGGCTGCGGCGGAGGCGAAGTCCAATGACTTCGTCCTGATTGCGCGAACCGATGCAAGGGGCATTGATGGACTGGATGCGGCCATTGCGCGGGGATGTGCCTACCGCGATGCCGGTGCCGACATGATTTTCCCAGAGGGGCTTGCCAGCGCAGAGGAATTCTCAGCATTCGCAGCCGGGTGTCCAGGCCTTCTCCTTGCCAACATGACCGAGTTTGGCAAGACGCCCTTTATCAACCAGACTGCGTTTGAGTCACTGGGATACGACATTGTCATCTTCCCTGTCACAACGCAGCGGGTTGCGATGGCTGCAGTGACGCGGGCACTCGCAGCGCTCCGGGTTGAGGGAAGCGCCGAGTCGTTTGTCGATCAGATGCAGACGCGGCAGGAGTTGTACGACTTACTCGACTACACACCAGGTGAAGAGTGGGACATCTCGGCGCGTTGAGGTGAACGGCGCGCACGTTCATGAGCAGCCTCCACGAACTGCATCTCAACGCCATAAACCAGTTGTTTCCCGTGTATTTGAGCCTGTCGGGGGACGGCCGTTTCTGTTACCATTGCGGATCTGCCCATCGCGCGGTGGTTTCCAGGGGAGCGGGATGGATTGTGGTCCGAGAACAACAGTGTTCTTGGGTGAAAAAGAGGGAAGTGCAGGTCATGACGACCGCGACAGCGAAGCCTACGGATACGCGCGGACTGGCCGGACAGGCCGTTGGTGATACCAGCATCTGCTCTGTAAATCAGACACAGCTGATATATCGAGGCTATGAGATCGCCGACTTGGCCGCGCATGCCACCTTCGAGGAAGTTGCTCATCTGCTTCTTGTCGGCCACAAACCATCGGCCGAAGAGCTTGCTGCATTTGATGTGGTGCTCAAGGCGGAGCGAAGCATTCCGGCCCATATCCGCGATGCGATCGTTCGGATCGCCAAAGACACCCCAGAAGCCCACCCCATGAGTGTTCTCCGCACTGCCGTGTCGCTTCTTTCGCACGACGATGTTGAGTGCGAGGACAACGGTGCCGAAGCTGAACTCCGAAAGTCCATGCGGCTGCTCGCGAAGATCCCGACTTGCATTGGTGTGCACCAGATGGCGCTCGATGGTAAGACTCCGGTCGAGCCGGACGCGACCCTCTCACATGCCGCCAACCTGCTCTGGTGCATGAGCGGCGAGAAGCCCGGCGAGATCGCCGCCAAGGTGATGGACGTCTCGCTCATCCTCTACGCCGAGCACGACTTCAACGCATCGACCTTCACATGCCGCGTGATCTCGTCGACGAACAGCGATATGCATTCGGCGGTGTGCGGCGGCATCGGCGCCCTCAAGGGCAACCTCCATGGCGGCGCCAATGAAGCTGCCATGGACATGCTCCGAGACATCATGACCGACACCGAAGGCGGCGCGATGAGTGTCGAGGCCTGGATGCAGCGGGCCTTCGAAGAGAAGCGCAAACTCATGGGCTTCGGTCACCGCGTCTACAAGAATGGTGACCACCGAGCCGGCATTCTCCGCGACTGGGGTCTCAAGTATGCCTCTGAGGAGAACACTGCTTCAAAGAAGTGGTTTGACCTCGGCGACGAAGTGCAGGCCATCATGCTTCGCGACAAGAATATCCACCCCAATGTGGACTTCCCCTGCGGCATGACCTACTTCGCGATGGGCATCCCCGTCCCGCAGTACACGCCGATCTTTGTGGCCAGCCGCATCACCGGCTGGTGCGCACACATCATGGAACAACACGCGAACAACCGCATCATCCGGCC
>CAZRBV010000014.1:0-62388 GCA_964598425.1 uncultured Isosphaeraceae bacterium | reverse complement strand
TGCCGTGGGTCGCGCGAAGCCACTCCAGTTCCTCCGCTGCGATCAAGGTCAACTGTCGATCGGGCCCCTCATCGGGCTTGGAATACGAACCTCTCTTGGTGCCGTACCGATCTCCTTCCAACCCGACACCTGCCTTCGCTGACACCTGCCGGTGCGGCTGCATCGCCGCACCAGCGTCAGGTGCTGTCCAGATCTCCAATACGGTTCCGCTCATCCCGCCTCGCTCCGTTCACTCGATCGCCGCCGCCCGTTCTCTCCAACGTCGAAGAGATGAAGCCCCGCCTGGTCGATGTTCACCGCGCACGATTCACCTTCGGCGACATCCGCCAGCTCACACCGCGCGGTCAATCTGGTTCCCCCAATATCAACCACCACATCCATCCGGTCTCCAAGCCGCTCGATCGTAGCAATCGTTCCCTCAAAATCACCGGACCCGCCGAAGCGCATCGCTTCGGGGCGAATGCCCAGCACGGCAGGGCCGTCTTGGACTCCGGCAGGAAGCGGGAGTGTGGCACCTGTTGAAGTATGGAATGCGCCACCGTGAGCCTCTCCTCCCACGAGGTTCATCGGTGGGGTGCCGACAAAGGACGCGACAAACCTGTCCGCAGGCCGCTCGTAGATCTCAGCAGGTGAGCCGACCTGGTGGATCACACCATCCTTCATGACCACAAGCACGTCGCCAAGGGTCATCGCTTCTTCCTGATCGTGGGTGACATGAATCATCGTCGCGCCAAGGCGCCGGTGCAGTTGGCGCAGTTCCGTTCGCATTGCAAGACGCAGCCTCGCGTCAAGATTGCTCAGCGGTTCATCAAGCAGGAAAACCAACGGATCCCGCACGAGCGCCCGACCGAGCGCCACACGCTGGCGCTGCCCGCCGCTCAATTCTCTGGGAAGCCTGTGCAGGTAGGTGTCGACTTCCAGCTGCGCAGCTGCCTCGGCAACGCGCTCACCAATTGCCGCAGTCTCGGCGCGGCGGCGCGATCGCTCCTCGCCGGACACACATGACTTCCACCAACTCGTCTGCCGCCTCCGCTCAAGAGGGAATCGGAGGTTCTTCTCGACACTCATATGGGGGTAGAGCGCATAATTCTGAAACACCATCGCGACATCTCGATCTCGCGGCGGCACGTCATTCACTACCCGCTCGCCAATGTGAATCGTCCCGCTGCTTGTTGACTCAAGCCCGGCAATCATTCGGAGCGTCGTGCTCTTCCCGCAACCACTCGGACCGACCAGTACGGTGAATTGTCCGTCCGGAATCACAAGGTCGCACGAGGCCACAGCGGTCACGCCGCCGGGGAAGGTCTTTGTCACACCTGTCAGTCGAACTTCAGCCATTCGTCTATCCCTTGACCGCCCCGCTTCCCAGACCTTCGATGAACTGTTTCTGCGCCGCAAGGAAGAGGAGGATGCACGGAATCATCGTCACGACGCTGAGCGCCATCAAGAGGTGCACGTCCTCCAATCCGGCAAACTGTGTTCTGAATGAATTGAGCGCGATTGCGAGCGTCTGGTTTGACTCGCTGTGCAGGTAAATGAGTGGGCTCATGAAGTCATTCCACGTATAGATAAACGAGAACACCGCCACGATCGCCGTCACCGGGCGGCACAGCGGCAGCACAATGCGCCACCAGATGCCCAGCCACCCCAGCCCATCCATGCGGCCGGCTTCAAGAAGTGCCTCGGGAATACCCGCAATGAACTGCCTGTACAGGAAGATGTTGAAGGCGCTGCCGAAGAATGCTGGCACGATGAGCGGTAGCAGCGTGTCCACCCAACCGATCGACCGAAAGAGCAGGAAGAGCGGGATCATCGTCACCTGCGCAGGCAGCATCATTGTCGCCAGCATGAGAAGAAACATTCCGCCTCGACCACGGAATCGAATACGGGCGAAGGCGAATCCGACAAGGCTACACGAGAGCACGGTTCCAACGATCACCGACACGGTGACCACAATCGAATTGGCCAGGGCATCAAGAAAGGTGATCCACGGCGTCGAGCCAACCTCGCGTATGGCATCGGAGTAGTTGTGCCATTGTGGATCCTCGGGCCAGACATTGAGCACGTCGCCAGCAACCATCGCCATACCGGCCCGCTGCTCGGTCTCCAGGCTCACGACGAGCATCCACCAGAGCGGAAAGAGCATGAGCACGGCGCCCAGAACGAGCGGTACATGGCGCATCCAGCGGGTTGTCCTGCCTCCGGGCGTCATGCCATGCCCTCGTAGTACACCTTGCGACCGCCGATCTTGAGCGTGATCGCCGTCAGGAGCAGCACCACGAGCAGCAGCACCCATGCCAGCGACGAGGCGTAGCCCATTTCATAAACGTCAAACGCCAGGTTGTAGAGATACAGCACATAGAAACGGGTGTCGTCGCCCGGCCCACCGGATGTCATCACAAAGGCCTGCGTGAAGACCTGGAACGACCCGATGATCGCCATGATGACGTTGAAGAGAATGACCGGCGAGAGCATTGGAAGCGTCACGCTGCGGAATCGCCGCCACCCCCGAGCACCGTCGATGGCAGCGGCTTCGTATTGTTCCTTCGGAATGTTTCGGAGCCCTGCGAGATACACGAGCATGCTTCCGCCGACCAGCCAGAGATTCATAATGGCAAACGCTGGTACACCCCACAGCGAAGCATCATTCGTGAACCACTCCGGCGGTGACAACCCGAATAGTGCAAGGAGTGGCTCAAGCACCGTATTCATGAGCCCCCCTTCGCTCTTGAACACCCACTGCCACAGCACGGCAATGCCAACGCCCGCAAGAACACTCGGCAAGTACCAGGCCGCGCGGTACAAGCCCACGCCGCACACTTTCATGTTGAGAAGCAGCGCCGCGACCAACGCAAAACATTGCCCGGTCGGAACTGCCAGCAGGGCATACCAGACGGTGACCCACAGGCTTCGCCGAAACGTATCGTCTTCGGCAAACATGCGAGCATAATTGGCGCCGCCCACATATTCGGCCGCTTCGAGCGGGCCGATTCCGCCCCATCGCGTAAACGAGAGAAGGAGCGAGAGAACAATCGGCACCGCAAGAAAAACGCAGAAGCCGATCATCCAAGGCGATGCGAGCAGCCACCCCGACCGCTCTTCGCGGCGGGATGACAGATTTCCATCGCTCCGACGCATGACAATCACGGCGGCGATGCCGCACAGTGCGAGCAGTCCGAGCAGCACCGACCAGATGCGCCACCACGGCATCGCTGAGAACGTCCCGATCGTCAAGGGTGATTCGAGCCGGTCCTCCCACCAACCCGCAAGTTCGCGGGTTGCGGTCTCGACGTCGGCGCTTCCTCGCAGCGTCTTGTTGAGGCGGCGATCGAATTGCGCTGCAAAGGCAGGGTCAGCGGGCCAGTGCGGCACGCGCGCCACTGCAATCTCATCAAGGAACGCGGTGTCACTCAACGGACGAACTGAGGGGTCGACGAAGGCGTCCGACTCCGCCACCGCTCGTCGGGTTGGAATGGCGAGACCAAGCCTCGACTGCGCCGCTTGAATGTCCTCGGACACAAGCCAGCTCAGAAGCGACGCAGCCTCGGCGGGATGCGCTGAATCTGCTGCCATCGACCATGCCACCGTAGCAATGACATTGGCATGCTCGCGACCACGAGGAAGCGGGAAGAAGTCCCAGTCAAACCCACCTTCCTCTCCGGGCTCGGGAATCGTCCGGAAGGATGGGACAACCCATCGCCCGAATGGGCCGACCATGCCTAGCCGTCCGGTCAGGAAGAGAGAGGAGGGGTCGATTCCTTCTGCTTCCGCAGATGCGAGCGTTCCAGATTCGCTGTATCGCCAATCACGGAGACGCTTCAGCACCGTCTGCACTTCAGGATCGGTCACTCTCAGGTCGGTCCAGTCGTCGCCGACGACGTCTACACCTTCGGTCCAGAGGATCGACCGAATGACGAAGGGCCACGTCACCACTTCGGTGCCGGTGACGCCCTCGAGCCCGCCGACCGCGCGCGCCGTTTCGATGAATTCCTTCCACGTCCACTCGGGAGAAGGTCGTGGGACACCTGCCTGCTCCAGAAGATCGAGATTGATGTAGAAACCGAGCGTCGTGAAGTCCTTGGGAATTCCCCACAGTGGTCCGGAACCGGTTTGTTCACCGTCCCAGCGAAACGCATCCACCGCTGGCTCGTAAAAGTCGCCAAGGTCAATGTCATCTGCATCGATGTTGGCGAGCTGCCCTTCACGGACGAAGACCGGCAGCCTCGCGTAGTCCATGTAGAAAACGTCCGGCGGATCTCCCGCCGCCATCATCGTCTGCAGTTTGGTGAAGAACTGCCCAGAGTCGCCTGGATTGATTCGCTGCACGCGAATGCCGGGGTGCAACTCTTCGAAAGCGCGAAGCGAAGACTCGACAATCTCATCTTCCTGCTGCCCGCCGCCGCCACTCCAGTGCATGACCCTGAGCACGATCTCATCGCTTGCCTGAGGACGAAGCGTGCGAGCCCCGACCCACACAAACGCCCACACCACAAGGACGATCGCTATCGCGGCCAACAGGCTTCGAAGCACTGCCATGACGGACTGGTAGGTCCGGTGAATCACGAGTTGGCGAGTCCTGCAGGCACTGGCATCGTGGGTACCCTACTCCCTCTCGCATGGAGACTGCATCACTCATCCTGACGCTTGTGCTTGGTGGCTGGCCACCGTCGGTGGCAATCGTGGCGCCTGGTCCGAATACCGCGACGGCTGCGCCCCCATCGATCACCCTGACTGAACAACCAGACAAGCGGTGGCTGTGCGAGTTCAAACTCGATGACTTTCAAGATGCTCGGCAGGCGATGCTTGCTGGAGACTTCAATGGATGGAATCCATCAGCGACGCCCATGCACCGGAGCGATTCCGGATGGGAAGTCGCGGTGCCCTTGAGTGAAGGCGTACGGCGATACAAGTTCGTCGTTGATGGACAATGGATGCCCGATCCACAGAATCACGACCGCGAACATGACGGGCACGGCGGAGAGAACACCGTGCTGCGTCTTGGCGCTGCTGCCAATGTGGATCCCAGCACCGCCCGCCGAGGCGATGGGCAGATCGAGGGCGCAGCTGTCAGCCACAGCCCCACGCAGTGGAGCGATATGTCCGGTGATGCAGCCGCACGAACACTGCGTATTCGCACACTTGCCGGCGACGTTGAGAGTGTGTCCCTCGCGCAGCCGTGGATTGGCTCAACGGAAACACGGTTGGTACTCAGCGACGGGCGTTTTGACTGGTGGGAAGTCACAGCCACAATTCCATCGATCGATGATCGATACACATTCATGATTCATGACGGCAGCACGACGCACCGTCTGCCATCAATTCACCGATTCAGCGAGACCCCGATGCACCTTGAGACTCCCGACTGGGCACGTGACGCAATCTGGTACCAGATCATGATTGATCGGTTCCACAACGGTGACTCTTCGACAGATCCCCAACCGGGGCGCTCCTGGACGTCCGACTGGTACAAGCCTTCGCTCGACGAGGGAGTCGACGGGCAGGGCTTCTACGATTGGTATGTCTTCTCCAGACTCTATGGCGGCGACATTTCAGGCCTGCGGCAGAAACTTCAGTTCCTCAGGACGCTCGGCGTCAATGCGATCTATCTCAATCCCATCTTTCAGTCAGAGAGCCATCACAAATACAACGCAACAAGCTATGTGCATGTTGACGAGTATTACGGTGGTGGCCTCGAGTACGCAGAGGCAGAGGCTGTTGAGAATCCGCTCGACGCCACCACCTGGACATGGACTGAGAGCGACAAGGCATTTCTGGAGTTTCTTCGCGAAGCCAAATCGATGGGGTTCCGGGTCATCGTCGACGGCGTCTTCAACCATGTCGGCACGCTGCACCCCGCCTTTCGCGATGTTCAGGCCAACGGACAGAACTCGCCCTACGCAGACTGGTTCCTCGTCAATTCGTGGGATCCATTTGACTATGAAGGCTGGGCGGGATTCGGAGAGCTTCCCGTATTTGCCAAGAACGAAGAGCACGGCATTGCCAGCGAATCTCTTCGCAAACACATCATGGACGTCACGCGGCGATGGATGGATCCAAACGGGGATGGTGATCCATCAGACGGCATTGACGGGTGGCGACTGGACGTCCCCAACGAAGTACCGCTTGCCTTCTGGATTGAGTGGCGCAAATACGTGAAGTCGATCAATCCAGATGCGTACATCGTGGGAGAGATCTGGGACCGCGCCGACCACTGGCTCGATGGGCGATCGTTCGACGCGGTCATGAACTACCCCTTCGCCGAGATTGCGCTTGATTGGATCACCGGACATGACCGCAAGATCTCGGCTTCGGAAGCAGAGCGGCAATACGCCAGGCTTCGTATGGCATATCCCGATTCAGCCACGTATGTGCTCCAGAACCTCCTCGACAGCCACGATACAGACAGGCTCGTGTCCAAGGTCTTCAACCCAGATCGACCATACGACGCCAAGAACCGCGAGCAGGAGGTCGATGACTACAAAGCCGAAAAGCCTCCGGCGTGGGCGTATCAAAAAGCACGTCTTGCGGCGCTCTTGCAGATGACATACGTCGGCGCGCCGATGATCTATTACGGCGACGAGGTCGGCCTCTGGGGGAGCGATGATCCCAACAACCGAAAGCCGATGCTCTGGGAGGATCTGCAGCCGTACGACGAATACGGCATGGAAGTCATGCCCGAACAACTCGCGTTCTATCAACAGGTCATTTCGATCCGCAATGATCATCCTTCGCTTCGGCGTGGCACGATCGAGACAGTTCTGACCGATGACGCACAAGACGTGTGGGTGTTTCTTCGAGACTACGAAGGAGACACTGTTCTCGTCGCGCTCAATGCTGGAGACGCCCCCGCCACCGTGACCATCCCGGACACTATCAAAGGGCGTTGGACTCGCATCTTCACGACGGAACAGGCGGATCAAACCTCGTGGCCAACCGTCACCATCCCGCGCGTTGGCGGCACGATCTGGACATCGCAGTGAGCGTCCCTGTTCTCAAAGGCCGGCGTTCGGGAGTCCTGCTGCACATCACAAGCCTTCCGTCTCCACACGGCATTGGCGATCTCGGCCCGGCGGCGAGATCGTTTGCAGGCTGGTGCGCGCGCGAAGGGCACACGGCGTGGCAGGTACTTCCGATCAACCCGGTCGGCCTGGGTAACTCCCCGTATTCGGGGCGAAGCGCCTTCGCGATCGAACCGCTGCTGCTGAGCCTGCAGGATCTTCAGGCCGAGGGACTCTTGCCCAAGTCGGCGCTTCGTTCGCCTGCGAGCCTTCGCAGCGGTCCCGCTCGGTACCGCGAGGCGCGGCGTTTCAAGTTGCCCCGAATACGGGCTGCGTTCGAACGATGGAATTCGAGAGGCGGCTTCCGCAGCACTGCGTTCCGTTCGTTCGCGACCGCGCAGGCGCACTGGCTTGACGATTGGTGCGATGACCAACAAGGAGATCCTGAAGAGCACGCATTCACACAGTTCATGCTGGACCGGCAGTGGCGCCAACTTCGGACCTTCGCCTCAAGACGCGGCGTCGGATTCATTGGTGATGTGCCGATATTCGTGCACGCGGATTCCACCGACGTGCGAGCGCGGCCCGAGCTTTTCCGCCTGAATAGCCATGGCGCTCCCACAGTCGTAACTGGCGTACCACCCGATGACTTCTGCCCCGACGGTCAACTGTGGGGGCACCCTCATTACAATTGGCTGGCGCATCGCAAGGATCAATACCAATGGTGGCTTGATCGGTTCGGTCGCGCACTGGAACTCTTCGACGCGATTCGCATCGACCACTTCATTGGATTTGTGCGGCTGTACGAAGTATCCGCTCGCGCCAAGACTGCCAGGCGGGGCGCGTGGCGGCGAACACCTGGACGGGCCATCCTCACGGCGCTGCAGAAACGATTCGGAACCTTGCCCTTCATTGCCGAGGATCTCGGCGCGGTGACCCCCGCAGTGAAACGCCTCCGCGACGACTTTAGCCTGCCAGGAATGCGGATCGCGCAGTGGGGCTGGTTCTGCAACAACAGCCCGGATGCGCCCGCCAACCACCCCGAGCACTGCGTGTGCTATCCCGGAACGCACGACAACGACACCGTCCGGGGCTGGTATCGCGGGCTGCCCGCCGATGCCCGCAGACGATTCGCAGATGCCACCGGCTGCCAACGCGCACTGGATGCGCCCGCTGCAATGGTCAAGGCGTGCCTGTCGTCCCCCGCCCGGCTCCGCGTCATTCCGATGCAGGACATCCTTGGTCTTGGCAGCACGGCCCGTATGAACCGGCCGGGGATCCCTCGCGGCAACTGGCGTTGGCGAATGCCGATCGCACCATGACTCTGCGCCGCCCCGGGGGTATGCTTCGCGGCCCATGAGCATCACGACGAGTACTGAGGTAAGGGCAGCCCTGACTGAGATTGCGTATGACCTCCGTTGGGCCTGGATCGAGGCCATGCGGCGTCCGTTTGCAATGCTTCAACCGCGGGTGTGGATCGCCTCCAATCAGAATCCACTTGCCGTCATGCGGCGGACCAGCGATGAATATCTCACGCAACGGCTGGGCGAACCGGGATTCAAGCGGGTGCTCGAGAAGGCAATTGCTGCGCGAGACCGCGATTCATCGCGAGATCGATGGTTCGATCGCGCTCGCCATCGCGGCGAGAAGAAGATGCTCGTCGCGTATGTGTGCTCGGAATACGCTCTTCACGAATGTATGCAGCAGTATTCCGGTGGTCTCGGTGTACTTGCTGGAGATCACCTCAAGAGCTGCGCCGACCTCGGCATTCCGCTCGCCGGGTTCGGGCTGCTGTATCGGCAGGGTTACTACCAGCAGGAGTTCAGGCGCGACGGCTCAACGCGCGTCGTCGAGCCACATTGGCCCTTTGAAGACCTCCCCATTTCCGATACCGGAAAACGAATCGCGTGTCCGGTCGGTCGCAGCACGGTTGACGCGAGAATCATGCACATCGCAGTGGGCCCGTGCGATCTGTACCTCCTCGACTGCGATCTCAAGAGTAATCGCATGCGTGACCGCGAACTCACGAGAGGCCTGTACCGAGGTGATCCAGATCTACGCCTGCGGCAGCAGGCACTTCTGGGCATCGGCGCGGTGCACGCCGCGGATGCGCTTGGGCTCAGGCCAACCGTGTGGCACCTCAACGAAGGACACGCCGCTTTCTGCGGCCTGGAGCGCATCGCCAGAGCCGTCGAAGCAGGAACCGCCACCGATGTTGCCGAGCAACAGGTGGCCAGCGAGACGGTCTTCACGACACACACACCGGTTCCCGCCGGACACGATCGATACGACCTCGACCGCTGCGCCCAGATTGTCCGCCCGACACTCCGGCGAGCAGGCATGCGAAAGCGTGATCTCGCCAGGCTTGGGCAGGAGGGTGACAGCAGCGGGCCGCTCTGCATGACTGTTCTGGCGCTGCGGCTCTCGCGGCACATCAACGGCGTGGCCGCCCTTCATGGCGAGATCAGCCGCGACATGTGGAAGGAGGTCTACGGCTGCGATGCCGCCGACGTCCCGATCGGACACATTACAAATGGCGTCCATCCCGGAACCTGGATGCCGCCAATTGCAGCATCGTTCTGGAAGCGAGAGATCGGGCTTCGCCCGGAGCGGGCCGTCCCCCGCTGCGCAACGTGGAAGAAAGCCGAACAGGTCGATCCAGCGTCGTTCTGGGAGATGCGGACCACGCTCCGGCGGCGACTCATCCATGTCGCCCGCGAGCGGCTGGCCGCTCAGGCTCGCCGCCGCGGCGAGTCGCCAGCCGATGTCGAAGCCGCCCGCGCCGCGCTCCGCGAAGAGGCGCTCACGATCGGTTTCGCGCGCCGATTTGCAACGTATAAGCGGGCGCCCCTGCTGTTCCATGATCTGGACAGACTGGAAACGCTTCTCCAGGACGAAGAGCGCCCCTTCCAGATTCTCTACGCCGGGAAAGCCCATCCGCTCGACGCTCCGGGGCAGGCTCTCGCTCAAGAGATCCACGAAATGGCCAAACGGCCCGCCCTCCGAGGCAAGGTCGTTCTGCTGGATGAATACGACATGGGCCTCGGACGCGCCCTGACTGCGGGATGCGACATCTGGCTCAATACCCCCATCAGACCACATGAGGCGAGTGGCACCAGCGGCATGAAGGGCCCACTGAGCGGCGGCCTTAATCTCTCAATATCGGACGGTTGGTGGCCAGAGGCGGCCGATGGTCGAAACGGGTGGACGATCGACGGCGATTCCGAAGGCTGCAGCGCACGAGAGCGGGACGCTCGTGATGCAGATGCCCTCTACAAGCTCCTGGATGAGGCTGTCCTCCCCGCATTTCACACTCGAAATCGGCAGGGTCTTCCTGCGCAGTGGATTCGACGGGCATTGCACGCGGTGGCCACGATCAACGAGCAGTTTTCAAGCCACCGGATGGTGTCCGAGTACCTGGACCTCCTGTACCGCCCCGCCAATAAGGGCTGAATCGTGCTCTTTTTTGGTAGGGCACTAACGACCGTTGGCGTATGGTGAAGGGCTGCGAGGGGCCTCGGGACCGTGTGCTCGGTACTCGCGACGCATGTAAGAAGAGATTGAGGAGCATCGGGTTATGAACGCATTTATCCCAACCGGGATCGCCCTGCTGGGCATTGGGGCTGCTGCTGCTGGCGCCGTCACGATCGATGGCGCTCTTGATGCCGACTACGGCGGACAAGCAGTCATCCAGAACAACAGCACAGGATTCGGCGACGATCAGAGCGGTCACGCGGCATACGCCGATGGATCCGAACTCGATGGCGGTGCTGTCACCATCGAGGGTGCCAACCTCGTCATCTTCCTCGGCGGCAACCTGCAGAGCAACTACAACAAGTTGGAACTCTTCATTGATGCCCGCGACGGTGGCCAAGGAACCATTCTTGGCATCAATCCTGACGTCGGCTTTGGCGCATTGCAGCGCATGGGCGACGACGGAAGCGGCAACGGCCTGACTTTCGATGAAGGGTTTGAAGCTGATTATTACGTCAGCGTCGGTTGCGGCGACGACAACGGTGACGGCATCATCTACTACGTGGACTGCGCCGAATTGCGCACCAACGGCGACGGCGTCGGTGGCTATGCAGGAAGCGGCACCACTCATGTCGATGCCGAAGGCAACATCACGATCACACCCTCCACGGGCGATCAGGGCATCAGCGTGGCGATCAACAACAGCAATGTCGGTGGTGTCATCGGTGGCGATGGCGAAGACTGCGGCGCCCCTGATGATGTCGCGGTCGAGACCGGCATCGAGATCTCGATCCCGCTCGTACTCATTGACTGGGACTTTGATGGCCTGCCGTTCGACAACGTGCGCGTCTGCGCATTCGTCAACGGATCTGGACATGACTGGGTTTCCAATCAGGTTCTTGGCGGCCTTGGTGGCTCAGCCAATCTGGCAGAGCCCCGCGATGTCGACTTGAGCGCAATCGAAGGCGATCAGTTCTTTACGCTCGGTGATACTGCTGGCTCATGCATCCCAGCCATCACCGGTGCCTGCTGCTTCGCCAACGGCGAATGCTGGGAAGGCGTGACGGCAGAGCACTGCGATTCCAGCCGGGGCCTGTGGATCGGCGAAGATTCGATCTGCGAGGAGTGCGATCTCGGCGGCGGCAATGACTGCCCGACCGATGTCGACGGCAGCGGCACGACCGATGTCGATGACCTCCTGCTCCTGATTGGGAACTTCGGCAACCCGTGCCCATGATCGGCACCTACTGACCTCGAACACAGCACCCCCGCGGCCAACGCCGCGGGGGTTGCCATTGCGAGCACTGGAAGGCCCTCCTGCGGAGGTATACTCGAAAACGGACCATGAAAGCATCCCACCAAGTCTGCCTGCTCCTGTGCGTACTCGCTGCGGCAACCGGTTCCGCATCCGGAGATGCATCCACCCGCGCGGGGATGGGCGCTACCGTCTATCAGGATCAGGATGGCTGGGGCACGACGTTTCGAACCTGGGCGCCACATGCCGATGCGGTCTATCTGACAGGGTCGTTCAACAACTGGGCTACCAACACGCACCCGCTTTCGCCGGAAGAGGGCGATCTCTGGAGCTTGGATGTGCCAGGCGTATGGGCAGGCCACGAGTATCAGTTCATCATTCTCAATGATGGCAATACCCATTGGCGGAATGATCCGCGCGCCCGAAAGCTGACAAGCTCCAACGGCAAGTCGATCATCGCCGACCCCAATCAGTACGCATGGGAACACGGGTTCTCCATGCCGAACTGGAACGAGATGGTGATCTACGAAATGCACCCGGGAACATTCGGGGTGACTGGCGGTGGCAGCTTCCCGGGCACTTTCGACGGGGTGCTCTCACGCCTTGACCACCTTGAGAATCTCGGCATCAACACGCTCGAACTCATGCCGATCAACGAGTTCGCCGGCGACCAGTCATGGGGATACAACCCAGCCCACATCTTCTCGGTCGAGAGTTACTACGGCGGACCGGAGGAATTCAAGCGACTGGTCGATGCGTGCCATGAGCGGGGCATCGCGGTCATGGTCGATGTCGTTTTCAATCACCTCGGACCATCCGACCTCGGCGCATGGCAGTTTGATGGCTGGAACGAGAATGATCTCGGTGGCATCTACTTCTACAACGACGATCGCGCTCACACTCCGTGGGGAAGCACCCGGCCGAACTTCGGCGAGAACGCGGTACGACAGTGGCTGCGGGACGCAGTCATCCAATGGTTCGATGAGTACCACATCGATGGCATTCGCATGGATGGAACCCGCTGGATCGAATGGACCGACGAGGGGAACAACCCCGACGGCTGGTCCTGGATGCAGTGGGTCAACGACGAACTCGATTCGCTGTATCCCGGCAAGCTCGTTGCTGCCGAGGACATGAGCAGCAATCACTGGATCACCAAGCCCACAAGTGCCGGCGGCGCAGGATTTGATGCGCAGTGGGATCCGTGGTTCGTTCATCCCGTTCGTGAAGTCGTTGAAACCCCGGACGATGAGTACCGCAACATGTGGACCATCAGGGACGCCATCACATTCGACTACAACGACGCGCCGTTCCAGCGCGTGATCTACACCGAGTCACACGATGAGGTGGCCAATGGCCGCAGCCGCGTTCCCGAGGCGATCTGGCCGGGCAATGCCGAGTCGTATTACTCTAAAAAGCGTTCGACACTGGCCGCTGGCGTCGTCTTCACCTCACCCGGTATTCCGATGCTCTTTCAAGGGCAGGAGTTTCTGGAAGACGAATGGTTCACCGATGCCGAGCCCCTCGATTGGAGCCGCGCCGAGACCTTCTCAGGCATCACCGATCTCTACCGGGACCTGATTGCGGCCCGGCTCAATACAGCTGGGAATACCCGGGGTCTCACCGGCGAAAGCGTCAATGTGCACCACGTCAACGACTGGGACAAGGTCATCGCCTGGCACCGCTGGCGGGACGGCGGCGTGGGTGACGATGTCATCGTTCTGGCGAACTTCCGGAATCAGGACTGGGACGACTACCGGATCGGTTTCCCGGCAGGTGGCACCTGGAAGGTCCGATTCAACAGCGATTGGACAGGCTATGATCCGGAGTTCGGCGACCAGCTGATGGGGGACGTGCTGGTCGAAAACACGCCCAGAGATGGGCTTCCCTATAGCGCATCGCTCCAATTCGGCGCATACTCGATGATGATTCTCTCTCAATCCCCCCCCTGCCCGAACGATCTTGACGGCAACGGGGCCATTTCTGTAGATGATCTTCTCATGGTCATTGCATCCTGGGGAACATCTGGTGCGGATGTCACAGGAGATGGCGTCACGAATGTTGACGATCTCCTTAGCGTTATTGCATCATTTGGCCCATGCCCTTGAACACCACCCCAACCTCCACGACCCGCGGATTCACCCTCATTGAGCTGATGGTCGTTGTTGCGATTCTCGGCGCAATTGCCGCCCTCGTTCTTGTCGGCGGCCAGCGGCTTGATGCGTCAGCCACATCAGCGGCCGATCTTGCCCACCAGCGGCAGATCGCCGCTGCGCAGGCGAAGTACGCGGCGGATCACAATTCACGGCTCCTGCATCCGAGAACACAAGTGTGGGCCAGCAACCCATTCCCGGTATTCGCAAGCAACCCACAGTATCGCGTTGCTGTGAGAGATACGGACGGCCTGTATCAAGATGCCCTCAGCAGATTCTGGGTACGCGGCTACGGCGATGGACTTGAAGACACTGGCGAACTCGATCCTGAAACCAATACTCCGCTTCGCATCGAGTTGACCAAAGCGCTGAGTGAGGGAGCCGCCTGGGAGTACCTCGATGGAAACGTCGATGTCTACCGATCTCCCATGGATCCATCCACACGTATCCGGTCGTACTCTCTCAACAGCTTTGTTGGCGTCAATGTCTGCGCAGAAGACTGGCACTGGAGCGACGGCGGACCGTTTTCTGGCGAGGACTTCATCAAATACGCAGTCCCCTGCCCAACCAGTATGCAGATCAAGCAGCCATCCATGACGATGTGCTCAATCGCGGAAGACGATCCATCGCAGGCAAACTGGGGCCAGGCTGGCTACAACCACAACGGCTTTCTGGTACATCCCGACCAGGACACGTATGTTTGGATTGACACCCCTGCCTTGTGGGACCCCAACCGAATCAATCTCTCAAACATGGATGGTTCGACATCCTCGATTCGAGTCAGTGACCCGGAACTCGGAGAAAAACTCAACGCGCATGACGTCGAGCACCAATGCCCCGAGCTTCTTGAGATCCAGCGGCGTCTTCTGCCAGGTGTGCTTGAGTTCCGAACCATGGACGACGTTGAGGAATGATCGCTCCCGCTGCTACGGCAGCGTCGCCGCGTGCGCCGAGCGGATCGAATCGGCCGTGCGATTCAACAGTTCGTCAAGTTCATCGAAACTCATTGTCAGCGGCAAGCGGAAGCGCATGGAGTCGGTTCCGCACGGCAGTGACATCGCCTTGCGGTCAAACATCGCTGTAATGGCCGCCGCCCGGTGCTCCGGGCTCGGGAAGGTGCACGCGACAAGCGTTCCACACCCACGAATATTGTCGAACGCGCCTGTGTCCTTCGCGATCGAGCGAAGGCCTTCCTTGAGCCGATCACCCAGATCCAGCGCGTGCTCGGCCAGGCCGTCCTGAACGATGATCTCAATGAATCTGCGTGAGCGAACCATGTCCACAAGATTGCCGCCCCAGGTTGAGTTGATGCGGCTGGAGACCTTGAAGACGTTCTGCTCGACCTGATCAACCTTGCCGCCAGCGTAGATGCCGCAAACCTGCGACTTCTTGCCGAAGGACACGACGTCCGGCGCGACCCCCTGGTGCTGCCAGAACCACGGCTTGCCGGAACCGAAGAAACCGGTCTGCACTTCGTCGAAGAGGAGCAGACAATCATGCTCGTCGGCGTACTTGCGAAGTCTCGCCATGAACTCAGGACGGAAGTGGTTGTCGCCACCCTCGCCCTGCATCGGTTCGATAAGAATTCCCGCGATGCGGTCGGCGCTCTCGGCAAATGCCCGATCGAGCTGCTCGCACGCCTTTGCCTCCTCAGCCTCGATGTCGTTGCAGACATTGCCGTCAACATCGAATCTGCAGACCGGATTATGAATCCTTGGCCACGGGAACCTGGGGAAGAGGCCAATCTTGTCGGGCACTGTATTCGTGCAGCTCATCGTGTACCCCGTGCGGCCATGGAACGCCTGCTCGAAGTGCACGATTGTGAGATCGTTGCAATCGGCCAGATAGTCGTTGCGACCGAGGCGACGCGCCTTCCAATCGAACGCTGTCTTCATCGCGTTTTCCACAGCAAGACCCCCGCCGGCAACCCAGAAGTGATGTGGAAATCCATCCGGCGTCACATGCGTCGCAAACGTCCGCACGAAATCGGCCATCTCCGATGTGTACAGGTCAGCATTGGCGATGTTCGATTGGGCAGCCCGCATCAGCGCGGCTTCAAACTCCGGCTCTCGCATCCCGGGATGATTGAATCCGATCGGCCATGAGGCAAAGCACGTGAAGGCATCGAGATACTTTTCACCAGTGGCAGCATCATGAATCCACGATCCCTGAGACTTTTCCAGATCGACAACCAATGGGTAGCCATCAACGAGCTGGTGTCTGGAAAGACTCTGGAGAACTTCGCTGGCCTGCATAAATCGGCTCCTCGGGTACGTTCAGGACCACATTGGGGGAGCCGTACATGGTACATCCCCCTCCCTCAAATCGGTGGGTCCGCGGCCCCGCCTGCTACTCCAGGCCAACACGGATGCTCCCTTCGCCGTAGAATCTCCGACGCTCCAGGGGCCCTCCCAGCTCTTGAGGATGGGCCCGCAGCCTGTAACAGGGCTTGGAGCGTGTGAGCGTCTTGACGCCCGAGCGTGTGGCAGCGAGACTTTCCCGCTTGACCTCTTTCTGTTCCCTTTCCGGATCACCCAGGAGACCTTTCGCCTCATGGCCATTCGAAGCTCTGCCGGAACCGGTGTCGCCATCTCACTGGTCGTGTTCGTCCTGCTGACCGTCCTACTCCTTGCAGGGTCCATCCTCCTCTGGGGGAAGCTGCAAACTGCGGAAGAAGAAGCAGCGAAGGCTGACGAGAGCATCAGCTCGTTTGTTCGGCTGTCCGAGCGGAACGCGCCCTGGTTCCAACGGCTTGAAACAGCGCATGGCCGCGACACGCTCATGGGTCACATGAATGATCGATACGAAGCGCTGCGGCAGTTCACCTTTGGTCGCACCGACGATAGCTTCCCCGACCTCGCCGCTGCACGTGAACAGGCAGGGCTTGCGGATGACCTTTCCATGGCTGCTGCGATTACCGACGCCAATCGACGCATCGCCGATCTGGCAGCAACCAATGAGGCGCTGAGATCGCGGGCCGAAAGTGCTGAACAGGACCGTGATCAACTCAACGCCCAGATGCAACAAGCCGCCAGTGAGCGAGACGCCCTTCTTGCTGCAGAGTCCGAGCAGCTCAAGGGATACACCGATGCTGACAGTCGCCACTCGGCCGCTATCCAACAGGCGGTATCCGACTTCAGCCGCATGCAGACAACATCGAGGGACCATCTCACAAGCACAATCAACGAGCAGCAAACTGAAGTCGATCGATTGACGAAGAACAACAACATGCTCGCGTCCAAACTCCGCGACCTCGATGCCCGCTTGAACCGAGATCGGCTCAATGCGGCCAACCCCGCATCGCTTGTCGACGGCGAAATCCTTGACATTGTGGGCAGCGGCGACATGGTGTACATCAATCGTGGACGCAATGACCAGATCGTCCTCGGAATGACCTTTGAAGTCTATGAGTCGGCCGATCAGATTCAGGCCAATACAGACGATGAGAATGACCGAGGAAAGGCCAGCATTCAGGTCATCAAGATTGGCGATGCCAGTGCGACAGCGAAGGTCGTTCGCAAGGTCAAAGGGCGACCGGTGACCCCTGGCAATGTGATTACAAACGCCATTTACGATCCGGATTACAAATTCCGTTTCCTTGTCCATGGCGTGTATGACCTTGACCATGATGGAAAGGCGACTCTGGACGAGGCTCAGTACCTCCGCGATCGGATCAAGCGGTGGGGAGGAGAGGTTGTCACAGGGAACGCAATCCCTGGTGATCTGGACTTCCTGGTTCTCGGCACGGAACCACGCATGCCGATTCTGTCGGGTGACAACCAACGATCTACCGAGGCGATGAACGAGTTCCGCCGTCGCCGAACTGCGGTAGACACGTACCAGTCACTCCTTGAACAGGCCCAGCAAGCTCGAATCCCGGTGCTGAACCAGAACAGGCTTGAGATCCTCACGGGCCGCACGGACCTCTGAGGCCCAGCCACGCGTCATGGCCCGGCGAACGCCGTTGCGAAACTTGGCCGAATACCTGCCCGCACGGGTGCTGGCGGCGTGTATCCAGTGCTTTCCCGCACGCAGCAACCTTGAGTCCTTCGGGTTCTTCGGACGGTGTTACGCCACTCTGAATCGCCGCCATCGGCGCCGGGCCGAAGCCAACCTGGAGTCCTGTTTCCCAGAGCTCGATCGACACGAAGTCCGGCGCATTGCGACGGCCTCGATCGAACACCTTTTCCAACTGGCAGCCGTTGACTCAATCCTGATGGGCCAGTACATCACACCGACCACGTGGCCAGATCACCTGTGCGTCAAACCGGCCCGAGACTCCATTGGGCTGTTGACGTCCGATCAACCGCTCCTGCTCCTGACCGGTCACCTCGGAAACTGGGAACTCCTCGGATATGGCCTCTCAGTCGCCGGTTATCCCCTGCATGCGCTTGCAAGGCCATTGGACAATCCCTATCTCAATCAGTGGTTGCTCAGCATCCGCGAGGCATGGGGGCTCAAAGTCCTCACCAAGTGGGGAGCCGCGCCGCAGATGCAGCGCATCCTGGAAAACAGGGGGCGGCTCGGCTTCATCGCGGACCAGAATGCGGGCGACCAAGGGGTGTTTGTACCGTTCTTCGGACGGCTCGCCTCGGCGTACAAGTCGATCGGTCTGCTTGCCCTGAAGTACGAAATCCCGATCATCGTCGCGATGGCTCGAAGACGACGCGTCGACATCGACTACGAAGTTCTGGTGAGCGACATCATTCTGCCGGACGAGTGGAAGGATCACGAAGATCCACTGTATTACGTGACTGCTCGCTACACCCGAGGTCTGGAGGACCTGGTACGAGCGCATCCTGAACAATACCTGTGGATTCATCGTCGATGGAAAAGCCGCCCCAAGCATGTGCGGCAGGGAAAGCCAATGCCACCGAGGCTGCGGAGCCACATCGAGTCGCTCCCGTGGCTCTCGCCAGACGAGTGTGGCGCAATCATCGAACGATCTGACGCGGAAGCGGCGTCTGTGAAATCGAGTCTTTGACTCACGCAATTGAACAGGAGATACTCAGTCCGTGCCGAGCCGACTGGAACACCTTTGCATCTTGGTCGTTGATGACGATGATGACATTCGAGCAGGCATGGCGCTGGCCCTTCGGAGCGAGGGTGCTGAGGTGATCCAAGCTGCCGATGGGAACGAAGCGATCGCACTCTGGAGAAGCCACAAGCCCCCGATTCTCGTCTTGGACATGATGCTCCCCAAACGCTCCGGATTCCTCGTACTGGAAGAGCTCAGAGAGGCACCCGCTCCTCCGGTCGTCATCATGGTGACTGCCAATGAAGGGCGAAGGCATGAGCAGTACGCCCGATCGCTCGGGGTTCACGAGTATCTCACGAAGCCAATTCCTCTTGAGACGCTCATTGCAGCCATCGAGCGACTCTCGGATCGCCCGTAGTCTTCGATCAACTGGGATGTCCCCGGTGGCCGCTACTGCGACTCCCACGAACCACCCGAGTGATATCATGCCACGCTGTACGATTGGAGTCGCAGTGCCGCAGCAGTATGCCATCCTGCCTCGAGAGAACCCGCCAACGGCGACCGATCTTGGCCAACGAAGCGAAGTCATCGCGCACTTAGCAACTCTCAACACCGCTCCCGAGAAAGCGGGAGATGACGTGCTGTGGGGGCCGGGCATACGCCTGGAATTCGTACACGATGAGAACCCTGTGACACAAATGCTGCTCACGGTCATCGAGGAGGAGATTGCCGGGCTCGCCATCATGCGACTTGGACGCATCTGCAAGTGGCGACTCGTCGACCTTGAAACCGATATTGCGATGGAACCGGAATGAGCGAGCCGAGTGGACCGGCGGAGGGGCTGGATATCCAACTGACCAAGGAGACCCGCGAACAGGCACTCGCGTGGGTCCTGTCGTACCGAGGCGATGTGACGCTGACTGCTCAGGATGGCAGCTCGCACGTCGGCTATGCATTCAATCAGACCCCCACAGCGCTCTGGCTCGACCCCGCCGATGGATCTCCTCGCGAAGAGATACCTATCGAGTCGATCAGGTCAATTCATTTTTCCGGTCGGGACATGGCGGCGGGCAAGTCATTCGATCGCTGGATCCAGCGGTACATCGACAAGAAGCTTGCCGGCGAAGTTGCTGAAATCACATCTGAAGATCTGTAGCAATCGGAAGAAGCGTTTGCCTACGCTGCCTTGCTGGCTGTCGTGAGCAAAGATGACAGCGGAAGAGATCGCGCGCCACCTGGCTGCTCGATGATCAATCGATCCACGCCGAGATGGGCCAGTCTCCTGAGGCAGTCAAGAGCCTCGGTTCCACCAAGTGCGAGGACCTGATCAACATGCTCCCGACCCTGAAGTGACAGTCGAACCGCCCGGGCCATCGCGCGGCGGCGGTTCACAAAGAGCCTGATGGACGGAGATTCGTCGAGAATCTCAACAAGTGGCAGGTCTGTCGCAGAAGGATCCCGCAGCATGAGTACCTCATCCTGCCTCACCAACCAGGCCCACACTGACGCGGCGGGGTCGAGCGACTCTTCACGGTCCCACGCTTGCTGCATGGCGCCGATCAGTGGTTCAAGCGGCAGCCGCATGCTGTGCGGACCGTGATCGATTCGGACCCACTGCAGGCCCCGAGCGTGGAGTCGATCGAGCATCCGCAGTGTCGCGGCACGATCAAGCGACACGTTACGCACCTGAACATCGGCAACAGCTCCAATCCAACCGGCAATCGCCCGACTGACGCGGCGCCGCGTGGTAAAGAGCAGTGCCACAGGCTCATCGCCCTCCAGCGCGATGTACGGCAGGGAAGAGCCACGGCCGGCCAGCGCTGGAACATGCCACCTCCCGATCATGGCGGCAATCCGTATGGCCTCAACGGGGCCGTTGCCTTGTGATGGGTGGCGAGGAAGGATCGAGTCGGCGGTCTTGGGCATCTGAGCCTCCTGCGGGGGGACGATTCTCAAGGTCCCCCGAATCTCAGGTGGTTCCAGAGATCGGGGTACCCCGACAACACGTACGTCCGAAAACCGTTTCCCGGTTCGGCTGTTTTTCAAACATCGCGGCGTCGGATCGATTGCAGGAAGGCTGCAGCAGCCCATCCAACCCCCTAAGGCGAAGGCTCAGCGCAACACAAGTGGCTGAGACTCAAGACTTTCCGCCCAATCCCGCTCACCCCGACAGTTCGGGCAGCGGCCTTTCACACCCTCGCCGTGGCACGCACTCCAGCAGGCCCCTGGTGTAGGAATGCGTGGGGTTCGCCAGGACCTGCGAGGTCGGCCCCTGCTCACAGCAGCGGCCATATCGCATGATGACCACTCGATCGGCCCAGCCACGCACAGAAGCCAGATCGTGCGTGATAAGAAGAACACCCGCGCCGCGAGTCGTGGCCGCCGAGAGCAGTTCCATCGCATCACGGCGATTGACGGCGTCAAGGGCCGTCGTTGGCTCATCCGCCAGAATCAGCTTTGGTTCGGGCGCGAGCCCCATCGCAATGAGAACACGCTGGCGCATACCCCCACTCAATTCGTGCGGGTACGCAGCGGCCGTACGCTCAGCGTCTTCGATGCCCACGGCCTGAAGTGCCTCATGGCACCACTCCCGTCCGCGGCGGCCCGCACACGCAAATCGTCGCCGCCGGGCCTCAAGCAGTTGTCGATCAATCCGCATCACCGGATCAAGTGCTGTCATGGGCTCTTGAAAGACCATCGCGACATCTCGCCCACGCATCGTTTCGACGTGCTCTGGAACCTGCTCGCCGCACACGCGGATTGATCCGCCAGTGTGAACAATGCCTGGAGGAAGCAGCCCGAGGACCGCGAGTGCCGAGAGCGTCTTACCGCTTCCCGACTCACCAACCAGCGCGGTCATGGATCCGGGCTCGATTCGCACGGACAGGTCTTCGACCAGCGGCGCACCGCCACAGTGGTGAATGTGCACACCCACCATCTCAAGAGCTGCGTGGGTCATGCGACCTCCCGCTGCCTCGGATCAACTGCAACTCGAATGGACTCACCCAATACGGTCAATGCCACAAGTGTCGCGGCAATCAGGAGGCACGGCCAGAGCAGCAACCACCAGCGGGACCGAACGGGATTCAATTCAGAAAGCGCGTCGGCCGCCATGTTTCCCCAACTGGGAAGCGGTTCCTGCACGCCGATGCCGAGGAAACTCAGGAAGGCCTCGGAGAGCATCGCCATCGGGACAATCAGTGCCGTACATGCCACGATCGGACCCACAAGCCACGGAGCGTAGTACTTCCGTACCAGTCGCCCCGTTGGAACTCCCGCCAGCCTGGCAGACTCGATAAAGGGTCGTTCTCGCAAACTCAGGACTTGCCCCCGCACGACTCGGGCGAGCGTCAACCAGCTCACGGCTCCAATGGCAATCCACAGCGTTGCCAGATCGAGCAGCAGGCGAGCCCCACCACCGCTGGCAAACGAGAGTCGTTCACGAAAACCATCCATTGCAAATGCCAGCAGTACGACCAGCAGAACTGAAGGAAGGCCATACAGCACATCAACAACCCGCATCATGAGCGCATCGACGCGACCGCCCGCCAGCGCGGCGGTCAACCCCCACGCGGTTCCCAGAATCAGTGCTGTACTTGCAGCCGCCAACCCAACGACAAGCGAAATGCCACCGCCAAGAAGCAGGCGAGCCGTAACACTCCGCCCGAGGCGATCTGTTCCCAGCCACGAGTCGGGGCTCTCGAGGGACGGGGGCTGCAGCGAGCGTTCAGCTGCCACTGCTTCGAACCACCGCTCGCCACCGCCCGATGTCCCAAGTGTCCATGGAAGACTCGCCACCGCCAACAGAACCACGAAGCCAAGAAAACCGCCGGCGATCCAGGTTGATCGGCGGCGGTTCATGGTTGAGTCACCTCGCTGCAGCGGCATGCCCGATGGTACGGCAAGGCGGTACCTCCAGTACCGTCAGCGAGTCAGAAGCCACTTGATCCGTTCTGCCACAGACGCGCTGAAGTTGTCCGATTCCCTGGCAAGTTCCGCTTCAGCCTGCTCAAGTTCCTGACGCATTTTGGAGAGGTACTGGCGGCGAGACTTGAGCCTTGCCCCGAGTTGAGCCTCGACCAAACCTCGAAGTTGGGACTCGGTCGCGGGGCTGACCACTTCGCCTCGCCCGCGGGCTGACCTGATATTGGCAGCGAGGGTCTCAATCGTGGCCTCAAGATGAAGCTCTCTGATCTTGCGCCAAAAGAGTTGGGGATCACTCTGGCGGAGATGAACCAATTCGCTCAGCGTCGGCCCAAGTTGCTGAAGCACCTTTGAGAACCGTGCTGGGTCGGATTGGCACATGGACCGAAGCTGCTCTCCGAGGGCCGGGTCGATTTCCTCTGCAACCTCAAGATAGTGGTCCACGAAGCTGGCACTGTCCAACGATGGCTGTGGGCGAATCGCTTCGTTGTCAGCTTGAAGTTGACCACCAGCATGCAAGGTCAGCGCAACGCACATCGCCGCAAAGGCCCAGCACAACCCGATCGAAGGTCTGCGTGTTGTCATCATGGTGAGGCTCATCCGTCAAGCCGAGCCACGACGCGGACCGAATCCAGTTCGTTTTCAACTGCTTCCAGCGGCGTCTCTCCCGGGGAGAGAATCATGCGGCCAGCAGCACCATTCTGAATGGCCCAGACCACGCCCTCCAGATCTCCGACGGCTGATTCGAGGTCCAGGTCGTTGACCATCTGCAGTCCCTTGAGCCGTTCGAAAGGGCCTCGCTCAGACATCAGACTCAACCCTGCCGGCTCCGAAATCTGCACATGCAATTCATCCATGCCTCGAGGGATCGGCTGGTGCCCAACAACCCAGAATGCCACCACGGCCGCAATCACAAGGCAGGCAGCAAGGGCCAGACGTGCAAATTGTGGCACGGCCACACGGTTGGGGCTCGCGGCCCGGCCGATCTCCAGAAACGGGAGGCTGGCGTCTGCAACACGCTGGCTCAACCCCTCAGGCGTTTCTCGAGGTGCAGACTGGTCGAGCGCCGCGTCCAGGGCTGCATCGAGTTCGTCGCACCGAGGATCAAACGCATCCTCTGGGGCATTCCAATGTGGGGATTCAGTCATGGTCTTGTCTCCAACGGTGATCCTTGCAGGATCTTGCCGCTTCTACTGCCCTCTCTGGGCGAATTCTTCTGCAATATCCTCCCCCAGGGCCTCCCGGAGTCGCTTGAGCGCTCTGAAGTGGCGAGCGAGCACCGTTCCAATCGGCTGCTCAAGTTGGGCAGCGATCTCTTTGAACCCCAAACCGGCCACATGCCGAAGGTGCAGCACGTGCTGATCGGCCTCGGCAAGGCCCCCTACTGCCTCCCAAAGGGCCTGTGTTGTTTCAGAATCGAGCCTCTGCTGTCGGGGGCGATCTTCTCGGCCGGTTCGGGCAACGGGACGAAGCACCTCACCCGCCACGGGTATTGCCTGCCGCTTCCTCCGCCGCATCTCATCCCGCAGCCGATTCATGGCGATTCGAAAGAGCCACGCCTCGAACTTGCCCTGCTCCACATAGGTGCCAACCTTGGCTGCCACAGTGCAAAAGCTGGACTGCGTGATCTCCTCGGCCAAGTCATGATCGCCGCAATTGGCCACCAACAGGGCGTGGACGCGCGGGGCAAAGGCTTCCACCAATTCCCGCCACGCGGCATCGTCGCCGGCAGCGGCCCGCTTGATCAGCAACTTGGCGTCCTGAGAGTCCAGACGTCGCTCCTCTTGAGTGGCAGCATACGACCGCGACGTGGATCGCACGCCATCCGGGCGTCCACATACAATCGGTCGTACCGATGCTGGCACTTCTGGAAGCATCCTCTCAGTCCTCCAATCCCTTCTCGATGCTGCTATCCATCGCGTTGCTGGGGGGTGGTCTTGCACTCCTTTTGGTGGGTGCACACTTTCTTGTTGAATCTGCCGCAGCGGCAGCGACCCGATTCGGGGTGTCCCAGCTCGCCATCGGGCTGACGGTGATTGCATTCGGGACCAGTGCCCCGGAGTTAGCGTTGAATGTCGTGGCGGCCGCCTCAGGCGAGGCTGGTGCCAATCTGGCCTTCGGAAACGTGGTCGGATCGAACATCGCCAATATCGGGCTGGTGCTCGCCATTGCGTGCCTCGTCCATCCGGTCATTGCCCACCGCAGCGTCCGCCGGGTCTATTTCCCGCTGCTTGTGATCACCGAGACCGTCCTGATGATCATGGTCAGCCTCAGCGATGAGTTCACGCGGCTCGATGGGATTGTGCTCTTGTGCGGCCTCCCCATCGCTGTTGCGGTCCTGCATCGCTTCGCAGGAGGAGGCGATGATGACACACCAGAAGTTGCAGTACCGACCGATGCCAAAGGGCTCACCACCGCGGGCCTGATCGTGCTTGGGCTGGGCATGCTGCTCGTCGGCGCCAAGCTCTCTGAAGTCGGGGCCGTCAGCATTGCGAGGCACTTCGGGTTGAGCGAAGCGGTCATCGGTTTGACGGTGGTGGCTGTTGCAACAAGCCTTCCCGAGAGCTTCACGGCCATCGTCGCGGCGAGCAGGAAGCAAGCTGATCTGGCCCTCGGCACCGTGATTGGATCAAACCTCTTCAACATTCTGAGCGTGCTCGCCATCACGTCGCTCGTGCGGCCCGTTCCGATTCCGGATGATGTGGGATGGAGCTCACTCGCTGCCATGGCGATCTCAACGCTGGCTATCGGCGTGATCTACATCCGCGCGCCGATTCCAAGCAGGCACAAGCATCCCACCCTCGGGCGTTACTCTCTGTCACGACCATGGGGCGGATTGATCCTCGCCGGCTGGATCAGCATGATGGTGTGGTGGGTCCTCGGTAGCGTCTAGCGGCCTGCTAGATCGGCAAGTCGTCGTCGCTTCCACCGGATGGCGGAGGCGGTGGCGGCTGGGGCCAGGGCTGCGAATCTCCGCCGGAGCCAGCCATCTCCACGTATTCCCGGAACCGCGTGCACCTGGAATCCCAATTCAACTTGACCGTGCCAGTCGGGCCATTACGCTGCTTCGCAATGATGAGTTCAGCGAGGTTGATCTTGTCCGGGTTGTCGTCCCGCCACTCCTCGTCACGGTGGTAGTACGCCTCGCGGTGCAGCATCATGATGACGTCGGCATCCTGCTCAATAGAGCCTGACTCACGCAAGTCGCTCATGCGCGGCCGGTGCCCTTCCCGCTGCTCGGCTGCGCGGTTGAGCTGGCTCAAGCACAACACTGGGAGATCCAACTCACGAGCGAGTGCCTTGACGCCGCGGCTGATCTCGCTGACTTCCTGTTGCCGTGATTCGGTCCGATGACCCGAGGTCATAAGCTGCAGATAGTCGATGACGATCGCAGTGAGGCCATGCTTCTGTTTCATCCGCCGAGCCTTGGCACGTAACTGAAGGAGCGTGAGGCCGGGCGTGTCATCGATATACATTGGAGCCGAACGCAATTCGTCGCAGGCAGCAAACAGTGCTCGAAACTCGTTTGATCGAAGTGCGTTGCGGCGCATACGGTCACCATCGACCCCGGAGCGACTTGCCAGCACCCGCTGAACCAACTGCCCCGCCGCCATTTCCAGACTGAATACCCCCACAGACTCGCCCCGGCTGGCGATATGTTCCGCCACATTCAAGGCCAGTGCCGTTTTCCCCATCGACGGCCTCGCCGCCAGAATGATGAGTTCGCCTCGCTGAAACCCACCGGTCAGAACATCCAGATCTGAGAAGCCCGAGCCAACACCTGTCAGCGGTTGACCATCGGACTGCTCCAGGCGTTCGATGGCCTCTCGAATCAGCTCCGAAAGACCGGCTGCTTTCCTCGTCTCCGATTCCTGCGCGATCTTGAAGATGCGCCGCTCTGCCTCGTCGAGCAAATCAACTGGCGCTTCAGGATTGCCGTACGCGTCGCGAAGAATCTCACCAGCAGCCGAGATGAGTTGACGAACCATCGCCTTCTCACGCACGATCCTCGCGTAATGCACCGCGTTGGCTGAGCTTGGAACCGAGTCTGCCAGCTCGACGATGTAGGAGATACCGCCAGCCCGCTCAAGTGTGTCCCGGTCTTCGAGCAGTTGTTGAAGTTGCACAACATCAACCGATTGGTGATTGTCATACAGGTGCAAGATGGCTGACCACAGCTCGGCATGAGTGGGCCTGAAGAAATCATCCGGCCCACGCAGGATTTGAATCACGTCGCCGCAGGTATCAGGGTCCAGGATGACCGAGCCAATGAGGCTCATCTCGGCCTCAACCGCGCTCGGCGGCAACGCATTGAACAGGTCCGCCAACGAGCGGTCATCGCGACGATCGTCACGTTTGGAAGCCTGCCGTGTCATGGAGCCGCTCATGTCACATCACCGCGGGCGAAAGCCTCTGGCCTCCGCCTCATCCTCAGTCTCATCGTCGCTCAAAGAACACAGGATCGCAAGCGGCGATCCCGCAGATTCAGACTTCCGCCCCATCCTTTGATGGCACACCATCCATCGACCGATCATCCGCAGTTTCAACGGCCATCTTCATCAGCCGTCCAACCTTGAACTTCACTGTGTTGCGAGCAGGAACGGGGACACGCTCAAGGGTGCGTGGGTTCTGCGCTACACGAGCCGCACGTTCGCGGGTCTCGAAGACACCAAAATCCCGGAACTCCAGACGATTGCCCTCGGAAAGTTCCTTGATCACATTGTCCAGAAATGCCTGGACAATGCCCTTCACATCGGCCCGCCTGTGGCCAGTCTCGGACGCGATGCGATCAATCAAGTCTTTCTTGGTGACTGTGCCCATCGGGCCGTCCTTCCCCACACGTAATCGTTTCGTGCGCTCACGATGTTTTCTCGTTCAGAGAACCCTGCCAGCCCCACAGCCAGCCGCTGCTGAGATATCAGTATCCAGACCGCAGCCGGGCTCGTCAAGGACAAGGTTCTCGGACACAGCGATTTGGGATGGCCGGGGGATACACTGGCGAGCTGCTGCCCCTCCCTGGGCGACAAATGAGGACACACATGGACATTATTCTCTGTGGAGGCGGTGATATCGGCGGAGCGGCCGCAGAAATGCTGACCGGCCGCGGCGACAGCGTCACCGTCATTGATCACGACGAGGCTCGGTTGAGTTACCTCGAAGAGCACCTCGACATCGCGGTCGTGGAAGGCTCTGCAAGCTCGGCTCGTACGCTCAGGGCCGCAGGCGCCGCAACGGCCGGGGCGGTCATCGCCACGACCGACGTCGATGAAGTGAATCTGGTGATCTGCGATATCGCCGCGTGCCTCGGCGCCCAGCGGACACTCGCACGGGTCGACCACAGCATGTTCCTGCTCGGCGAAGAGTTGGACTACGCAGCCGTCTTCTCGGTCGACCAACTCTTCTCCCCCGATCGGGCCATGGCATCCGGAATGGCGTCGTGGCTGCACAATCCGGCTGCAATCGCCATCGAACACTTCGCTGGCAGCGGCATTGAATTGCAGCAAGTTGAGGTCAGGGACCATGCGCCGGCGATCGGGCAGCCGTTGAAATCACTGGGCCTTCCTCGCGGCGCTCGTCTCGCTGCCGTGACTCGCCACGGGAAGGCGTTCCTGCCGTCTGCCGACACCGCCGTCGAGGCGGGAGACATCGTGACGCTGGTCTCTGAGCAGAAGGTCTTGCAGACAGCCAAGCACTTCTTCTGCTCGCGCGGATACGGTCGTCAGAACATTGCGATTTCGGGCGGTCCAGCCGCGGCGGTCTGGCTTTGCCGGTTTCTTGGAACACGAAACTTCGACATCCGCCTTTTCGAATCCGATCGTGATCGAGCAGAGGTTCTTGGCGAGAAGCTGGACTGGGTCACGGTGCTGCAAAGCGATCCTGGCCAGCCAGAAGTGTTCGACGATGAGCTCCTCGACCGGGTAGATGCCTTTGTTTCGATGCGATCCGACGAACAGAACATGCTGGCGTGCGCCTATGCCCGCCGCTGCGGGGTCGAGGTCGTGATGCCGGTGATTCGGCACGCCGAGTTTCTCCCGATGATGCAGGAGCTCGGCATCGAGCAGACCTGGAGTCCCCGGCAGGCCGCAGCCCAAGCAATCAGCCGAGCACTTCACAGCCACGCGTACGAGCGCATCGACGGCTTCTTCAACGACTCACTCGAACTCATGAGGATTCGAGTTGGCGCCGACGCTCCACTGATCGATCGGTCACTGATGGAACTGGATCGAGATCCTCCGCTCCTTGTGCTGGCCTGTGAAGATGATGAAGGCAGGCCCTACGTTCCAGGCGGAGACATGAAGATTCTCGCCGGGCGACACATGATCGTGCTGACGACGACAGCGCAGGCTGATTCCGTCAGGACGCTGCTGGATGCCGGAGCTGCACAGTGAATCTTCAGTTCGTACTGGCCCAATGGGGCAAGCTCGGGCTGCTGCTTGGGTCGTTGCTTGCCGCAGTCGGACTCGTCTTCTTTCTGATCCCAGGCGACGGCGGTCTGATGCTGGATGCTGCCGAACTGAGTCTGCTCGGCTCGGGAGGTGCCTCAGCTGCGATCGGCGCGTTGGCGTGGTGGTACGGTCACAGCGCAGTAGCCTCGGGCGCGGCGGCTCGAACACGCTCACGGTCGACCACGCTGCGGCCGTATCGCATGAGTCGAAAGGACGCTGCGCTCGTAACGACCGGGTCTTGGGTCATCGGTGCCGCCATAGCGGCAAGCCCGTTTCTGGTCTGGGCGACACTTGCTGACGGTGTGCCCGAAAGCCATCCGTTCCACTCTGTCATCGACTGCTATTTCGAAGCCATGAGCGGCATGACAACGACCGGCGCAACGGTGTTGAGCGACATAGAGTCGCTGCCCCGCTCGCTGCTCCTTTGGCGATCGCTCATTCAGTGGCTCGGCGGCCTCGGAATCCTCGTGTTGTTTGTCGCCATTCTTCCCGGACTCGGGACCGCTGCAAAGAAACTCTTCCGAATTGAGTCGCCTGGTCCCGACCCTGAAGGCGTCAGGCCAACGATCAGACAGACTGCCCGGAGACTCTGGACGCTCTACGCAGGACTCACGGCAGCGCAGATCATCCTGCTGCTTGTGACCGGGATGAGTCTGTTCGATGCGGCAAACCACACGTTCACCACACTCGCAACGGGTGGCTTCAGCACCCGCAATGCGAGCATCGCCAGGCCTGAGTCGCTTGCCGCTGAGATTGTGCTCATAGTGTTTATGGTGATCGCCGGATCAAACTTCACGGTGCTGCTCGCGTTTCTCAAGGGGCGGTGGAAGGCTGCTCTCAAAGACACAGAGTTTCGAATCTATCTGCTCTGTCTGCTTGGAGGCACGGCGCTTGTAACCGCCGCGCTGGTCGGACACGGAGAGCCGCTCGTCTTGAGCAATGGCAGCGAAGTCGCTGCGACCGGTGGTGAGAGCCTCCGGGCTGCAGCCTTTACGGTCGTGTCCCAGCAGACAACGACGGGATATGCCACCTTCGACTTTGACCTCTGGCCCTTCGCGGCCAAAGCCATGATCATTGTGCTGATGTTTGTTGGAGGCTCGGCCGGTTCGACCGCTGGCGGGGTCAAGGTCGTCCGTATCTGGATCTCCCTGCGGGTGCTCTGGGGCGAACTTGAGAGGTTCTTCAGACCAGACGTCGTCAGGCCACTGAAAGTCAGCGGTCAGGTCATCGACCGCGAGCAGAAACTCAATGTCGTGACCTACGTCCTCGGTACGGTCTTGCTCCTTGGGCTGGGAGCCGTCGTCCTGCAGGCTCTCGAAGCAGAATCGACGAATTGCAGTTTCGCCACCGCCGCGACGGCGAGCCTCGCGACGATCTGCACCGTCGGTCCAGGGCTCGACCGCGTTGGGGCGATTCAGAATTACGGCTGGTTCAGCGATGCCTCCAAGGTCTTTCTGTGCTTTCTGATGCTCGTCGGTCGGCTCGAGGTGTTCGTCATTCTCGTGCTGTTCCACCCTCGATTCTGGCGAAACGGATAGCGAGCCGCTCAGGGGCGGCATTGATTCCCTACCATTGCGGCTCCCATGTCGATTGACCCCACCCAGATCGTCGATGTCACCCCCCCGCCGATGAGCCGCGCCGACCGGCTCTTTCTGCCCGCTGTCTTCAAAGGACTTGGAACGACGCTCCGCCACTGCCTCGGCAATGTTGGCCGCGACGGCAAGAACACGAAGAACATTCGAGTGCTGCAGTACCCGGAGGACCGCCGGGAGCACCATGGTGTCCTCGAAGGCGGCCAGTACACACAGACCTTTCGAGGCGTCCATCGGCTCAATCGCGATGAAGAAGGCCGGGTCCGGTGCGTTGCCTGTTTCATGTGCTCGACAGCCTGCCCGGCGAACTGCATCCACATCGTGGCCGACGAAGCACCCTGGGAGGATCGAGAGAAGTACCCCAAGCAATTCGATATTGACGAATTGCGGTGCATTTTCTGCGGTATGTGCGAGGAAGCGTGCCCCGTCGATGCCATTGAGCTGACGCCGCGATACGAAATCGTCGGCCTGAGTCGCAACGAGATGATTTTCGACAAGGCGAAACTCCTCCAGGTCTACGACCAGACCTGTGATGAGAAGCCGATGTAGGACGTCGCATGGTCCTCCCAACAGGCAAGCGCAGCGGCACCCCAAACGACCAGAATCGCCTGTGGCGGCTTTCCGCGATGGGATTCACGCTGACAACCGAAGTCGTCGCTGGGGCCCTGCTGGGCTGGCTGGCCGATTGGGGATTTGGCTTTGAGCGGACATGGGTGGTGGTCGGCGCGGTGGCCGGAGTACTCGTGGGAATGACCGGTTTCATCCGAGCGGCGCTCGTGGAGAATCGGCGGCTTGAAGAGGAACGTCGAAAGCCATGAGCGGCGACATGCAGCCTGCTATTTCGTTGCCCGGGAAGCCACTCCTCGGGGTCGCGGTCGGAGCACCAGCAGCCGTGGCCGCCATGTGGCTGATTGCATGCCAATTCGGGTCCTGGGGCGAGGCTGCACTCGGCCCTGGCCTGCTTGCGATCGGCGTCACGGCAGTAGTGTCCGTAGCGGTTGTGCTGCTGCTTCGGCCCTGGAAACCACGCCCCATCTTGATGTGGGGGGGGTTGCTTGTGGCAGCGTCCACGGGACGCGTCATCGGCACCATTGGAGTCTGCCTGCTGCTATACTTCGCGGCTCGCCTGCCGGCGGGCCCTCTGCTCATCGGCGCGCTTGCGGGACTCGTTCCCGTACTCATCGGCGAGACCACAATTGCTGCCCGCCGATTCAAGCGGGAAGCACTTTGAGCGGCCCCGAACGGCTCTTCCACTTCAGGTGATTTTCAGGGACTCAGTCCCACCCCCAAACTACCGATGATGCACCTGCTGGCGTCCGACAATCCGATTCACCACGTCATTGATCAGAAGCTTCCGTGGGTTCATGACAGCCTGAGCATGCACATGGTCACGCTCGTCGTGGCGGGGCTTATCGGTATGGCTGCGCTCCTCTGGGCAGCCGCTGCGATCAAGACCGGGGACGAGATTCAGGGAACCGACCGGCATCTCACGAAGGGTCGTTTCGCTCAACTCATTGAGGTCATTTCGATGTACCTCATCGAGAATGCCATCCGGCCAATACTCGGAGAGGACACGAGGCGATTCCTGCCTTTCCTGCTCTCGCTCTTCTTCTTCATTCTGACATGCAATCTGCTCGGCCTCGTTCCGACGCTTGATGTGCAGCACGCCTTCACCGGCCTGAACTCATCAGTTGATCGCTGGATGCTGTTCGGCGGAACCGCCACTGCCAACCTCGCAGTCACACTTGGTCTGGCGCTCATGTCATTCATCGCCATTCAGTACCAGGGCTTTCGGTCGCTCGGCATCAAGGGCTGGGCAAGCCATCTCACCGGAGGCGCCCCGCTCTACCTGCTGCCGATCATGCTGCCGGTTGAACTTCTTGGCCTGTTCATCAAGCCGGTCGCGCTGGCCATTCGACTCTTCGCCAACATGGTCGCAGGCCACACATTGATGGCCGTACTCGCATCATTTGGCACGATGGCCTACGCCAGCACCATGAACTGGCTCACATCGGGCACGATTTCAATCGTTTCCATCATCGCGGCGATTCCAATCAGTTTCCTGGAGTTGTTCGTCGCGTTCCTGCAAGCCTTCATCTTCATGTTCCTCACGACGGTCTTCATCGGACAGATGACGCACCATCACGAAGAGCACGAAGAACATGACGAGTCACACGCCCCTGAGAAGGCGTTGGCCCACTAAACAGTCAAGCGATCCGCAAAGTGGGACGGATCGCAGCAGTTCATCACCTTCCATCGGACGTGTCCCACGGCGTCCTTCCCTGAGGTCCTTTGGGGCCGAGAGAGAACACGAAGCAGAGCCATGAAGAACATCATTGTCATGATCGGACTGACCTACCTCGGCCTCGCCTTCTTTGGCGACACGGCCATGGCCGCCGAAGGCGCTGACGCCGCCGCTGCCATGGGCAGTGGCCTCAAGGGCATTGGTGGCGGAATCGCCGCCGGCCTCGCAGTTGTCGGTGCTGGTATCGGCATCGGACGAATCGGTGGCGGTGCCGTCGAGTCGATCGCCCGTCAGCCTGAAATGGCCGGAACGATCGGTACAAACATGATCATTACGGCGGCCCTGGTCGAGGGCGTGGCCCTCTTCGCCGTCGTGGTCGGCCTTCTGGCCATCCTCTGATCAAGTTCGCATGACGCGTTCCTTCGGGGTGATTCCCCGACGGAACGCGCGTGCACCTCTGGAGCGATTCGATGCTGCACCTTCTCGCATCCGAAGCGGGTGGAAACCCCGTTCAAGTTGAATGGCTGACGCTCGTCACGACCGTCGTCGTCTTTCTGATCTTCTTCGGCGTTGCTGCCGTTCTGGTCTGGCCCAAGATTCTGGCCGGATTGGATGAACGGGACCAGAAGATCCGCGGTGAAATCGAACGCGCCGAGGCCGCTCGGGCCGAGGCTGCCGACGCATTGCGTCAGCAGGAAGAAGCGCTTCGAGCGGCTCGCATCGAGTCGAACGAGCTCATCGCCAAAGCCCGCGGAAGTGCCGAGCAGGCTGCTGCAGATCTTCGCGCCAAGGCCGAGTCCGAACTGAGTTCGCTTCGCGCACAGGCACATCGAGAAATCGATACCGCCCGCGAAGCGGCCATCAAAGACATCAATGCTCACGCAGCAGATATCTCGTCGGCCATCGCCGGACGGATTCTCGAGCGTGAGATTACAGCGGACGATCAGCGTGATCTGGTTGATCGCACCCTTCAGGAGTTTGCTCAAGCCAACGCTGGCTGAGCAATCGAGAATCGACCATGCCCGCCCAGACCGATACACTCGCCCGCATCTACGCCCGAAGCCTGTTTGACCTCTGCAACGAGGCTGGCGGTCGGGACAAGATCCTGGAAGTCGCGGACGAATTGGAGCAGGTGTGCGAACTCGTCCGAAGCGATCCCAGCTTCCGCGAGTACCTCGACTCTCCCGTCATTGACACAGCCCGACGCGGACTGGGCATCAGAACAATCTTCGCAGACCGGGTCACGGATCTCGTGCTCCGTTTCATGCTCGTCTTGAACACCAACGGTCGGATTGGCCGAATCGAAACGATTCATGCCGCCTTCGACGAGATGGTTCAAGAGGCCTGGGGGCGAATCGAAGTCGATGCCTGGACGGCGGTACCACTGGATGCAGAGAGCCAGAACCTGCTCAGCAGCAAGCTGCATGAGATTCTCGGCAAAGAACCGGTGCTTCACGCGTGGACCGATGCGTCGCTCATCGGCGGCATCAAGATTCGCATTGGAGACACGCTTGTCGATGGCTCGGTCGCTGCAAGGCTCAAGCAGTTCGAACGTGGCCTGCAGGTTCAAGGCAACCGCGTGATTTCAAACACGCCACGTGACTTCATGGCCGTCCCTGACCAGGAGGAGCACTTCACGTGATTCGCCTTGCCGTGATGTTGGCTGCCCTGGCGTCCGCGACCTGTGTCGCGGCGCCGTGCACGCTCACGGTCAACGGCGACGCCCGGCTTGAAATCCCGGCGGACCAGTTCTCGCTGACAATTGGCGCGAGCTCAAGCAAACCGACCGTCGAAGAAGCCCGTTCCGAAGTCGATCGCACGATGGCCGCGCTGGTGGACATGGTCATCGATCTTGGCCTGAAGAAGCACGACGAGTGGCACACCGGCCGGTACGACATCACGCCGCAGTGGAAGCCGAGACCTCGCAATGTGGATGCAAGCACCTGGACACCGGCAATTGTCGGGTACTCGGTCCGATCCAACCTGTCGGTGACATCAAGCCGAATGGACATGGCTGGCATTCTGGTAGCGAAAGCTGCCGAAGCTGGAGCCAACGACATTGGGTCGCTGTACTTCACGCTTGCAGATCCCCGAACGAGCCGGCAAGAGGCCATCAGGCAGGCGGCTCAACATGCCATCGCCGATGCCACAAGTCTGGCCAACGCCTCGAATGTCGGGCTGGTCCAGATTCTTCGTCTTTCTCTCGATGGCGCAAACGCTTCACCGCCCCGCCCCGTCGAGCACGCTTTCATGGCAGGAACAGCCGTGATGCGATCCATGGATAGTGATTCCGCCCCCGCCATCAGTGGGGGCATGGTGACGGTCACCGCGAGTGTGACCGCCGAGTGGGAGATTGCCCCGAAGAATGGGGCACCAACGCAGCAGTCCGGTTCAACCGACTGACAGGACACAGACCCTTGAAGATCAAGACCGACGAAATCACCGCTGTCATCAAGCAGGAAATTGAACAGTTCTCAAGCGAGCTGGAAGTCTCCGAAGTCGGCCGAGTCGTGGAGGTCGGCGACGGCATTGCCCGCGTCTACGGTCTCTCCTCGTGCATGGCTGGCGAACTGCTTGAGTTTGACACCAACCGTGGTCCCGTCATGGGACAAGCGATGAACCTGGAGTCCGACACCGTCGGCGCCGTCATTTACGGTGACAATCTCGCCGTCCGCGAGGGCGACACCGTGAAGACCACCGGACGCCTCCTTGAGGTTCCTGCGGGTGATGCGTTGCTTGGCCGCATCGTCGACCCGCTCGGTAATCCCATTGATGGCCGCGGCCCGATCGAGACATCTGCCACGCAGAAACTCGACATCGTGGCCCCTGGCATCTCCGCCAGACAGCCGGTCACCGAGCCGCTGCAAACGGGCGTCAAAGCCATCGACTCGATGATTCCGATCGGCCGTGGTCAGCGAGAGCTCATCATTGGCGATCGAAAGACCGGCAAGACGGCCGTCGCGCTCGATGCCATCATCAACCAGAAGCAATTCTGGGGCACCGACGATGCAGTCGTCTGCGTCTATGTCGCTGTCGGCCAGAAGGACTCGACCGTCATGGCTGTCGTCGACACGCTGCAGCGGCACGGCGCGATGGACTACACCATCGTCGTGAACGCTGGTGCTTCGACTCCCGCCCCCCTGCAGTACATCGCACCCTATGCGGGATGCGCCATGGCTGAGTACTTCATGAATCAGGGCAAGGATGGAAAGCTGCCAAGGCATGCCCTCTGTGTCTACGACGATCTCTCGAAGCAGGCGACTGCATACCGGCAGCTCTCCCTGCTTCTCCGCCGCCCGCCGGGCCGCGAAGCCTACCCTGGAGACGTCTTCTACCTCCACAGCCGACTTCTGGAACGAGCCACCAAGCTTTCGGACGAGAACGGCGGCGGTTCGCTGACAGCCCTGCCCATTATTGAGACGCAGGAAGGCGACGTGTCCGCCTACATCCCGACCAACGTCATTTCGATTACCGACGGCCAGATCTACCTGCAGCCTGAGCTCTTCGCTTCGGGTGTCCGCCCGGCCGTGAACGCCGGTATCTCGGTCAGTCGCGTCGGTGGCAACGCCCAGATCAAAGCGATGAAGGAAGTCGCTGGTTCGCTCCGGCTCGACCTGGCGGCCTTCCGTGAACTTGAGGCATTCGCACAACTCGGTACCGAGCTTGATGCGGCCAGTCAACGGCAGCTCGATCGCGGTGCCCGCATGGTGGAACTGCTCAAGCAGGGCCAGTATGCACCGTACGACGTGATCGACCAGTGCATTTCGATCTACGCTGGCACCCAGGGATTCCTGGATGACGTCGATCTCGAGCGAGTCCACGAGTTCGAGCGAGGCCTCCTGGAGTACTTCAACGGTGCCGGGAAGCCCCTTCGTGACGAATTGGTCGAGCAGCGGTCTTTCAAGAAGATTGGTGATCAGTTCGCGACCGCGATTGAGGAATACAAGGCAGGCTTCGTCGCCGCCGGGTGACGCAGGACACGACTCATATGGCCCGGCGGCGCCGCACGGTGGTGTCGCCGGGCTTGTGTTTGGCGGGGACCAAAGTCGCAGCAATTGTGGCGTCCCTGCCGATGAAGGAGACACCATGATTGGCCACACACTGACGCTCCTGCAACCAGCCCTCGAAGCCGTGGCAACGGCAGCTGCCGCCACCAGATCAGTGCAGGCGAGCCGGCGCGACATCAGTCAACACGCAAAGGATGACCGCTCGCCAGTCACGGTGGCGGACTATGCCGCGCAGGCAATCGTAGCGATGGTCCTCGCAGAGCGGCTCCCTGCTATTGAAGACCGGCTGATTGTTGGAGAGGAAAACGCGGCGACGCTCCGCGAAAGTGACCACGCTGCAATCCGTGAGGCTGTTGTCGCAGTCGTGCGAGCATGGAGACCGGGAGCGACCGCAGACGATGTCCTTCAGGCCATTGACGCGTGCAATCACGACGGCTCCGCTGGTGCCTACTGGACCCTCGATCCCGTAGATGGGACCAAAGGCTTTCTCCGAGGGCAGCAGTACGCCATCGCGCTGGGTCGCATCGAACAGGGACAGGTGACGCTCGGCCTACTTGGATGCCCCAATCTTCCAATCGACTGTGGTGCCTCACTGACCGAACCCGATGCCCGTGGCTGTGGATCGCTCTACGCTGCTGCCAGAGGCGAGGGGGCCTGGGAGTATCCCGATGCCTCGCCAGATGAGACGCCCGTCCGAATCAACTGCCAGGAATGGGCGATCGATCGGCCGGTGCGGACGTGCGCAAGCGTCGAGGCGGCGCATTCGAATCGCTCCGATACCGACACAATGCTGGCCGCCATCGGCGTTGACACAGAGCCGGTACGTCTGGACAGCCAGGCCAAGTACGCGGTACTCGCCCGCGGGCAAGCCGACGCCTACCTCCGCCTGCCAACCAGCGATGAATACCGTGAGAAAATCTGGGATCACGCGGCAGGAGCTCTCCTGGCGGAGGAAGCCGGAGGCATCGTCACAGACGTCTGCGGCAATCCGCTTGACTTTGGACATGGCTCGCGTCTGGAGGCCAACCGTGGCATCATTGCAGCTGCCGCAGGGCTTCACCCCCTCCTCGTCGAAGCGAGCCGGAGCATGGGGCTCTGCTGCCACGCCTGAGTAAGGACGAACTCCGCTGGACCTCCAAGCCTGGTACACCATCGCCGTCCTGCTGGCCGTCATCGGCTCGCTCGTCTCCAATCGCATGGGGATGGATGTCGCCATTCTCGGGGGGCTTGCCATGCTCATGGTTGGGGGCGTCGTCGATGTAGCCGACGCCACGTCGGGCTTCGCATCAGCAGCGGTCCTCATGTTGGCCGGTCTCTTCATCATCGCCACAGGCCTGGAGCGAACTGGCGCTGTCAGCCACTATGCCCGCCGGCTCCTTGGTCATCCACATTCCACACCCGGCGCCCAGTTCCGATTGATGGTTCCGGTCTCGCTGCTCTCAAGCATCATGAACAACACGCCCATTGTGGCGATCTGCATTCCGATTGTGCGGGAGTGGTCCCGGCGACTGCGTATCAGCCCTTCGCACCTCTTCATGCCGCTCAGTTTCGCGGCCATTCTGGGCGGCAAGCTGACGCTCATCGGCACGGCCTCGAACATCATTGTGATGGAAGAGTGGGTGTCGTGGTTCGACTCAAGCGACGCACTCTGGGCTCGCGAACTCGGAATGCTGCCACCGACAGCCGTCACGCAGTTTCTCGGAGTTGCAGCAATCGGGCTCCCCGCGCTCATTGTCGGCATCGCATTTATCCTGCTGGCCGCTCCCGCCTTGCTGCCGATTCGCACTCCTGCAGTTGAATCCGCGCGAGTCGATGCCCGTAACTATCAGGTTGAACTTGTGGTGCCATCTGGTTCGCCCGTTGCGTCAAGAACCATTGAAGAGGCAGGGCTGAGGCAACTTCCTGGACTGTTCCTGAGCAGTATCGAGAGAAGCGGTGTTCGACTGCCCGCAGTCGAGCCGAACACGGTGCTGGAGGAGGGTGATCGACTCTCCTTCGTCGGTCTGCTGGAGTCAGTTCTGGATCTCCGACGAATCAAGGGTCTGGAGCCAGACGACTCGCAGTCCGACAAACTTGATATCTCTCGTTCTCACAGGACACTGGTCGAGGCTGCTGTATCGGCCAACTCTCCACTCGTAGGAAAGAGTGTTCGACAGGCTCGATTCCGGACGAACTACGACGGCGTCATTTTGGCTGTGCACCGCCAAGGACAGCAGATCGCAGCCAAGATCGGCGACATCGTGTTGAAGCCCGGCGACACACTGCTCATCGAAACGAATCTGTCATTTCGCCAGACGTGGAAGGAAAGTACCGAATTCTTCCTCGTCACCGATGTTCCAGACAGCATCCCGGTCCGGCATGACCTCGCACCTGTCGCGTTGTCGATACTCGGCGCACTCGTCCTGCTGCTCATCTTTGCGCCAATCGATCGTGTGGCCGCCGTGTGGGGATGCGCGCTGGCGATGGTGCTGACCCGCTGCGTGACGGGAACCGAAGCGCGGAACGGCCTGCAGTTGAAGGTTCTGCTCGTCATTGCGGGCGCTATCGGTATCGGAAAGGCGCTGCACTCCACCGGGCTGTCTGACATTGCAGGCGCATCCATCGCCCAATTTGGTACTGATGTTGGACTGGTCCCAATGCTCCTGGTGATCTTCCTTGCTGGCGCGGTACTCTCACAGTTCATTACGACCTATGCGGCAGCCGCCCTGCTCTTCCCCGTCAGCATGACCATTGCAGAGACTCTGCAATACAGCACTGCACCAATTGTCTTCGTATTGATGCTTGGGGTCGGATGTAGTTTCATCAGCCCCATTGGATACCAGACAAACCTGATGGTGTACGGCCCCGGCGGTTACCGCTTTCTGGATTACGCCAGACTCGGCGTCCCCCTGACGATTCTGCTCGCCGTCCTGTGCGCGATACTCGCCCCTCTGGTGTATGGGTGATGGATGAGCCCGCCGCGCGCTGGCGGTACCCCACTGGAACGATCCTTCTGCTGATTGGATCACTCATGGTGGTGGCGTGGGTCCTCGGTTTTGTCTTCGGAGATCGATGGTGGTGGAGCCAGTGGTTTCTGTGGCTGACCGGGCTGGTTCTGATTCCCGCGGGCGCTGTGTTGTGGGCGGGCCTGCTTATGCTCCGCAGGCGATGGCACGCCATCGCCCTGCTGCTGCCCCTGCTCGGAACCGTTGAGTACGTCTTCCCACGCTGGAACCCTGGCGGTGAACCACAAGCCAGCGGTGCCCGCATTCTCCAGTGGACCGCAGGGCCAATTGGAGGCGCAACAGACGCGTACGGTGCATTCATGGCAGGAGTCAACCCGGACGTCCTCATCGTCGAGGGCGCTCGCCGCGCCGTGTCTTCCGACGCCTTTCGGGCCTGGAGTCACGATCACGCCGTGTTGTTGAAAGGCCCGTTCCTGATCGCCAGCCGACTTCCGGTGCTCAGGGCTCGAACGATCGCCTGGGCGCATGACATCCTTGTCATTTCACTGGTCACGGAACTGCCCTCCGGGAAGCCATTCCACACCCTCATTGTCGATCTTCCGTCGGACCCCGCTCTATCACGCGCATCGGTGGTCGACCAATTGCAGATACTCCTCGCAAAATTGGAGCAGGAGCCGGACATCATTGTCGGCGACTTCAATCTCACTCAGACAAGCAGCCTGCTGCTGCGCATTCGAGGGGGCTTCACCCCCTCGTGGCCGCGAACAGGTCATGGATGGGGAGGCACCTACCCCAGAGCGTGGCCCATCTACCGCTTGGACCATGTGCTCACCCAGAACGCGGATTCAGCCGTCACTTCCATCAACATCATCGATCCCGGCTGCGGCCGGCACCGAGCTCAACTAATCCAGATTGAAGAGGAGGCGGTGTCAGCGACGGGTCACGGGCTGCCGTCATCGGAGTGAGCTGGCCGCCACGGATCAGCGAAAATGCCACGGATGACCGAGTTGTGACTCATCATCAAGAATCCCCCGGAGTCTTCGGTCGGCAAGGTGTTGAGGAGCGTGGGATCACTCTTCCACTCAACTGACCCATCAGCCCGGAGAACATTCACGCCGGTGCGGTGATTCAAATCGCTGCGTCGCCGCAAGCCGTCAGTCACAATGATCCGCATTGGATCACGGCCAATCTTGATCTGACGGCCCCTGTCGTCGAGGTGTCCGAGGTAGTGGTAGTTACCGTAGATGACGACCGAAGGCTGGGAGTCTGGACCGCCCATCGGTGAAACCCAATATTGCTCGTACCGCTCATGCGGATGCTCGCCCCAGTGTGCTGGCGAATAGAACACCGACGAGTCGGGAACCAAACCCTGCGAGAAGAGATGGCCGAGACCATCCCAGCCAGACTTCGCCGTGTACCACCCGCTAATCGTGCGGCGACCGCGGTGGCCTGACTTGCGAAGCGTCGTGTGCGAGCCGTTCCCCATGTCAGCAAGCATCTCTTCATCAGTCAGCGGCGCGTACGTCCGCATCAACTCTGCGAGCTCGGGCTCCTCACCTTCGGGCGCATTCACCAGAACACGGCTCTCTGGCAAACGACCTCGACGGTGACCAGACCACATTGTGAGTCCTTGCCCCAACGTGCGCTGATTGCTGGCACTCAACACGCGATACGTCGTTTGCCGAACCCGCGAGAGTCCAGGCATCAGCAGGCCAAGCAAGATTGAGATGACAGCAATGACAACCAGCAGTTCAACAAGGCTGAACCCCCGCCTTCCGGAAACTCGATTCTGTTGATGCTGTGTCCGCATCGAATCCTCGTGGTTGCCCTGTAGGCTCATTCAAACGATGAGGCCGCCCTCCAACCATAACCGGTATCCGGCCGATTCTGGAAGGCAGAAATCCATTCTGGAGCGGGAAAAATGGCGAGGCAGTGCTGATCCGGCAATCTGGGGCAGAAAGATCGTGTATGCCATCGCGAAGGCGTGGTATCGTGGCTGGCACCCCCATTTTCCTCATCAAGGCGTTTTGGAGGTCCACGCTATTCACGAAGATCTCGAGCTCATGCAGCGAGTCGCCAGCGGCGATGAAACAGCCGTTTCAGAGCTGTACGACCGCTTTGGTGGCCTTGTGTTCCGCGGGGCCCGCCAACTGCTGCCCTCCGACGCTGAGGCCGAGGATGCCGTTCAGGAGGTCTTCCTCAGGCTTTGGAAGACCGCAGAGCGATTTGACCCGAATCGAGCGAAGCTGGTGACCTGGGTGATGCTGCTGACACGGCGGCATGTGATCGATCGCATTCGCAGATCAGCCGTCAGGCCACGAACGACGGAAATGAAGGCCGGAAACGAGGGATTCTACGAGGGGAATGAGTCCAAACTCGTGATGTCTGAACGGTTTACAAAACTGCAAAAAAGTTTGTCAATGCTGCCGGAGCTCCAGCGATCCGTTATTGAACGGTCGTATCTGCAAGGATTTACGCTTCGAGAGGTTTCTATCCAGCTTGAAGTCCCCCTTGGGACGGTCAAGTCTGCCCTCAGCCGGGGGCTTGCGCGGCTGAGATCCAACGCAAACGAGGATCTTCCAGATTCTGCTGCATCCTGAGAGGGGATTGGGGCGAACACATGGGTACGAGAACGAACCAATGACTTCTGAACACACTTCAATGCCGTCGCATGAACTGGCTGAAATGGCCATTCTGGATGCCTACGGGCTTCTGGAATCGCCAGATCAGATCCGCTTCGAACAGGCCTTCATGGCCACAACCCCCGATGTCCAGGCAGAAATTCGTCGGATTCAGGAAGATATTGCCACGGATGAGCGATTGCTTCCCTCCGTGGATCCACCTGAGTACCTTCGGGCCCGCGTACTAGAGCGGATCCACGCTGCGATGGCACTCAATTCGGCGGGCCTTTTCATGGGCGACTACGCCGCACATCAACCTGTGGATGCCCTGCCGTTCAATGCCCACCGCTCAGGATTCCTCGGCTCAGTGTGGACATGGCGGATGGCAGCGCTGGTGCTGCTTGGCGTCTGCCTCACGCTGGTTGTCACCTCAACGTCCAGCAAGCGGCACTTTGACCGAATCATGGCCGAGGCAGTGCGGCTCCAGACTGGCCAGACAATTGAGAAGTCACTGGGCGAAGAGTACGCGCCTTTCCTCAAAATGATGAACAGCCCAACCGCCCGCCACCAGTATCTGGCTGCGGCCGATGGTCAGGGATTCATCCGGCTTTCAGTGGACGAGAAAACTGGCGAGTGCTTCCTGTTCGCGATGGACTTCATGGGGTATACCGGGCCGTGCAACGTTGACATCACCTCAAGCGATGGTGCAGTACACCGATCAGCCACGCTCCGAACAGATCGAATCTTTGATGGCATCGCGATGCAATTCGATCCCGTATCGCTTCCGGGCGCAACCGTTCGCATCACTGACGCAACTGGTGCGATGATTGCCACCGCGAAACTGGTCTAGTACCAGCAGTCGCCAATCAACTCTTCAGATCAGAGTCGGCCAGCTCCAAGAGCTGGCCGATTCTGTAACTGGCCTGAAGACCACACGTCTTCGTGTCGCACTTACGACTCAGACAAGTCTTCGTGCCTCTTGAGCCACGCTTCCTCATGCGCAGCCAGCTCCGCTGCAACATCCTTCTGATCATTGAGTACCTGCTGCAACGCGTCGGGATCCGACCACACCGCCTCGTCATTCATGGACGCGCGCAACTCCTCCAGCCGCAACTCCATCGCTTCCATTCGCCGCTCAAGTTTCCCGACCGATAGTCCGTCCAGCGGCGAACGGGCTTCCTTGACAGGGGCCAATCGAGTTGGCTCCTCTTGAAGCGTCTCTGGTGATGCCATCCTGTGCGAGCTGAGCCAACTCGACAGCTTGCCATCGTGCAAGCAGACGCTGCCGTCGCCCTCAAACACAATCAATCGGTCACAGGTGGCCTCAAGGAGCGCCCGATCATGGCTCACGAGTAGGAGCGTCCCCTGAAACGGCCCGCCATGAGACAGCACAGACTCAAGCCGCTCCGATGTGGCGATGTCCACATGATTGGTCGGTTCATCGAGAACCAGCACGTTGTGGCCCGCGCCGAAAAGGCCTGCCAGCGTCACTCTGGCCCGTTCGCCCCCCGACAGCGTGCCAAGCAATCGATCCTGGTCTTCACCTGAGAACAGAAACGCCCCCGCCAGGTCCCGAGCGGTCTGTTCAGATACCTCGCCCCCTCGCCCCTCGATCAGCGTTTTGCGAATCCATTCCCAGACGCACCATTGCGGATCAAGGTGGTCCTGATGCTGCAGGAACCAGCCGGTATTGACTCCAGCGCCAACCTCGACATGACCGCCTGCCGGTTCAATCTCTCCCAGAAGGCAGCGGATCAGCGTGGTCTTGCCCGCGCCGTTTGGCCCGATGATTCCGATTCGATCGCCGCGGCGGACTTCAAGATCAAGGGCCGCAACAAGCTCCAATCTGCCGATGTGTACCGACAGACTCTCGGCGCTGAGAACACGGTCGCCACAGCGAGTGATAGACGGTAGCTGCATCGCTGCAACAACCTCTGATTCCGGCCGCTCTCGATCCGCCTCATCAATGAATCTCTCCAAACGAGATTCGCGCCCCTTTGCCTGCTTTGCTCTCTGTCCGGCTTTGTAGCGCCGAATGTAGGCTTGCTCCCGCTTGATGTGATCCTGCTGCTTCGCCCATGCCCGAGACTCGGTGATGCGCCGTTGTGCCCGCAGCTCGACATAGGCCGAGTAGTTGCCCGGATAGGCGTCAAGCTTTCCGCGGCGAACCTCGACAATTCGTGTACAGACTGCATCAAGAAGCCACCGATCGTGGCTGACGACAACAACGGCTCCCTTATAGGTGTCATTGAGGAACTGCTCAAGCCACTGGCAACCTTCGATGTCAAGGTGGTTCGTCGGTTCATCCAGCAGAAGCAGGTCTGGTGACTCCAGAAGCAACTTTGCCAATGCCAGCCGCGACCGCTCTCCACCAGAGAGATGCTGCGCCTGACGGACAAAGATCTCATCAAACAGGCCCACGCCGTGAAGTGTGGCATCGACCCGATGTTCGATATCCCAGCCGCCGAGCGACTCCAACTGCGCCTGCAGTGACGTCTGCCTGTTCAACAAACGCTCCAGGGAGTCTCCATCCGCAGTCTCCATCTCGACGAAGACTCGATTGAGTTCGTCCTGCAAGTCATCCAGCCTGGAGAATGCGGCGCGGGCAATCTGTCGAACAGTTTCATCCGCCTGGAAAGTGGGATGCTGGTCCAACAAACCAACACGAACCCCTTTGTGAATGTCCAAGGTGCCCGCATCTGGCGAGAGCGAGCCCGTCAGAAGGCGAAGCAGTGTCGTCTTGCCAGCACCATTTCGGCCAAGAAGACCGACTCGCCCTTCAGACTGAATCGCGAAGTCGACACCATCGAGAATGATGCTGTTCCCGTACTGAACAGAGAGATGTGAGAGTGTTGCAAGGCTCATTGTTCAATTCACCAGAAGCGGCTGGTCGCAGAGCGTACCCTGCACCGCATGACCACTGGTAAGGGAGTCGATTTGAGATGCATGATGCAATGTGGGCCCCGTGGAGACTGCAGTACCTCCAACAACTCGATTCGGACACTCGATCTGGCGGTACATTGAACGACTTTCTCAGCCTTTGTTGGCAGACTCCCGACGAGGACATCTCCAATCATGTTGTGTTCCGGGATGAGCACGGGCTGATCATGCTGAATCGGCATCCTTATGCCAACGGGCATCTGCTGGTCGCCCTTGGAGCGGCGCAACCCCGATTGCTTGACTATTCGCCGGCAGAACGGATTGCTTTCTGGCATCTCGTCGATCATGCCTGGCTGATCCTGCGGACTGCAATTGACCCGCAGGGAGTCAATATGGGGATCAATGAAGGTGCTGCGGCAGGCGCTGGCCTCCCGGGGCACCTCCATGCTCACCTCATTCCACGATGGCACGGGGATGTCAATTTCATGGGCACGGTGGCAGGAACCCGCGTCATTCCCTCCAGTCTCGACGATGTGGCAACGCTCTATCGAAGCGTCGACATCGGCGATTCATGATCGCTGCAACACGCCGAGCGAGCCCCTCGGACGCACGGTGCGAACTGAATCGCTGACCCGCCCTGGGACTTGCTCGAACCCAAGTATCAGGTGGGTTCGAAGGCCGTCGTTCCCGGCCGTCCCCTCGGTGGGGGCTTGGCCATCGACGCGGCACGGTCGATCCCTTGGGATTCGACAGGAACGAGCAAGTGTGCCCGCGGGCGCGTACGTCCGAGGAGATTCGCCTCGACGCACCGCAACCCTACCACCGCTCCGGGCTGCTGACGAGGCCCGTTACCGCGATACGCAGCGATTTCAAGACCTGTTGACTCCTGCGATTGACAGGGAGCCTCCCTGCGGGGACACTGGGCCCCCTATCCACTCAGGAGGATCTCATGTCACGCCAGTCCCTGTCATCCCTCACTGTCATGCTGCTCGCTCTGGGCCTCTCGCTGGGCATTGGCGGCTGCGCCAGCAATCCCGAGAATGTATCGATCGGCTCGATTCGCGGGAATCTGACGCCCGAGGTCCGGGGAACGACTGAGACCCAGTACGACATCGACAACAATATGGCGATGGTCGGAAACATCAATCTTCGTCAGGCATCCGATGATCTCGGCCGGATCTTCCTGATGGATCAGCCCAGCATCCTGAGCCCATATCCAATCATTCCGACGGGCAAAGATCCCTGATCGAGGCCAGACAGGCCCTCTCATCAACATATCGGCGAGCCCCAGACGGGCCGCTCGGCTTGTGGTGTCCTGTATACTGCTCGATTCACAACTCAGGGCCATCGAATCAGTTCCGGATCAACTGACAGACGCAGCGTGCGTCCCATCCGAGTACCTCGATGCAGATCCACTGCGTGCGGCCGCGGCCCGCATGACCTCGCCCTGACGCCGCATATTCCACCCATGGTTGATTTCAATCTCATCGCCGATCTCGGCGTAGACGATGCCGAAGTATCGGCGCTCTTGCACACTGGGTCAGGCGAAGCCGTTGGCGATGACAACATTGAGTCACTGCTCGCCGGCGACATACAGCAGGTCTCTCGTGGACGAATCCTGAAGGGCAAAGTAGCTGGCCGCGCCGGCGACGAAGCTGTAGTCGATGTCGGACTCAAGTCCGAGGGTCTCATTCACAAGAGTGAGTTCGATGACTTCGATGCCCTGCAGCCCGGAGACGAAATCGAAGTCCTCCTCGAGGAATTCGACGACGGAACCGGAATAGTCAAACTCTCCAAGCGCAAGGCAGACCGCATTCGCGGTTGGGAACGCGTGCTTGAGTCGAAGAACGAAGGTGATCTTGTCGAAGGCCGCGGCATGCGGAAGATCAAGGGTGGACTGCTGGTTGACATCGGTGTCCCGGTCTTCCTGCCTGCCTCGCAAATCGACGTCCGCCGTCCCGGCGACGTGAGCGAGTTCATCGGCCGCACAATCCGCGCCGAGATCCTCAAGATTGACGAGGAGCGTCGCAACATCGTCATCAGTCGTCGCCGCGTTCTGGAGCGCGAACGAGCAGAAGCCAAGGACAAAATCCTCGGTAGCATCGATGAGGGCGAATTGATCAAGGGCGTGGTCACAAATATCGCCGATTTCGGCGCCTTTATCGACCTCGGCGGAATCGATGGCCTCCTGCACATCACCGATATGAGCTGGGGTCGAGTCAACCACCCGAGTGAGATGTGCAAACCGGGCGACGAACTCGAGGTCAAGGTCCTTCGGATCGATCGCGAGAAGGAAAAGATCGCCCTGGGTCTCAAGCAGAAAGAACCTTCGCCATGGGATGACATTGAAGCCCGCTTCCCGATCAACAACCGCATCAGCGGCAAGGTGGTCAGTCTGGTCAGCTACGGCGCATTCATCGAACTGATGGAGGGCATCGAAGGGCTGGTACACGTCTCGGAAATGTCGTGGACGCGGCGGATCAACCATCCGAGCGAAATGGTGTCGATTGGCGACGAGATCGAAGTCGTTGTGCTGGATATCAACCGCGACAAGCAAGAGATATCACTGGGCATCAAGCAGACAGAGTTGAATCCGTGGGAGCTCGTTGCCGAGCGTTACCCCACCGGAACCATTGTGGAAGGCACCGTCCGCAACCTCACCAACTACGGCGCTTTCATCGAAATCGAACCTGGTATCGATGGTCTGCTTCATGTCTCGGACATGTCGTGGACAGAAAAGATTTCCCACGCCAACGAGAAGTACAAGAAGGGCGATCCAGTCGAATGTGTCGTGCTTGAAATCGATCAGGAGAAGCAGCGAGTTGGTCTTGGAGTCAAGCAACTCACTGAAGATCCGTGGGTCAACGCCATCCCGGACGCCTACCACCCCGGCATGGTTGTCCACGGCAAGGTCACGAAGATCACCAACTTCGGTGTGTTCGTCGAATTGGAAGAGGGCCTCGAAGGCCTGCTCCACATCTCGGAGCTTTCCGATGAGAAAGTCGACGATCCGCAAGATGTGGTCAAGCCCGAGCAGGAAGTCGATGTCAAGATTCTGCGAGTCGATACCGATGAGCGGAAGATCGGCCTGAGCCTGAAGCGTGCCCAGTGGCGCGATGCAGCCCGAGGCAGCGAGGACGAATCCGGCGGCGGGGATGGATCAGCACCCACGCCAAAGCCAGCTCCGACTCGTGGCGGCATGGACGACCACGGCGCACTCGGCACCGACAAGATCGAACTCTGATCTCAGTCAGGGTTCAATGACCGATGACGCAGACGGCTTCCTGTCTCTCCCGGCAGGAAGCCGTCAGCACATCGCGACGAAGGTAAGCAGCGTCAACACAGCCATCTTTCGGCGGTTCGCTGTCCAATGCATAAGCGTCGCAAGCGTCACGGCGCATCCTCCTCATCTCTTTCACACCTGGGGGCAGCACTGGCCTTGAGACCAGCCTCGCATACCATGCCCCATGCTGCGGGGCGAGCAAGAGATTGTGCCAGAAATGGCGAAGGAGCGGGTTCAATGAACGCACGAAAGGCATGGCTGGGAGGCGCGTGCGGTCTGTGCGGGATCGTTATCGCTGTTGCAGCAACCCCACCTCCGCCCGATGTCGCCGTGGAGAACTGGTATCGGATTCGGCATGCCATCGACTCTGGAGCAGTTGCCGGTGCGTCCACACCCCCCTCCAGTGTGCATGCTGTCCTTCGACACCATGGTCGCCCTGTTGCATCTGCGTGGTCCATTCAAACACCTGACATAGACGACCCGGTCCAAGCTGCAGCAGCTGAGTTGCTGGCCAAGGCCAAGGTGGACTCGGGACTCATCAATCTTCCGGATTCGCTCGTCGAACAGGGATTGCGGCATGCCACGCTGGAGGTCGAGACCGGCGGTGAGTTTATTCCGCTGACCGCGCCAACCCTCCAAGCGGTTGCAGATCGATTGAACCCGACAGTCCACGGCATCGCGCTACGCACGGGTACTGCGTGGATTGTGCGATTCCCCTCCGCACTTCGACTCACCGGAGCAGCAGCAACGCTGGCAACACTCCACGAATTGGCAGCTGTTTCCGGGTACACACCCAGCGGCCTTGACGCGGCGAGGCAATCGGGTCGTGCCACCCTGTATGGGTTTGAGTCGATAGATCTGGTGCAGTTCTCGACGTCCTCTCCGCCTCGAGTTTTTGAACGAGGTGCGGCTGAGCCGACACGCGATGTAAGCCACGGGGCATTCTTGAATCGGCTCACACACGTTGGATCGCACCTGCTCACTCACACATGGCGTGGTGAGGACGGCGCAATCAACCTGTCGGGGACCTACTTGCCAATGTCCAACCAGTATCGCCCCATCCAGGCAAGCGATCGCGATACCGCGCTCGCAGTACTCGCGTTTGATCGACTTGCGGCTGTGCCCTCATTACCTGAGTTGGCACAGCTCGCTTCTGAGGCTCGGGACGCGTTGATACCGCAATTGAACACCAGTGATCCGGTGGTGGCCGCCCTTCAAATCGTGCTTTCGAAACCGGAAGCGGGCCTTGCAGAAACTGTCTCGGCTGTTCTCAGCGATCAGAATGAATCGCGGATGAATCGAGCGATTTCTGCCTGGTCGCTTTCACACCACCCTGCATTCCAAAGCATGCTTCATGCATTTCTGCTGGAAGCCGCCACGTGGTCACAAACCGATGTTGAGGCCGCACTTCCCTGGCTTGGATGGGCGGATACAGCCCATGCCGAGAGCCGGGGCACGGATCCAATACTCCAGTCCCACTGGACGCAACTTTCGGAGCGATTCTCGACGGCGATCACGGCAACACAGCGACCGGGGCCAGCTCGCTTGACGAGTGTGCTGCTTCGTCAAGCGGCCTACCTTCCATCGATACGAACATCCAACGAGGAGCCATCTGACGCAATCGAAACGCTCGATGACGCCATGTTTCTGCTGAATGCACTCATTGTGGGCGATGAGGAAGCGGCTCTTACACCGGTTCCGTCCAATACCACTGGCGGCGTTCGAGCCGCGGCATGGGATGAACACATGTCGATTCCATCTCAGGCCTTCGCCATTCTGCTTCTGCACGATATTGTGAATCAATTGGATTCTGGGGCAGCCCCAGACACCATGGAGGTGAGACAATGACACCACTCACATGCAGTGTTGTACAAGGTGTGGCGCTCGCTACGGTTCTCACGGCCATGGCCTCGCTTGCAGCTGGCGATCCCGCGGAGCCTCGGGCATCCGATCCACGCAATGGAGGCGTTCTCTCAAAGATGATCTATACGGACATCGACACTCCACTGGAGGAGGTCCCTCTCTCTGAGGTCATCGAGCTCATCCGCGCTCAGACCGGCGCACCAATTCGGATTCTGAAACGATCAAAGAGCTATCCCAGCGGCATCGATCCCACGCAAACCATCACGCTTCCCGCAGCTCCTCGACCCGCACTCAATCTCCTGCAGGATGCGCTGTCGCAATGCAGCGCCGTGGCTCCATGCACATGGCAGCTCCGCCACGGAGTGCTTGAAGTCTCAACGAAGGAAACGCTCGGAACCGAGCAGATGCAGACAGTCCGCGTGCTGCCGATCGAGGATCAATTGATCCCGATCCCCGACTACAACGACCCGCCAAACCTGAATCTTGGAGGAGGCTCCGGAGGTGCTGGCGGTGGAGGAGGTGCTGCTCCACCGCCCGAGGATGACCTCGAAACAAGGCGAGCCAAACTCATGGAAGTATTGACTCGCAACATTGAGCCAAGAGCATGGAAACGAGCCGGAGGCTCCTGGGCAGAAATGCAACCTTTCAACCGTTCCCTGGTCATTCGTGCGCCTCGATGGATTCACCGACAGATTACAGGATTCGACTTCAGAATCCCGGTCCCGAGCGGCCGCTCTTCACGCGTCCTGCGGTTTGAAGGCTCGGATATCCGGGTTGAAATCCCGCTCACCGAACGCCTGCGGTATGAGTCTCAATCTCACTCATGACGCAGTGCCTCAATGGGATCCTGCCGGCTCGCCAGAATGGCGGGATACACGCCAAACACAATGCCGGTCGCGGCGGCCACTGTGAATGACACGACCACCGACCAGGGCGTAATCGCGGCTTCGAAGTTGATCTGGATGTCGAGGTGCCGCTGGATCATTGGAAGTGACAACACCCACGGCAACAACCGATCCACAGCCAAGGCAAGCCCCACACCAAAGAGGATTCCGAGCACTCCGCCCGCGGCAGAGAGCGTGCCTGTTTCCACAAGAAACTGAGATATCACGTGTGCGCGTGTCGCTCCCATCGCTCGGCGAATACCGATTTCCCGCGTACGTTCGATCACCGATGCGAGCATGATGTTCATGATTCCGATGCCGCCCACGAGCAAACTGATTGCCGCGATCGCCGTGAGAAGCAAGTTCATGGCAAAGGTCGTGCGTTCGACGTTGGCAAGGAGTTCCCATGGAACGATGATGGCCACGTCCGCGCTTGCCTGGTGTTTGACGTCGATGACCCGCCGCACACGATGTGACATCGGCAGGACGTCATCTGGATGACGAGCCTCGATGTAGATTTCGGAATACCTCGTCTCCTCGCCGGAGAACGATCCGCTCACGCGGCGATACACAGCATCACTGAATTCCATTCGACCGGTCGTGATCGGAATGTGAACATCCAGATTCAGATCTCGCCCGACGAGGGCTCCGCCAGCCCCCCCTGAGAGGCCAACGGGTTCAAGCACTCCGACGACAGTGAAGATTCGCTTGTCAATTCGGATTGATTCGCCGAGCGGGCTCCGCAATGGAAAAAACTGCTCAGCAACCGCTGATCCGATCACGGCGACTCTGTTATAGCCAGACTCATCTTCCGGAACGAGGTATCGACCGCCAGGCTCCACGGTCAGATTCAACACGTCTATCAATGCGGGCGTGGTACCAAACACCTGACTTACGGTGCGCCGCGAACCGCGTGAGACCTCAGCTCCGAATGCCTTGAGTGGAACGAGTTGGGAGGCATCCGGCAGCGCGGCCTCCAGCCGATTCCAATCGGAATCTTCAAGTCCGAACTTTGCCACAAAGCTGCGTCGCTGCGTACCAACCGACGCCGATTCCGGAGGCCGCTGGGATCGAACAATGATGTTTCGCGCCCCCAGCGCCTGGATATCACGAATGGCAGCCCGTTTGTTGCCCTCTCCAATCGCCACCATCAGGATAACTGCGGCCACTCCGAGAATGATCCCAAGACTCGTCAACACGGACCGCAACATGTGGAGCCGCAAGTTGGTCAGGCCCAGACGAATTGTCTCAAGAAGAAACTGCAATGCGATAATGCCTCGGCGAGACATGGTACGCTCGATGGATGCAGCCCTCCGGCCCCATCACCCGAATTGAGGAGTCCCGAACTGCCCGCGGGTGGTCGTTTCGCTGCGAACTGTCAGATGGGCGGTTGACGACGGTCCGGCTGGACTGGGCCGATTACGACTATTGGTGTCCGAGTGGGAATGTCACGCCTGATCGCATCGCCGAGGCGGTCATCACCACCATGATCGATCATGGGCAACGCTTTCCCGAGTCCTTTGACGCTGCGCGGGTCCGTCATGTGATACCGACGGCTGACGAGCTCATCCAGGCGCTGACCGGCAAGTGAACTCTGGTCCCGGACGATCACCCATCTTCCCCCCCTGCGGCGGGAACGATCTCCCTGATAGGCTGCTCAACAAATGTCACGTGGAATCAGCCTCGCAAACAAATGCTTGATTCTCTTTGGTTGCGCCATCGTCGCAATCCTTGTTGGCGCGCTGCTCGTTCCGTGGGTCGGCGTGCGAACGCTGATTCATGAGAATCAGGTAGAGATTGCCGAGCAGGTTTCCGATGGGTGGTTGGCGGGAAAGATTGAACTCGGAACGCTGCACTATCTTCAACGAACAGACCTTGCCGTCGCGGGCCCCGAAGGCGGCATGCATGTTTCGTGGGTACCGATTGATGACATTGACCAGAAGTCTGAGCCTGATGCGTTCACCAGCCGCGCGCTCGCTGCATTTACTGGAGATCCAAATCAACCCTGGTTCACAGCGACCCGTGTACAAGATGACCACGAGCTGATCTTTTTTGCAAAGCCTGTCACTGCATCCAGACTTCGAACGCTCGGCATTCAGAAGATTTCAGATCTCAGCCCGGGAGTCTCAACGCCGACCGTAATCGATCCCATACGAGGCCTTCTCGTTGTTTCACGCAGTACCCAGTTCGGCGAAGGTCAACTTGATCGCAGCCGCGCAGTCATCGTGCTGACCGGACTGGCCGCCGGCGTTCTCTCGGTCATTGTGTTCTGGTTCATTCTCTTCCGTTTGATCTTCTCGCCTGTTCGTCGACTGCGCCGGGTAGTAGATCGCGTTGGAGAGGGTCAGATTGACGCCCGAGCTGACATCCAGACCGGCGATGAGTTCCAGGAACTCTCAGAGGGTCTCAACGACATGCTTGACAGCCTCGACGATGCTCGGAGCAGGCTGCAGTCGATGAACGAGAACCTCGATCTCAAGGTGTCTGAACTCGCTGAAGCAAATGTCGGGTTATGGGAGTCCTCCCGATTCAAGAGCGAGTTTCTCGCCAATGTGAGTCACGAGCTCAGAACACCATTGAACTCGATCATTGGGTTCGCCGATCTGCTCCGCGAAGAACTTGCAGCCACTCCAGATCCCGCCGACAAGCACCTGCGGTTTCTGTCGAACATCACGACCAGCGGTCGCTCGCTGCTCGAAATGATCAACGAACTTCTCAACATGGCAAAGATTGAAGCGGGTCGGATGGAAGTAGCCATCGAGCCAACCAGTCTCGCTGATCTGATCGAGGGCATCGCCGGCATTATGTCACCGCAGGCCACCACAAAGTCCATCACAATTGAGACTTCGCTCGAACCCTCACTGCCGACAATTGAGACTGATCCAGGAAAGGTGCAGCAGGTTCTGTACAACCTGCTGTCGAACGCGATCAAATTCACCCCCGAAGAGGGCACCGTCACAATTGCGGCCTCAAAGCAGGTCGCCGACGGCGTTACAACGCATGTCATTTTGACGGTGTCCGATACCGGGCCAGGCATTCCCGCAGACATGCAAGACGTGATTTTCGAGAAGTTCAGGCAGATCGACGCCAGCCACACGCGACAACATTCGGGGACAGGTCTGGGTCTGGCAATATGCCGCGAATTGGCCGAGATGCTTCAGGCGACTTTGACATTGGAACCGGCGGATCGTGGCGCGACATTTGCGCTGCGCCTACCCGTGGTGTACCAACCTCCACAGCCCCGATCACTCATGGAGGGTTCGCACACCAAGTCAGCCTGACTCCGTGCGCAGTGCAAGCCTCCAAGGGCCTCAGGCCTCCCACTCCCAGTCCTTTGACTTACGAAGGACGCCCGCCGCTCGCTTGATGCACGAACGGCATATCTCGGCCTCCTGCGACTCGTGACGCCACACAGTCCCCTCGGAGGCTTGCAGGCACATCACGCAGGTCGAGCCACCAGCTGTACCGCACTCGGCCGATTGGAGCGCGTGTCGAAGGCAATCTCCGCAGATCAAACTCCCACGATGACCCTCCACGCACGGGATGCCTTGCGCCCACGCGGCGAGTCCACAGAAATCACACAAGACATCCTGCGGTTGTACGTCATCTGGGTTGAATCCTTCGCGATGCATTGTGTTACACGGCTCCGTCAAGTCGCAGCAAAGTCATCGCGTGAAATGGCCGGCCCTCCCGCCGATACTTGCGCTCAAAGTTCGTCCCGACAACCTCGCCATCACCTGCTGAGGACGGCGATGCAAACTCCGTTCGACGAAACTGTGCGGACACGGCAGCCGCGTGCTCCTCATACCACGCCCACAGGTCATCGTGATCTGTTACGAGGTGAACGCACCCCCCCGGTTTTAGAACTCCGTGCATCCGCTGCAGCGTGTCATGTTGAATGACTCGGCGCTTGTGGTGTCGTTTTTTGGGCCACGGATCCGTGAAGTACAAGTGCAACACATCGGCCACACCGTCGCAGCAACGATGTTTGAGAAACTCGCTCGCGTCATCTCTGAGCAGCCGAACGTTGTTGAGCGCATTCCTGCGTGCCCGGTCAGCCGCATACCGAAAGAACTCACCCGCCCATTCCATGCCGAAGAAATTTGTGTTCGGCTGCTGAGATGCTTGCTGCGCAAGGAATGTCCCCTTCCCTGAGCCGATTTCGATCTCAAGTGGGCGGTCCGGAAACTCGAACAGTGTGCGCGGATCGAAAGCGTTCGCCGCGGAGATGAGAAGTTCGTCGCGGTCGAACCCGAATCCGGTCACGTCGAACTCTCGCCCGCGCGACAGCCCAAAGCTCATAGCGATTCCTCCACGATGTGTGGCCGGCCGATCGTTTTCTGGAGCCACTGCGTGATCCGCTTCAGCACGGCGGGCAATACCGTGATCTGGTTCAACTGCGGCGCAGCTCCGGATGCTGATACAGGCTGCAACATGTGATTCATACCCGGAATCAATACCGGCTCGATCAAGCCCCCCCGGCTTCTGTTGGCATCAACCAGTGCCGTGAGATTGCGAGGTCCGTCGAAGCGTCTGTCGGCGTCACCTTGAATGGCAAGAATGGGCATCCCGACAAGCCTCGGCAGAACGGTGCGGGGATCGAATCTCAACTGGTCCAGCCAGTTGAGATCACGAGCACGGTCCAAGTCTGAGGCAAGGTCTGCTTCAGACGGTTCCGCCTGGTGTGAACCGACGCATGTCGAGAGGGCTCGGCGCCACGCGGCCGCAGCCTGGAGAATTGTCGGATCCTGCACCTCCTGCATGGCCATTCGCGTGAAGTGTCGCCTCGCTTCGAGTGCGGCGTGCACATCGTCATCGCTTGCGTTCGACTCTCGCAACATGGCCTCGACGCGATCCACATCATTGATTCGCTCTGGCAGCCCGGGCGCGGCCAGCAGAACGACTGCGGCGACTCCGTCACCGAACGCAGCAGAATGCCGCGCAACGATCGAGCCCCCCTCTCCATGACCCAGAACAGCGACTCGCCGATGATCGACCGCCTCTTGATGCGCCACCCACTCCATCCATCGCCTCAGAGCCCGACGCCGAGCCACAAAGCCCATGGCTGCCTGGTCCAATCGAAGTGTTGCAAACCCAGCATTGGTCAGCACATCGACAAGCACAAGCAGGAGCGGCTGGCCTTCAATGGTCCCGTTGAAATCGGTTCCCGAATCTCCCACCAGAATGACAAGCGGGTAGTCGTTTGACTCGCCCGGTGTCGAGAGAACGCCGTGGAGCGTCTCCTCTCCGACCGACGCCACCTCCACATGACGGTCAATCCATGCAAATGGCTCCTGTGGCACCTGAGAGCCAACCAGGGAAGGGACCGACGCTCGCACAAACTCGACTACTCGCACATCCTGGCCGCGACCCCAAATGCCGCTCATGCGATCGGTGCCTGGCCTGAGAGCGAGCGTGGCAAATTCACCACCGGGCACCGGCAGTCTCATCAAGGCAACGCCTGCGTCACGATCATCCTGAGAGATATCGATTGGATATCCAACGACCTCAGACTCCGGGAGGTCGATTTCCCCAAGCCACAATCCATCACGTTCAAGGAGGCGCATGGTGACGGGCACAAGGGTGCCGGCGGACACAGGAAGGCCCCCCACATACACACGATGCCCCGCAACCGAACCGATGGGTTCGCGTCGAGCCAGATGGAACGCCCCAGGCCGGGTCGATCGGCCAGTCAATACGGCACCAGCCATTGTCGCCGCGTCAGGGCCCAGTCGCCCCCTGAATCGGATCTGCTCTTCACCACGCATTGCCGAGAAAGTCACGACGCGCCGCCGGCTCGCAAACTCTGAAAGTGGCTGGAAACCAATCCCTCCAGACAGGCTGACCACCGAATTATCGCTCCCGCCCTTGTTGCCACGCTCAATACGCACAGCGAGGTCGTTTGCCGGCGATCCAGGCAACGTCCACGATCCAGCCCAGGTGCCGGCAATGTCAGACTCGACCGGTTGCCCGATCCCAATGAGCAGGAGCAAACCGGCCGCAGCAATCATGCCTGCGCTGGGCGATCGAAGTTGACTTCGGGTACTCCGGCCCAGAGTTCATCAAGGTCGTAGTACGCTCGCCTTGATGGCTCGAAGAGGTGCACGACTACATCCACGAAATCAACGACGAGCCAGGTTGAAGCAGGATCTGCATTGCTGCGGAAGCGCGTCATTCCAACGCTCTCGCCAATGTCTCCGATCTCCGCACCCACTGATCGCACTTGCCGATCACTCGTTCCCGACGCAACAACGACATAGTCACAAACATGGCTACGGTCACGCACATCGAAAACACGAACGTCGGTGCAGTGACGATCGGTTGCTGCTCGCGCAGCCTCAATGGCAAATGCGCGTGGATCGCAGGCCACCGAGGATGCACAAGCCGCGGACTGAGCGTTCGCGGCTTGTGCTTCGTTTCCTGAGTGATCCGTCATCGGTTTTATCAGCCAAGTCCCAATGCCGCTTGGACCGTCGGGCCGAAGTACACAACGAGACCGGCAAACACGACCGATACGATTGCGATCAACTTAATGAGAATGTTGAGGGACGGGCCAGAAGTGTCCTTGAAGGGATCACCGACCGTATCACCGGTCACCGATGCCTTGTGGGAGTCAGACCCTTTACCCCCGTGATGGCCAGCTTCGATGTACTTCTTGGCGTTGTCCCACGCGCCACCTGCATTTGCCATGTAGATGGCGACGGCGAAGCCGCTTGTCAAGCCGCCGACGAGAAGTCCCATGACACCGCCAACACCGAGAATGAGCCCGACCACGATGGGCGTCACGATCGCGAGGATTGAGGGCACGACCATCTCCCGCTGGGCACCTGCGGTCGAAATCGATACGCACTCCTGATAGTCGGGGTAATCGGTGCCGTTGATATTGACACGAGTCGGCCACTTCATTGGATCAGCAACGTCCGCGTCCGACATGCCATCAGCCTTGAATTTGTCCCGCATCATCTTGAACTGCCTGCGGCATTCACCCATCATTCGATAGGCCGCGCGGCCGACAGCGTTCATTGTCATTGCGCAGAATACGAAGGCAAGCATGACGCCAAGGAATAGTCCTCCGAGCACTCGCGGGTTCATGATCGAAATGTCATAGAAGGCCGCCATGTGCTTGAGTGTTGCGCGATCCGCGGGAACCAGATCGATATTGGCGCCTTGGCTGCTGTCGGTGCCGTAAATCGGAACCGTGACATCAAACGAACGGTTGAGTGGATCCCAGCTCGCGTCCACGGTGAGCGTCTGTTTGCCTGCGAAGTACGAACCAACCGCGTCGGCAACCTCGACGGAGGTCAGCATGAGGCCGCCGCCTGCCGCTGTTCCGTTGCCGGTTTCTGCAAGCATCTTGAACTCATTGTTTCCGAGGTACTCAAGATGCAAAGTGTGCTCGCCACCGAGCGTGGCATCGCCAAGCGTGTGGACATTTGAGGCGTCAACGCCGACAACCTGCGCCATCTGCTGGGCCGAAGCCTCATCAACCGCCAACTTGTCAACAACAGCACCCTTCACGACAATTGCGTAGGCCGCCAGAAGAGCCATTGCAGTCAAGGCTGCAGAGCCGATGGCAAAGCCCTTGCCGGTCGCAGCAGTGGTGTTGCCGAGCGAGTCGAGCATGTCAGTCCGCTCTCGGACGAACGATGGCTGGCCGGTCATTTCAGCGTTACCACCGGCATTGTCAGCGATCGGGCCGTATGCGTCAGTCGCAAGTGTGATGCCAAGCGTGCTGAGCATGCCGACGGCTGCAATGCCGACACCGTAGAGACCGAGGAGGAAATTCGTGTTGCCGCCACAGAAACCGAAAGCGAGCAGAATGGCAACCACAATCACGATCAGCGGCGCCCAGGTGGACTTCATGCCCTCGGCGATGCCGGCAATGATAACTGTCGCGTGACCTGTCTCTGTCTGTTCAGCAATTCGTCGAGTGGGCGCGTGCTCGTATGAGGTGTAGTACTCGGTTGCGAACGCAATAACCAGACCCGCTGACAAGCCGGTCACAATGGCCAGCCATGGCTGCCACCACACAAAGCCGATGGCGTTCTCTGTACCAAGAAGCAAGTAGAACAGCACGCCGGCGCCCAGCGTCACGAGGCCCGAGGCGAACCAGACGCCCATGTGCAGACCTTTGAGCAGCTGACTAAACGAAGCGCCTTCCTTCGCGCGAACGACGAAAACGCCAATGAGCGAGCAAATGATGCCGATACCCGCAAGTGCCATCGGTGCGGCGGCGAGCTTGAGAGCCCACTCTGCGACACCGACCTCTTGGCCGATCCAGTTACCCGCATAGATAGCCGTGGCACCCAACGCCATCGAGGCAAGAATCGATCCGTAGTAGGACTCGTACAAGTCCGCGCCCATACCAGCCACATCACCGACATTGTCGCCGACGTTGTCAGCAATTGCTGCAGGGTTCCGCGGATCATCCTCGGGAATGCCAGCCTCAATCTTGCCAACCAGATCAGCACCAACATCGGCGGCTTTGGTGTAGATGCCGCCGCCCACACGAGCGAAGAGTGCTTGCGTCGAAGCACCCATGCCGTACGTCAGCATGATGGCGGTGATCTCCTCAAGACCCGCGTTGGGAATGAAGCTGTTCCACAGGAAGAACCACACGCTGACATCCAGGAGTGCGAAGCCGACGACTACCAGACCCATGACAGCACCGCTGCGGAATGCCACGGTCAGGCCGTCATTCAGCGACTGCTTCGCCGCGAAAGTCGTTCGAGCCGAGGCATTGGTCGCCATCTTCATTCCGAACCAGCCGCAGAGTCCCGAGAAGAGGCCCGCAATCGGTACCCCGACAGCTGACCACAGCGGCTGAATGCCGAGTGCCCCAAGCGCAATCAGAATGGCAACAAGCGCAATGAAGACAATGAATACAACCTTGTACTGGCGTACGAGGTAGGCCATCGCTCCCTGCCTGACGGCTTCGGCGATTCGGATCATCTCCGGCTCACCTTCGCTCTTGCTCATTACGTTGCGGCTGAATGCGAAGGCAGCGACAAGTGCGAGCACGGCGCCAATCGGCGCGATGAACCACACCCACGCATGCTGAACGATTGCATCCATACCGTTGATATCGGAAAGCAGCATGTTCACGAAACTCACTCCTCAATCATCGCGGCATCAGACCTCAAAGGATCGACCGCGCGTTGGAAACTCATTGATTCCAGTTGTGAAGACATGACACAGTTGAAGAGCAACCGCATCGAGTTGGACTCATAGATAAGGATCAGCGACGACCGCCACCACCGCCACTCCCACCACCACGGGGGCCACCACGACCACCGGACGGCTTAGGCTGGGGTTGAGGATCATTCATACGAATAACTCGAGCGATCGCCTTGCGCATCGCGCGGCGCCGCCGCTCGGAGGGTTTTTCGAAGTATTGCTTGCGCTTCACGTCCTTCGTAAGACCCTCTTTTTCACAGAGCTTCTTGAAGCGGCGGAGCATCTGATTGACGGACTCGCCGTGCCTGGATTTGATCCGAATGGCCATAGCCTTGGGGGCCTCCTCAGGGGGGTTTCGAGCCGCGCATTAGAGCGGAAACACGTCCTGATGGCAAGCGAACAGGTCGTGTAGGCTGGGAATCATGCGGGTCATCGTCGACACATGGAATGTCCTCCATCAGGAGGGCATTCTGCCACCCGGGCTCGCCGGGCTGGAAATCGAGGGCCTCGGGCGTCTCATGAGGGCGACCCGATGGGGGCAATGGCATGCCACGCTGGCCTGCGATGGGGCCCCGCAACCCCGCCCTACAGGCCTCCCACAGGCGATTCATGTCATCTGGTCGGGCCCTGGCAGAGAGGCCGACGAGGTCATTGAAGGCCTGATCGGCCGCTCCACGACGCCGCGGCGGCTCGTCGTCGTCTCCTCCGACCGACGGCTTCGCAAGGCTGCCAGACGGCGGCGATGTACGTGGTTGAGTTCAGAGGATTTCCTGCGGACAATCCTGGAAGATCTTGCCTCCGGTCCGTCGCCCGACCCGCTCCCACCGAACCCGCCCGAGGGTGCCGCTGCATGGATGGGGCACTTTGGACTTGATGCGATGGAAATCGCGGCCATTGAGGCCGAAGCCAAGGCGGCAGACCTGGGTGCGCTGTTGCCCGAGCAGGACCTGGAGGCTTCGGAGCACGGCAACCCGCCCGCCCGAACGGATGATGTCACCCCTCCGCAGCCAGCCGGAGCGCACGTCTCATTCCCCCAGTCCGTCCTGGCACAGGCACGCCGGATCGCCGAGGGGCGATAGCACCACTATCACGGCCAGAGTCGCTCACGGCTCCAATGATCCGCTGACGGCGTGTACACGATCCGATCGTGAAGACGATCATCACCCTCTTGCCACAATTCCACTCGATCGAGTGATACGCGAAAGCCGCTCCAGTGCGAAGGTCTGGGTACCGCTGAGCCCAGCGGGTACTGCATGGCAACCTCGATAACCCGTTCCGCCAAGGCCTCACGGCTCTGGAGCGGTCGCGATTGGTCGCTCGCGACTGCCCCTATCCGGCTCGCCCACGGCCGCGATGCAAAATAGGCATCGGCCTCTTCATCAGATACCGGTGTCGCGACGCCCTCGATACGAACCTGCCTCCCAAGAAGATCCCAGTGCAGCAGCAGTGCCACCCTCGGATTCTCAAGAATCTGACCACCTTTGCGGCTCTCGAGGTTTGTGTAGATCACGGCCCCCCGATCGTCCAAGCCCTTGAGCAACATCATGCGGACGCTGGGCTGGCCGTCGGTTCCCGCCGTCGCCAGCGCCACCGCGTTGGGATTCGGGCGGTCCGTACACGAAGTGGCCTCCGCCAGCCATTCTTCAATGGCTTCCACAGGGCT